>CAYWWR010000022.1:0-15992 GCA_964462165.1 uncultured Nitrosopumilaceae archaeon
TTGATCAATTATAATTTAACAACTTTTGACAATCGATCTAACTATGATGTCTATGATGAACTATGCTATATATGAAAATGATCTGTATGTCTTGATCTGAGTTGATTGAAAACAATCAAGTTCGATAAATTGTATTTTAGAGTTATCTGAAATGTGTAGTATTTCAGTTTTCTTTCTGGGGTTCTAATGCTCTTTCATAACACTGTGAAGCTTCAGCATGTCTTTTTAACTTGAAAAGTGCCAATCCCTTGTAGCCTGCTGCTCTTTTAGAAGATGGAGATATTTCCAAAATCCTATCATAGCACACTAATGCTTCTTCGTATTTCTCCATGCACAAGAGGAGATTGCCTTCATCGTATAGTGCGTTGATTGCATCAAGTGAGACATTTTGTGGATCTTTTGTCTCATGGGTAATGTCTTGCAATTCACTTGTATTTGGTACAAGTAATTTTTAAGATGGCCTCAAAATTCTTCTGGAACAATCTTCTTTTTTACATTAGAATAAGTAGTTGGCAGTATTTATGACAAATAGATATTGCTAAATCACCGATTTAATCTCAGATTTACTGTGAACAAGAAAGAAGCAATGGCTAAATCTATTCAACTCTACCAGGAACGACTCAATCAAGTAGATGCAAAACTCAAAGATCCAAATCTTAGTGAGCTACAAAGGACCATGTACGAGTCTGAAAAAATGATTGCTACTGAAGAGCTTGCAAAAGTAAAGACTGCAAAATAGGTCAACAATCATGGATTCATACGAAGATTTTGTGAATGAGTCCGTTCAAGTCTTCAACGATAGAATTTTTCGACTAGTCAAATTACTTCATGAAACTAATCTGACCGTAGAAGAGAGAACTGCGTTGGAAGATGAAAAATTAATCGTAATAGATCAAAGAACACATTGGAAAGAAGAGCAATTTAAATTAAAAAACAAGCCCAAGTGAAAAGGAAGTCAATCTTGATGCAGATAGATGAAAATGTAGTTTGAGGTTATCTGAACGATTCTATGTTTGTGTAGGTTGTTGTTTATTTTGATTTATTGCATTTAGGCAATCTTCCGTGTTCATACTGGAATGCTGTAAGCTGTTTCTCTTCCTCTGCTTCTGGAAATAGCGTTTCATGATAACAAAATGAGATTGTACCTTTGATGCATGCATCTACAGAATTCAGGTGTTCTGCTAATCTTTCATGGATGTTGTGGCTTGCACCGATGTATGTTGTTTCATGTTCAGAGCCAAGAAAATAGACTCCTGCTTTGATTGGGGCCTTGTGTATGTTTTCTTTGTTAAATGGCATCCAGTCTGAATATGACATGATTTGTTATCTCACATCTGGCATTTAACAGATAATGTCAAAGCTTTGTAACAACAAGTTGACATCTGAACTATTTTGCATTTGATGAAAAACATCTGCCACCCTTAATAGTGTCGGCGACCATATTATATCATGAATATATATGATAAAAAATCAGTTCACTGCTCAAACTGTGACAGATTCATAGGTGAAATTGATTGTGACGCACAAGTTATTTTGCCAAAATGTGGCAAATGCGCAAATCCAATGCCAGAAGGAGACGACAAGGTACAATACATTGTAGGTAAGTTTAACAAAAATCCAAAGAATCTGGTAGAATCAACTGTTGCCTAGTCTCTTCAGATAACCACTGATTACTTTCTGATACCTCTATTGTGAAATTTTTACTCAGATATTCTTTGGTATGCTTACAGTAAATACTGTGGGATTGTTGCGCACAATAATTTTTCCTCCATGTTGTTCAATGATATTTTTACATGATACTAATCCTAGTCCAGTTCCAATCTGTTTTGTTGTAAACAAAGGCTCGAATATTTTATCCATTATATTCAAAGGTACGCCTGGTCCTGAATCTTGAATCTCAACGTGAATGAAATTCTGTACTTGTTTGACACGAATTATTATGGTGCCCCGTTCGCCAACTGATTCAATTGCATTTGTTATGAGATTGTTGAATACGGTTTCAAGCTGTTTTGAGTCACATTTTACCTTGATGTCTGAAGGTTCTATGGTAATTGTTACTCCTTCTGGAACAATCAGCGATTTGACGGATCTAGTGACTATTGATATGATTTCATTTTCACTGAGATTTAGAGGTCTGTTTCTAACAAAATCCATTACATCATCAATTTGATGTGTAATTGCCAAAATTGCCTTGTCTATCATGTTGAATCGTTCTATGCTTTTTTGGTCCTTTATCTCGTGCTCTAATAATGCAAGTCCATTCTTGATTACGGCTAGTGGATTTCTTATGTCATGTGCAAGTCTTGAGGACAAGAGCCCTACTATGGCAAATTTCTCATCTTTCTCTTTTCTTAATCTGGCTTCAGCAATTTTCTGTTTTTGTTTTTGATATACAACTATACCAACACAAATACTTGCAAGTATGACTGCAAAAAGTATTGGTATTATTTTTTCATAAACGTTAAAAAGATACATTTTCTCTTTTGTCTCTGCAACATTGATCTCTTGAGCATATTGAGCAGTGTGGGTATAACCTACGGCTACTGGAATTTTTTTGCCATCTTGAACTGTATAATCCATCCAATTTTCTTGGTACATCACTTCATTTCCAGTGGTTGGTTCTACCCATGAATTACATGTATAGTCTGACAAGATTGTCTTTGGCTGAAATTGTGGATATGAATCTGATAAATCAGACGTAAGTTTGCATGAAAACTTGTAAACTTTTAGACCGTCAATCATAGTCTCTTCTTGAAATGTAAACGGTTGTGCATCCAAGCCCGAGTATAGGTATACTAGATAATTTTGTTTTTGTGTATTTTGTGGAAAACGGAAATATGTATTGGCAGGCTTTATGAATTTGCCAGTATTTTTATCAACAAGGTTAGTACTGTTGGAATCCCATAGTTTCTTGTCCGTTGCAGCATCAAAAATGTTGAACGACCCATTAACTTGTACCGTGGTAGAGTTTACCGGACTTGATTGTTGATTGTATATTACGTATATGGTAGTAGGATCCGGCATCTTATCCCCTATTGCATCTACTATGCTTGATTTACCTACATAGAAATCAAGTTGTGAAAATTTCTCTAGATCATTTTCTAGTCTTGGTGTTATCAAATACATCCATGATGAAATAATGATAGTGCCTGCAATCAGGATTATTCCTGGTATGATGTACTGGGTTTGTATCTTCATATTAGATCAACACTGATGAGGATATTTCTCTGCTTTGATGATTTTTTTCAACAAGAAGTGTCAAACCTTAAAAGTAATACTGTTCAAGTAAAGAAAGGCTATGACATTAGCCTTGGAATAATCCTAAACCGCTCCTAAAATGGGTGCTGATAATGTCTACCTAATTGAAAACAATGGGTAGACAAATGAATACAAAAAAATCAAAAGGTTCACAACTTGCTTTTGTAGGGCTTGATCCTGAAACCGATTATGAAATCGGTTTCTATTATGGCAGTATCTTTGATAGATTAAGCTACAAGGTACAATGTGACGTAATAGAATTTACAAATACTAACAAAGTATTTGCAAGAGCATTTGGACAAGGCTCTGGATGGAAGTTTGCAAATTCGTCTGAATCTACAAAACGAGTTCTAATGAAATTGTGCGAATCAAATCCAGAACTTACAGTACAATTTTGCTACAGTCTGGGAAATCACTTGGGACTGATTACAATAAAAATAATGTCATATCTAATTAATCTTGCAAAAAATAATTCATTTTTTGCATCTAAATTGGGATATTGTATTGGATTTTCTTTTTACAGTTTAAAAGAAAATATGAAGAAAAACATATTTGATTTTGCAGATCTACAATCTGAATTCGCATATCATATGGGAATGGGTGTTAAAGATACATTCAACCGGTTAGAAGATCATGACAGGAAACTTGTCTCAGATTTTGCAGAAAAAAATGAACGTTTTGCTAACGGTATGGAGAGCAAACCTAAATGAACAACAAAATCTTGTTTCTTCTAGTATATTGGGTTGCTACGATTGTATCATTTGTGATAAATTTTTTAATTGAAATGCACACATCAGAAGCTTATCTTCATCATGAAATTTTATACTATGTGGGCTCTTTCCTTGCATCATCTACAATAGGTGTGATAATTGCAATTATCGCAATGATGACATTGAGAAGAATTCATCATGTTTCACATTGATCTATTTTTCTAATGTATAGATTTTGACTCGTAAAAATGATGAAATTTGAACAGAAAAGCCTTAAAAGTATCATGTACCACACATAAGAAAGGCTATGACATTAGCCTTGGAATAAAACTCCTAAACTGCCCAAGAATGGTGCTGATAATGTCTACCTAATGGAAATTAAATAGGTAGACAAATGAACACAAAAAATAAAAAACCAAAATTGGGTTGGTACAAGAATCTAGCATGCCTGCTGGCACTTGCCATTGTTGTAATTACTGGGCTCATAATTCCTGTACATGCAGTGGACTTTGTTGCACAACTTAGCACCACGTCCGTCACTGCAAAACCATCATTTCAATTTGAAAGAACATATGTGATTGACTACTCACAAGGTGGAGAAATCAAGAGCATGTTGAATGGCAAAAATATAACAATGACATTTCATGTTGACCCATCTGATCCTATCAAAAAATCTCTTATCAAAAATCTTGATTCTGAAATTATTGGAACCCTCAAAAGCGCCTCAAATATTACTGATGCTGACATTACTTATGAAGCAACAGTATATCCAAGTGACAGCCAAGCGCGTATAGATTACAAGATAATATTTGTTCCAACAGTATCAAACTATGTGTTACGGCCTGCCACTAGTGATAGTGCTGCCATACTTGATACTCAATGGAGAGGATTAACCATACAGACTCCTGTATTGGTGAATGTTCCAAATTATGGTCAGTTTGATATCAACTCTCCTATTGATTTTATCAAAAAACAACTACCAGATATTTACAGCAAATTACAAGGGTCTAATGCAGAAAACTTGTTTGAGATTCCATTAATGTCATCAAATGATCTCATGAGCGATCCAATATCAAAATGGCAGCACTTGTTTGATCCTGCATATACTATTGCTGATTCAAGTGATCTTGGATATCATGGACAAAAAATAGTTGTCTCTACATATGCAACTGGTGAAAGTAACATAAGTGAGGGAACAATGTTTCCGATTGTCAAAAATTCGGATTTAAAAGCAGATGTTGATTATCCAGTAAGCTATACTGAGAGAGCAAGCTCTGCTAGCATACAGATTGATGGTTATGTAGCAGTGACGGATATCAATGGTATTGAATACTTTGGTGCCAGCCCTCAACCACCACAAGGTAGTGGAATATCGTCTACTGGAAATTATTCTGCTCAAGTGATCTATTCTATGGCCGCATTTGCAGTTGTAATAGCTGTAGGCATATTTTGGTGGAGTAGTAGGGTATCAAAGAGTGTAAAGAATAGACAGAATGAAGTTGTTGGTTATAGCGGTCCAGTTGAATATGAAACCCGGAAACACTGGGCAGATAGATTTGAGGATGACAAATGATTTGGTATGATTCCTCAATTTTTTCTTCCTTAATGACCTCAGGTTGGTATCTGATGAGATTTACCAGAAAAAAGTTTCTTTACATCGTTAGAAAAAAAATCCAAGATAAGGATCATTATGGACAATGTCCAAAATGTACTGCATGGCACAAGAAGGGAGATGTTGTATTTGGGCGATCAAGTAAAAGATATTGTCTGAATTGCTATGTAGTATTATATGGTAAATATGGCATAAAGAAATTCTTAACAGAATGTATGAATGGCAGAAATAGTATTACTTGTGAAAATAAATCACTAGAACCTATGCCGAACTTTATAGTACACTCACAGATAATAGACTCTAGTGCTAATCGCATACTATGAAAATGATTGAAGTAATATTTCTGGCAACGGGTGGAATGGCCGGAGTTTTTCTACGATATGGTATGACAAAATCTACATTATTGATTGGAGCATTACCTGTCAATGTTTTGATTGTAAATGTAATTGGTAGTTTCATACTTGGTTCATTTGCAATACTTTCACAACAATGGAATTTAGATCAAAAATATGCATTGCTAATTGCTATGGGATTTTGTGGAGGGCTTACTACAATGTCATCTTTTGCTTTGGAATCAGCTAATCTAATAGATGCCAAGCAGTATTCATTAGTGATGATAACAATACTTGCAAATGTTGGCTTGTCACTTGCTGCAATCTTTGGAGGGAGAGCCTTGACAAGTGTGATACTTGGAGCGTTGAAATGAGATTGGTAAAAATGTGGTCACTTGTAATTAGGATAAAGAAAAATGATACTGTAAAAGGAAAACGTGTCCAGTCTCTAATACTTCAAATATTAAAAAAAGGATCAATATCTGGTGCAACAATATGGACAGGTATGGGTGGATATGGTAAAAGGGGAGATTCTACTACTCATATAGAAGGAATATCGATTAACATGCCTCTTGTTATTGAGGTCATAGATGAACTACAAAAACTCGAAAAAGTTTTGCCTGAAATTAAAGAACTAGTTGATGATAATGGCTTGATTACTCTGCACGAAGTTGGCGTAGTCTAGAGTTGGCATTTTTGTGCCTGGAACATCCATTCTAGTCAAATTTCTAGTCATGTATATTTTGAAATGCTAAAATTGTTCTCTGGAATCAATCAAATTTAGAAAACTCTTGCCAGTCTATTATTGTCTTGATTGCAAAAAAGTAATCTTTAGCAAGCAACTTGACTATGGTCCAATTTGTCCTACGTGTAAACAAAAAAGAAAGATAAAACCTACATGAATGTCTCGCTAATTTCAAAACTTGTATCTTTTTAACAATAAAAAACTGGAACGAACTAGTTTATACATTTGATTTATGCAATGTTGTCTGTGTGTGATATCCTGTGACAAATACATCTTCTACATCTACCAGTCCTCTAAAAGATACTCTGTATAGATTCCTGTGGATTACAATGTTTGCATCAGACATTGGTGCTGCAATGCAAACTGTAGGATCTGGTTGGCTCATGACATCGCTTGCACCATCTCCTTTTGTCATTTCTCTTTTGCAGATGGTTACAAGTTTATCGATATTTTTATTTGCACTTCCGGCCGGGGCTCTGGCAGATATAATTGATAGGCGAAAACTCTTTCTTGCTACACAATATTTTTCGCTTGCAGTAGCAATAACTTTGAGCGTTCTAACCTTTGGTGGATATGCAACGTCTTCTGTTCTTCTTGTCTTTACTTTCCTGTTAGGTATTGGTAATGCAATGAGCTTGCCTGTCAATATTGTAGTTCAAACTGAAATTGTACCAAAGAAAAAAGCCCTTGCTGCAATGACATTATTTAGTGTAGCAATTTACACCGGTCTTGCAGTAGGTCCAATTCTTGGTGGTCTAGTAGTTGATGCAATAGGACCATGGGCAGTATTTACACTCAATGCATTTTCCTTTGTTGGGATAATTGTATTTCTTCATAAATGGAAGAAACCATCTGAACGTAATCTCTTACCTCCTGAGCAAGTAATAGGTGCTATACGTACTGGATTACGATACATGCGACATTCATTACATGTACGTTCACTCTTTATTCGCGATTTTGCATTTACAATTTGTGCAAGTTCTGTGGTATCACTCTTGCCTCTTCTAGTTCGTAATCAAACAGGTACAAACTCTATTCTATTTGGAATTCTAGTGGGGTCATTTGGAATTGGTGGTCTGATAAGCGGTTTGATCCTAGTGCCCAGGCTACAGAAAATATCTATAGAAAAACGTGTCATAGGTGCAACAATTTTGTATGCAACTGCATTAGGTGTCTTGTCATTTCAACATGGTGTCATCACTGTATTCATTGGAGTGTTTACAGTTGGAACTGCCTTGATTATTGTAACATCTAGCTTGAATTTTGTTGCATACAATTCCGTAACTTCCTGGGTAAAGACACGTGTGGTCTCTGTTCACCAGATGGTGTATTGGGGTGGAGTGGCACTTGGCAGTATTGTATGGGGAATTGTTGCAGAAATTTGGGGCATCCCAATTGCATTATTTGCAGCATCAATTGGATTGTTAGTTGGTTTGGTTGCTTCCACTCGTTACAAACTAAAGCCACATACTGATGTGGATTTTACCCCCTCATTGCATTGGGCTATGCCACATGTTGAGATTGACATTGATGAGCACAAGGATGGAGTGGTACTGGTCGAAATTGAATACAACATTGATGAGAGAAACTCACACGAGTTCGAGTCTGTCATGCATGGTGTTCGTTCTCTACGATTGCGTGATGGTGCAATAAACTGGGGATTATTCCATGATGTTGAAAATCCAAATCGTTACGTTGAGACATTTATTTCAGAATCTTGGACTGAACATCTGCGACAACATGAGCGTATCACAAAAGCTGATATTGCAATAGAAGACAAGGCACGATCATTTCATGTGGGACCAGATCCTCCGCGCATTTCTCATCTTATTGCAGAGAACACTTTCAAACGAAATCACAATCAACCAAAGGAAGATAAAATTTAATTTTTTTTATACCTAAGTGGGTCTGAGAATTGTTTCCGTAATGGTATGGGTCTTACCAAGATTAAACCTAAAAATGGGGCCTCGAACCAACTACACAATTCCCCTAAATGGGTCTGAACTTATTCATATAATGGACATTCAAATAACTCACTTGTTTCTAGATGCAGGCGCAAAAACTTGTTTCCTTTCTCTGTGATGTGATATGTTGATGATTTCATATTGTAGAACAATATTTGACTTTTCAGCAAATAATCAAGATAGTATTCTAGTGTTTGATAAGAGAGACCTACCATATATTTTATTTTTGATTTTGTAGTGCCTGGGATGGTGATACGCTCGAGTATTTCGAAAATGATCTCTTGTTTGCCTCTCTGTCTTGGCGTACGCTTAGTGTACGGTACCTATGTAAAAATGTTACGTAGTAATGTTATGTAACAATATGATGATATGATATTCATATAGTTACTATGATCTTACTAGTAAAACACAATTCAAAATTTTATCTATTAAAACATGTAATCATGATATGAGAATAATTTGTATTAATTGTTCGATCACGACATTAACAATCTTCTAGAAGATTCTTAGTACTGAAAGTCCCTAAATGATTTATACATTAGATTGTTATGTATGCAAATGCGGAAATATAGTTCCAAATTACTTTCCATTTCAGTTATAGTCTTGCTTGCACTTGTACCGGTCATACAAGCACTTCCGTTAAACTTGCCGCCACTGCTCCCAAGTGCAGCTGCTACTGGCGGAATCACACTAAACAGTGTCAGCTCAAACTCGTCAAAATTAACAGCATCACCGTTTCAAATCACGCTTGCAAGCTTTAATGCTGGCACAGGCAGTAACCGTCTGCTTGTAGTTGGAATAGAAGCAAACAACCAGTCTGTAAGTTCTGTCACATTTGGAGGAGTAGCACTATCCCAAGCAACAGGTTCATTTCATAATGATTATACGGCATTTTGGTCCCTCAAAAATCCTAACGGAACTGCAAAAATTGTCGTAACAATGGGTGGTTCCACTGGAGTTGTAATTGGTGCATATGCCTTCTCTGGGGTAGACCAAACAAATCCAATACCGACAACTGCTACCTTTTACAGGAGCTCTGGTAATCCTACCATATCACTAAACACATTATATGCAAATAGTGTAGTTTTAGACTCGCCAGCAATATGGGGAGGTGTAACACTTGGATCTCCAACATGTACAAAACAATGGAATGCCACCGTTACTACAAATCAAGTATCTGGTGCATCAAGTAATAAAACCCAGACAACACCGGGAGCAGTAACCTGTGGCTGGACTGCAAGTGGAACCGGTAATGGTTGGGATGATTCTGCAATAGAAGTTAAAGCATCAGGTGCTGCATCAGCAACAACACCTATTGTATTAAACAGCAAGAGTACCACCGCAGGAAACGGAGTATCATCACCATTTAAAATAACCATGTACAAATTTAGTCCAGGAACCAGTAGTAATCGTCTGCTTGTAGTCGGTGTTACTGCAAGTAGCAAATCTGCAACTTCAGTCAAATTTGGTACCACGTCGCTAACCCAAGCAGTATCTTCATTTAATAATAACGATGCCGAGTTCTGGTATCTGAAAAATCCTAGCAGTACTCCGGCAGATCTTGTTGTTACCATGAGTGGTAATACACCATTTGTAGTTGGAACATATTCCTTCTCTGGAGTGGATCAGACAACTCCAATACCCACCACTGCAGTAAACAACAATACTGCTTCTAGTAGTCCTACAATATCTATAACGGCAGCATATGCAAACAGCACGGTCTTGGACCTTCCGTCAATCTATGGTGGTGCTACACTTAGTTCTCCAACATGTACGCAACAATGGGATGCCAATTTGCCAAGTGGAATTACTGGCGCATCAAGTAATAAAACTATGTCAACAGCAGGACAAGTAACCTGTAGCTGGACTGCAAGTAGTGGTGAATTATGGGACGATGCTGCAGTTGAGATAAAGGCATCTACATCTAAGTCCTCACATACAGCTAATACTGGAATTTTGATACCGTTGTATGTATATCCTTCCGGAGGCGGTGCTACTTGGAGATCTGTTAATAATACGAAAGGTAACTATACTCAGGTACCAATCTTTGCCATAGCTAATCCTGATAGTGGACCCTGTGATAATTTTCCTACTAGCTGCAATTCTATTTCTGATTATCAAAACGCAATAAACGGTCAAATAAAGTCAGGCGTAATTGTGGTGGGATATGTATGGAGTAATCCTGATCCTGCATTTTTTAATCCACAAACTACATCTGAAGTAGAAAGTAATATTACGGCTTGGATTAGTAACTATCCAAACATCCAAGGAATATTTCTTGATGGAATGCCAAATGGAATATCTGGATATGAGAATTTTTACAAAACAATTACAAATTATATCCATAATACAAAACACCTTGCATTTTCGTTTGGAAACCCTGGTGCTGATACATTACAAAGCTACAATGGAACTGTTGATAATCTAACTATTTTTGAAACTGATTCGTTACCATCAATATCTCCAGATCTTAAGGGTATACCAGCATATGACAGTGTCAACCATAACAAATCTTGGCACGAATACTATGACAAGAGTAAATTCTCCTTCATTTCATGGAATCAAACTGCAACTAATGGCGGTCTTCCAAACAATGCAACATTAGGTAATTACTCAAACTATGTTGGTTTCATGTACATAACCGATAATCCTGGATGCGGTGGAACACATCCTTGTGATCCCAATACTGCTAACCCGTATAATACCACATCTTCCTATTTGATGTCGCTTGCAAAGGCTCTAAATCATAATTCTACAACTTTAACCTTTAATGCAATAAATTCAACAGGAAATTATCTTAAAGGTCTGTATGTTAATGCTACACAGAGTAGTAACTGGATACCATCTGGAAATACTACATTAAACTATAACGCTACGACAGGCATAAGATACACATTCACGATGGAACCTAGTCAAAACTGTATTTTTGCACACTGGGTAGATACTGGTTCAACAAATCCCTCAAGAACGATGACAGCAAACGCCACAAATGCTGCTTTTGTAGCAGCCTACAAAAATAATGGTGCCCAAATCTGTAAATAAATTAGAAAATTGATGATACCAAATCCAATTCTTTTAACAACAAGAATCAAGTGATGAGGTATCTTTTGATATTGCTTAGATCTATTCAGATAATCTATTTTTTCTAATTAAATTTTAGTATAAATCATCTATATTGATTTTCTAGAATATTATATGCATACTCAATTATGTAATTGAAGGTGATCAATGATTGATATTGCTTGACTACAAAAGAGGGTAGAAATTATCACAATAACTATTTTCTCACTCTAGTTTTTGCCCTACTGCTATTTTCGACTGGTATTCTAGTACAAAATGTTTTTGCTATGGGATCGTCAACATGCTCTAATGATTATTCTGCTACAATCTCCTCTTTTACAATAAATAATGGTACTCAAGTCTTTGATCCCATTGCATATCCTGGTCTAACCTTTCAAGAGAATTCACACAGTACGTATACTGTAACAGATATAGTACATGTTGCAAATCAAAGTTCACAGGGCAATACTAATCCAGGTAGCTTCTGGGAAGGAAATAATTATTATAATTTTGTTAGTCAAAATTGTATCACCGCATCTTCTAACCAAAACGTTACACAAGGACCTTCTGGCATCTATGATGCTTTTGATCAGTCAGCAGCAAAATTTACGCAACAAGTTACAGTTCAAACTACACTGAGTAAAGTTACATATTATGTAGAATGGATAAATTCCTCTTCAACTGCAACAACTGTTCCATCTGTCCCACAAAACCTGCAACCTACTGCAAGTAATTCACAAGTTGCTCTATCATGGTCTACACCCTCAAACAACGGAGGCTCTCCAATTACAAACTACAATGTATATCGAGGAACATCATCCGGTACTGATACACTTCTTACTTCAGCAGGAAATGTAACTTCATACACTGATACTACAGTAACAAACGGTCAGCAATATTTCTACAAGGTAACAGCTGTAAACTCGGTCGGTGAATCGTCCCAGTCAAACGAAGCAAGTGCTACACCTACAGCTCCTGCAACAGCACCTAGTGCGCCAACTGGACTGGCAGCAACCGCTACATCCTCATCGCAAATTAATCTATCCTGGTCTGTCCCTGCAAATAATGGCGGGGCTCAAATAACAGGATATCAAATTGAGAGATCAATAGACAACGGTAATACTTGGTCTGTTCTAGTGTCAAGTACGGGCTCTGTTTCAACATCATACTCTGATTCTGGATTGAGTCCAAATGCCGCCTACACTTATCGAGTATCTGCAATCAATTCTATTGGTACTGGTTCTCCATCTAACACTGCATCTGCAACCACAAGTGCCATCATCACAACAAAGGGCATTGTCTTGAGCAATACACAATCAACTTCTGGTACCGTATCACCATCAAATACCATTACAATCCCAAGCTTTAATGCAGGATCAGACAGTAACCGTCTTCTTGTAGTTGGTGTGAGTGCAAACAACAATAATGTAGCATCGGTCACATTTGGCGGAGTACCTCTGCAAAATATCGCATCCTCATTTTACAACAATGACGCAGAATTTTGGTATCTCAAAAATCCTAGTGGAACAGGAGACATTACAGTTACAATGAATGGTGCAACACAGGCAGCTGTAGGTGCATACGCTTTCTCTGGTGTAAATCAAACAACTCCAATACCAACACATGTCACAAAACACAATACTAGTCCCAACAGTCCCAAGATATCACTAACAACCAAGTATGCAAATGACTGGGTACTTGACTTACCTTCAATTTATGGTGGCTCTACACTTGGATCTCCAATATGTACACAACAGTGGGATGCCAATGTACCAGGTGCCATAACAGGCGCATCAAGCTCTAAAGCAGTACCAACCGCGGAAACAGTAACATGTGGATGGACTGCAAGCAGCGCTGATTTCTGGGATGATGCTGCAGTTGAGATTAACGCAGCAAGATGATGACCTACCAGTAAATCATACATCTATTTTAAGTGGGGACTTGAACCAACTAAACAATTCCCCTAAATGGTATTCTGAATGGGTTTCAAACTAAAATTACAATACCCTCAATGTAGAGTTTTAAAGATCAAATCATCTCAGATGGAAATTAGAAAAAATATTCTCATATGTGATTTAATTCTTTAAAGATAAAAAACAGTGCTGTAGATATCATGATTCCTGTACAAATGTACAAGCCATGGGAAAACATTATTTCTCTAAGATTCATATCTAATAGTGCAAGTTATTGATACAAGTGCTGACATCTTTGAGTTCATGCCCGTAAAAGTCTGATAAACTATTATGATGGAGATATGTTTGGAAATATAGTACTAATTATAAGATAAGAATTGAAAGCAAGTATCACAGCTACAACCACAAATGAAATGACTGTTGTACTCATCTTATTAACAAACTCTCCCATCAGATTTTTGTCCTTGGCAAGAAGTACTAGAGGAATCATTGGTAATGGTATCAACAAGCTAAGTATGATTTGACTGTAAACTAGTATGTTTAGAGGATCAATGCCTAGGAGTACTGCAATTGTTGTTGGTACTACATTTACAAATCTAGTTACAAAACGCCTAAACCACACGTTTGCTTTCTTTCCCAAGAGGCCTTCAAATATTGATTGACCAGCTATGGTTCCAACCACTGAAGAGGAAATCCCTGAAGATAAAAGAGTTACAAGGAAGATGACTCCTGCTCCAATACCAAACAAAGGAACTAGTGTCTTGTATGCATCAGATATGGAAGCTATGCCAGAGTCGTGAGGATGAAATGCGGCAGCTGACATTATCATTATCGCCGCGTTTACCAAACCTGCAATTGAGAGGAGCAAAATACATTCATACAGGTGAAATTTGCGTGCTTTTCTTCTTTCAGGGAGAGGTTTTGCATGTATCTTTTTGGCTGCAAGAGAAGAGTGGACAAAGATTGCATGTGGCATAACTGTAGCTCCTATTACTCCAACAGCTATCATGATGGCCCCATTACTACCAAGTATGGGCATGATTGAGTGATAAGCAATTGATGGCACATCCGGTTTTGACAAGAATATCTCATACAGGTATCCAATTCCAATAATTGATACAAACAACATGAACATCTGTTCTATGACCCTGAATTTGCGTGATGTTAGCGTCAGAATTATGATGACATCAAATGCTCCCAATATGGAAGCATAAATCATAGGAACTCCAAATAACAAATTTAATGCAATTACAGTTCCCAGATATTCTGCCAAGTCTGTTGCTGCAGCCGCAGCTTCTGCTGCAAGCCAGTATGGAATGATGTATATTTTTTTCTTGAGTTTTTCACGCAATATCTCTGGCAATGATTGCCCTGTGGCTATTCCAAGTTTCCCAGATAAATATTGGAGAAGCATTGCCATTCCACTTGCAAGCCATACTACCCATAACAGGTTGTAGTTATACGCTGCGCCACCCTGAATGTCCGTACCATAATTTCCTGGATCCATGTAAGCGATACTGACGATAACGGCAGGACCCATGTATGAGAAAAACTGTACCAGCCTGCTTTTACGATAAGCGTCCCTTATCTTTGAAAATTTACTTGTGTTGACAATATCTTCTGTCATGATTTTATGATTGACCTAATCAAAGGCTCTTTATAAAGTTAGCCTCGGCTAACTTTAGTAAACATGTCTATCTATGATAACCCATGGAAACTCATGAGGCTGTTTATCATGTTAACTTGGATTAATGTATTTAAGGGCCCAAATCATTACTGTTAAGTGAAGTCATAATCTTGAAAAATAAAACGGGAAAAAAAGGCAGTAGGCTTGAGGCTATTCGTGATGCCCATGGCATGGAAGGAACATCCTCACGGACAGATAGGATGGAGGATTATCTTGAGGTAATCTATGAATTGATGCAGGAGAAAGGCTATGTCAATGCCGTAGATATATCAGAATATCTCAACGTGAGTTCTCCCAGTGTAACCAAGATGGTGAAGCGGTTAGATGAAAGTGGACATCTAAATTATGAAAAATACCGGGGAATAGTGCTCACAGACCAGGGCACAACCATTGCAAAAGACATGCATGATAGGCACAATTTGTTGGTAGAATTTCTGAAGATGATCGGTGTAAGTGACAACATAGCAAATAGAGATGCTGAGGGCATAGAACATCATCTTCATCCGGAGACTTTGAAAAAACTAGAAGAGTTTGTCAAAACTAGGAAAAAAGAACATAAGATTTGAGTTCTGTAAGACCAGAATCTACAGATCTGCATCCACTAGTTAATTCAAATCCAATAACTCTTGATTAACAAACCAGAATTCACAATTTACGGCAAAATTCAGGGTTAGTGTATTAAACTAATTTAATCAAACCTGCCCCGGTGTT
>CAYWWR010000023.1:0-15834 GCA_964462165.1 uncultured Nitrosopumilaceae archaeon
CTATTTTGTATTTTAAATGAGGGACTTGAACCACGTGAACAAAACCCCTCAAGGGTATAAATGACAAAAAATTAAGAACAAAGTTTTGTAGATATAATTATCACACTATATGTTTCCATGGTACAAAACCAGTCTTGATTTTTCAACTCAGGCAGACTTGGGCTTGAGTACCACCAAGACCCCGCCGGTTCCGCTTGCACTAACAACAAGTTTCAATATCCCACCAGTCTGGATTGCTCCGCTTATCCATACTTGAATGGAATCAATGTCATATGACTTGAACCAGTTCTTTATCTCATCAACACTAGTTACAAAACCGCCCATGACATCATTTTGTGCTGAAGTTATTTGCTGATGTATTTCTTGATCAATTTTTGGAAACACCAATTGAATTTTTTTAGAATCTTTCTCTGCACTCATTGTTTTTTCATCTCGTGTGCACAAAGATCAAGTGTAAATGAATCAAACAATTCTGACTTGTCACGCCATGATTCATGTGGACGTGGAACAGTGTGATATGTGCCACTTATGGAGTTCTGTGTAATCTGCATCAAAAGATACCCATGTCTATTTTCACAATAACTCTCAAGTGTGGTATTACTATCTGGCATTGTATATGGTATAGGTAATGGATCTCCGTTTGGTTGCTTTTGCATGTAATGCAAATGCCAGTATCCTCCTGCTCCTGCTACGATATACGGTATATCCATGTTATCAATATGTCTTGTAAATCTCTGATAATTGTGGACATGTCCTGCAAGTACCATGTCTGCATAACGTCCAGATTCTGAAAATGCATTGTCAAGTGTATCATCAATTACTTTACTTCCTGTATGGTACATGTCGGCAGAATAAGCTGGGTGATGTACTGTGACAATTAGGGCCTTGTTTTTTGGGGCATTGCGTAACTCGCCTTTGAGCCATGCTATTTGGGAATCATCAAACTCTCCTCCTTCTGGGACATTGGAATACAGTCCAACTATGGTTGCAAATGGCGTTTCAAGTGTAAAATAGACATTTGGCTGGACCATGGCTGGCTTGTTTACCTCTATGGAATCAGGTACGACTAGAGGTTTTTTGGCACAAAAGTTTCTAACAAAGGCATCAAGTGATGGTGTCGTATCCCCTGGAGGTACATCTCCATCATGGTTTCCAGGTATTGCAAATATTGGAGCACTATACTTTGCATATGGCTCGTAGAACTGGGGATAGTATTCACTTGCCTGACCAAAATAGTAAACAACATCTCCCAAATGGTAAAAAAACGCAGGTTTGTCAGGTCCTGCCAGATCTGACTCCATCGCCATTTCTACTATTTGTTGTGGTACCGGATACTTGACACCTCCAGTATCTCCCACAACATGAAATGTAATCTTACCCGAATCCGTTATTTTTTTTATATCGTCTTGAGAAATTATGTCTTCTAGTTTAATGTGATACGGGGGTATGCCAGTAGGTTTTGGAAGTGGTTTGAATTTTTGATTTCCTAATGCAACATGTCTTGTAATTGATTTAACTTTAGAATGATGCTCTTTCTTGTGCACACTCATGTGTATGTAATTTACAAATTTTGTATTAAGTATATTGTTTGAATTGTACGTTAGAAATAAAAGTAAAATGTTCTGTAACAATCTTCGTTTAAAATCTTGTGATAGTATCATGAGTATGCCTTTTTTATAATGAAAACAAATTGTTAATGAAGATATGTTGGGCATAGTTCCTCCTCATCTCTTGCGCGAAATCATAGCTCGTGGAGATGTTCTAATGAAGCAATCAGCAATTGATACAATTGCATTATCTGAACAAGTACGAATGAATCGACAAACTTTTGCTACAAATGTTGTCACGTCTGTTTCAATACAAAAAGAACGTCGTGTCTATGACGCACAAAATAAAAGTACACTTCCTGGTATGTTGGTATTACCAGAAGGTGGAAAACCTGTCAAAGATCAAGCAGTTGATGAAGCATACAACGGTGCTGGATGGACATATGATCTTTACAAAAACGTCTATGGAAGAAATTCTGTTGATGACAAGGGCTTGATACTGGACTCTTCAGTGCATTTTAGTAAAAATTATGATAATGCATTTTGGAATGGAAACCAAATGGTTTATGGAGATGGCGACGGAAAAATATTCAATCGGTTTACCAAGGCAATAGATGTGATAGGACATGAGCTTACACATGGCGTAACACAATATACCGCACAATTAGAGTATCAAGACCAATCTGGTGCACTAAATGAGCACATTTCAGACGTTTTTGGCTCTATTGTCAAGCAATATTCTCTCAAGCAAAACGTGAAGCAAGCCGACTGGTTGATTGGACAGGGTCTTTTTACTGATAAAATACACGGGGTTGCATTACGCTCTATGAAGGCTCCTGGTACTGCATATGATGATCCCTTGATTGGAAAAGACCCACAGCCTGGAACTATGAAGGATTACAATAATACTACTGAGGATAACGGTGGCGTTCACATCAATTCTGGCATACCAAACTATGTGTTCTATCTTGTAGCAACTGAAATTGGGGGATATTCTTGGGAAAAATCTGGCATGATTTGGTATGAGACACTTGGTCTGTTGGAAAAAAATTCTGATTTTCAGGATATGGCAAAGTGTACATTTGAGGCAGCAGGTGATTTGTTTGGAAATGGATCTATTGAGCAAAACGCTGTGAGTAAAGGCTGGAATGGTGTGGGAATAACAGTAAAGAGATAATTGTAAAGGTCACGTATGTATATCTGTGAAGATACACTTTGAGCGTACTGGCGGATTTGCAGGATTACGTACATCTATCTCACTTGACACTGACAAAATGTCACAGAGTGAATCTGAACAACTTTCTAGCATGTGTGCCAATGTGAATTTCTCTAATCTCCCCAAGTCCGAACCAAAAAGTGGTACAGCAGATATTTTCCACTACAAAATTACTGTAGAGTCAAAAGACGGCAAGAAAACAATAGAGACATCTGATCTATCCATTACTCCTGGATTTGAAAACTTGGTAAGTTTCTTGTCTGGTAAAGCACTAGAAAAATAATTGATAATCTTATCATGTCCCTATTGGATTAAACAAAATATTTCTAGTGTGACGAGTATACATCGCCGCCATAGATGTTTGTCACACTTGATGATGTTGAAGTCAATACATTGTTTGCATCATATGCCTTGATTGTTCCAGCAAGTGGAAAGTCGTATTTGCCAAGATCAAGTGATGCAGTACCATTTGATACTGGTACACTTGCAAGTATGTTTCCAGAACTGCCAACTAGGTCTGCTCGTGTTGTATTGTTTGGAAGGTTGGTTATCTTGACAGTCTCGCTTGTTGTTGCGTAATAGTTTGTATATGTTCCATTTAGCAACTGTCCTGGATATGTTGTTTGGGGCTCTAGGTATGTGTTAAACGGACCTGGCATCTGCAAGTTCATTGTGCTGTTTGAATACACCGTGGTTCCATCAAGATATGCCTTGAGATAGTTATTGCCGTTTGTTATGATGGTACAGTCTCGTGTAAGTGGTTGATTTTGGCTGTCATTTACATATAATACCTTGAATTGGTTAGCTTGAGAGGCATTGCCTATTGTAGATACTATTGCCCAGACAGTTCCAAACTGGCTGGTGGCTGAAAAACATGTGATGTAATTCACAAATGGCTGTGATGTCTGGATGTACATTCCATTTTCAAAATACTCGTATGGTAAGGAACGGAGTGGTGTTGTTATGACAGAGTGGAATAGTGTTGCATTTGTGTTAGGTGATACTGCAAAATATCCTGCCCACGTAGCATTTGCTTTTGCACGCGCACCTACGTGTAATCCTTGTGGGTCTTTGAAAAAGTCATACTGGGCTCCAAATTCTGGTGCATCTCCTCCAAAGCCCCAGTATCTAGAATTGTTTTCTAGTTGTTGTTGAGTTTTGGTTTCATTGTTTAGGGGATCTGATATTATCAATCCTGATTTGACTTGGCTAATGTGTGCAATATTATTTTGCGTAGTTGCAGATACAGAAATTGATACTTGGCTGGTCCCAGCGGAGTTGATTGCAGATACTCTGTAAGTGTATTGTGTATTTGGTGCAAGTCCTGTATCAGAATATGTTGTAGAAATAGAACCGCTATTTGAAACAATTACATTCCAAGTGGAACCGTTATCAGATGATCTTTCTATTTTGTATCCTAGTATGGTTCCGTTACCATTGTTTACTGGTGAAATCCAGGATAGATTAATTTGTGATGATGAAATGGTGTTTGCCTCAAGTCCTGTTGGCATTTGTGGCGGTGTGATTAGATTTGACGTTGTTGCAGATGATATGTTTGATGCAAAACTTGTCCCTATGTCACTGATTGCAAAGACACGATAAGTGTATTGTGTATTTGGTGCAAGTCCTGTATCAGAATAACTTGTTACAGTACTATCAGTATTTGCAACAAGTGTTGTCCAAGTCGAACCATTATCTGTTGACCTGCCAATTTTGTATCCTGATATGGCAGAGCCACCGTTGTCAGTTGGTGCAGTCCACGATAGATTGATTTGAGATGAAGATATTACAACAGTACCAAGTCCTGTTGGTGCTTGGGGTGGTGTATTGTATACTGCTGTAATGGTTTTATCTGATGATGTTGATATTGTTCTGCTGTATGATGTAGAACCTGTGTCTTTCCAATGGTCAAATGTATACTGTTCATACTGTGTGTCTACTTGTATGGTATATGACTGTCCGTTGCTTATGGTATACACATGTGGTGTATATCCTGAACCTATCTTACTTCCATCGCTATGCAATGTAGTGTAAAAACCAGGAAGCGGATTTCCATTACTGTCTTGTGAATTGACGGTGAGTTGTGAAGTGGTTGATTGTGGAGTTGCAGATGCAATATTTGATGGATTACTTGTAATCAGTATGGTTATCGCAGATACTCTGTACGTATACGTGGTTCCTGGTGATACATCCGTATCTTGGTATGCTGTATCTGCATTGTCTGTGCTGGATGAAATGGTATTCCATATGGTGCCTCTGTCTGTTGATCTTTCTACCATGTATCCCGTTATTGTTAAACCACTGATGTTTGCCGGTGCTGTCCAGCTAAGATCTATTTCAGAATCCGATGCTGCAACTGCAGAAAGATTTGTTGGAGGAGATAATGTTATTGGTATGGGATCTGCACTTGCATATTGATTTATGAAACATGACGCAAGAAATATCATTGATATTGCATATAGCATAAAGTGTGATTTGTTCAATTTGTATTATCTCATTTACGAAAGATTAACTAGTTATACATAGAAAATTCTGTAATATTTTTTTTATGTTTTTTTACGGATAAAATTATGAATCTAGATTACATATTGATCTCATGTAACAATTTTATTTGTATGCTGTGTTAGAAGATAAATCTGTTAAATTATATTTAAAAAATTCGTATTAGCATAATGTTGTTTCAATTTGTACCGGATTTGTAAATGGTTGTATTGTTATAGAACATTTTATCCAAATTGTTATTAGGAAAAACCACGTTAACTAGTTACTTATGGATATTGACATATTGCTAAAAGACATCAATGAACTTCTCTCAGGTGTACTAAGTATCACGCCTCCAAAACGCGTATCTGGTAATTACATACCTCCAACATCTTTGATAAATGTCCGCATGACCATGACTGCAACACCTTTGGATGAATCCCTCTCAACTGATGTTACAAAAACCAAACTATATCCAAGACATGAGAGAAACGATCCTCTAATTGATGTAATTGACACTGGTAATCAAATTCGAGTCATTGCAACCTTGCCTGGAATACGAACTGAAGACGTCTGGTTTGATATAAAAAATGGTATTTTGACAATTGAGATATCAAAATATGGTCAAGTGTTAAGAAAAGATATTCCTTGTAATATATCATCTGAGCAAATCTCAATTAAATCATCTACTGTTAAAAATTCCGTACTAGAAGTTGTATTCAATAAAGTGTAAACTAGTTCTGTATGTTTTTTTCTGCAATTTTGTGATACTCTTCATCCCAGAACAATCTTGCACATTGCTTTAAAGAATCCGAGAGGAATCTAAAGTATGACTCTTGTAAAAACAAACAGTGCTGAAAAGACTGAAATTCTTTTTGGACAACACGATGTTTTGGAAAAATGGAAACAATGTGCGTTTAACACAACAAATGAAATCAACATCTACGCAGACTCTGGCGATTCACTAGAAACACTTGGATTCAAAAATTATTTGGAGATACTGCGCTCACTCAAAGAAAAAGGTGTCAGGATAAGGTATATCACAGAAATATCAAAATCAAATCTGCAGTTCTGCAAGTTGCTCATGAACATGATATCTGAATTTCGTCATCTTGATGGCATCAATGGTGCATTTGGCGTAACAGATGATGAGTTTTTGGCAACTGCAACTCTTCAAGATGTCACTCCTGTATCACATGCAATCTATAGCAATGCAAAACAACTAGTTGAAGTCCAGAGACATATCTTTGAAACTTTGTGGAACAGGTCTGTTCTTGCAGAACGCAAATTAAAAGAGATCGAAGAAGGAACAGAGCCAGAATTTTTTGAAGTAATAAACGATCCTCAGCGGTCTACTGAAATCATAACAAATCTTGCAAGAATTGTAAACAATGAGGCATTGGTACTGTTACCATTGAGCAAATCCATGGTACGACTCTACAAACTAGGTGTCTTGAAACATCTTGCAGCATCACCTAAAAAATCAAAGATTCGAATTATTTGTCCTATAGATAATGAAAATGAGGGAATTGTCCAATATCTTCGCACAAATTCTAGTGTCAGTATCTTAAATGGACCTGAAGGCTCTGTGGGTCTTATCATAGTTGACAATTCCAAGTTTTTTATCTCTGAAGTTCATGAAGAGACAGGAACAGAATTTTCAAAGACTCTGGGATATGGATTGTACTCTAACAGTGTTTCTGTAATACAATCAATACGATTGTTTTTTGAGCTATTGTGGAAATCTGATGAACTAAGTGAAAGGCTAAAGGATCATGAACGATTACAGGCTGAATTTATCAACATTGCAAGCCATGAAATTAAAACTCCAATCCAGGCATTACTCACATATTCTGAATTATTACAATCAGAACCCACAAAAAATGAATCCTATGTTGATGCAATTCAGAGAAATGCATTAAGACTAAAACTATTGGCAAATAACTTGCTAGACTTGACAAAGATCCAGAACAAGACACTTGTGATTCGAAAAGATAGATTTGATCTATCTGAGGTAATCTATCTAATGGTCGAAGATTTTAGAAACCAAATCAAAAGTAACCAATCCCATTCTCTTGTTGAATTGTTGTTTGCAAAACACGATCCTATATTTGTCAACGCAGACAAGGATAAAATTGCACAGATAGTTTCTAACTTGGTTCACAATGCCTTGAAATTCACTGAAAGGGGTATCATATCACTTGGAATAAAAAAAGAACAAAACGAAGTAACAGTCCATGTAAAAGATACTGGGACTGGAATAGAACCGCATATCATGCCTCATCTTTTTACAAAATTTACCACAAAACATCATAGCGGAACAGGGGTCGGATTGTATATATCAAAAAACATCGTAGAAGCACACGGCGGAAAAATTTGGGGCAAAAATAATTTGCATGGACGAGGCGCCACATTTGCATTTACGTTACCTATTGAATAATGACTAGTGATGTTTCAGAACTGAGTTTTGCCTCTGTATTTTGTATACGTTGAGAGATTCGACTTTTACTATGAGACAGTCTTTTTCAAATCTTACTGTTTGTTTTCAATTACAAGAAGTGTGTTTTGATCTTTCCATGTTATCTTGTCTAGATCGTCGTAATGGTTCAAAATGTTTTGAACAAATCTGTGTAACGCTTGCTTGAATTCTTGTTTTTTGTAAAACTTGAACGTCGAATAGTGATGATTTTTTACTTGTTCTACAAGCTTCTCTAATGGATATACTCTGTGGTGTTCGAAAAACTTGACAGAATCAATGTTCAGGTTCTGGTCCTTCTCAAATGCCGATTTTAATTCATCCAATTCGTATAACCTGTTCTCTTTTTTGTTAAATGATGGAAAATGCATTCCCCATATGGTTCTGGCATTTTGGTCTCGTAATCTAGTATATATGAATAATCTCCCATTATTTTTTAGTACCCGTGAAGATTCTCTCATAAAGTCTGAAAGTGTAAAGTGGTGTATTGCATTAAATGACATGACACAGTCAAGTGAATCTGTGCGCAATGGTATCTTGTGGGAATCACTTCTAATTGGGGTAAAGTTTGTAATACTGTTTTTTATAAAATGCTCTCTTAGGTGTCTTAGCATCTCTCTGTTGTTATCAAGACAGAACAGATGGCATTTTTCACCCAAATGTTGTACAAATTTGAGACTATATCTTCCTGCACCACATCCAATGTCTGCGGCATGTATTTTTGGCATGTCTTGTAATTTGTTTGTGATAAATAACATTGGTCCAAGATCTGTTGTTCTTATCTCGCAATATTGGGGAGCAATATGAAGAAAATGGTCATGCATTTTATTTAGAATAGAATTTTTTTTACCGAATGCACTCATCATTTACTTGGAATTTCATCATTTTAAAATGTTGCTCAAAAGAAATAAAAATTATAAAAATTTGGCAAAAAAATAATCACAATCTTATTGTAGAATAAATAATTCCATTTTCATGGAATGCCCAAAATGTGGTTCACCTATGGATAAGTCTGTACACGAATCTAAAACTGTCTACACTTGTTTTTGCTGCAACAACAAAGTCATACCATGAAACTAGTTAAATCAAAGATTATTCCTATCAGTATCGTGAAGTTTGACGAGTTTTGGGGTGTTATAACAGCAGACCTTGCTGAACCAAAACAATTTGCAACCCAGACAAAACCATTTTCTGCCAAGTATTCGGGTGGCAGGATAATGGTATCAACTAGCGATTCCCTGTGGCCAATTGACAGGGCTTCTATGAGGCAAATATGGACTAAAGCAATGTCCATGCATGAAAAAATGAGGTTTATTCACACAAATTATTCCCATGAGAACATTCGAACATCATCCTATATCATTTCACTAATGAAGCATTATGTCTCAGATGAAGCCAAGATGGAGTGATATCTTGATAAATGTAATAAACACCCTGTAATGATACCATGGAAGAAAAGAGAAAGATGAAGTCAAACACTGAAGACGAGTACAACAAGGCACTTGCCTCTGAAGATCCTACTATAATATCTGAAGAAGAAAAAGAGAGACTGACAAGAGAGGCAATCAAGAAATTCAAGTCACTCTAAATTGAGTGAGTCGTAACGGCATTGTTTTGTTTTATACCTTGATTCTATGTGGAACTAGTTTGTATCTGAAAATAAAAACGGAGCAGAATTTACTAGGTCAATCCGATGATCTGAAGATCTGATTTTACACTAACAAAAATTATGATGTACAGTTACTGGCAATCTTTTTGTAAAACATGATGTAAAGACCCAAACAAATGCAAATTATTACTGATCATATGTGATGTTTCAATTACCAAAGCCAATACCTAGCATTCCTTTCTGTGGATCATCTTTGGATGGAGACAGTATCACTGGAATTTGCATTGGTTTTCCATTTCTTGTTATTGATATGATTATAGTTTGATTTACTTTTAATTTCAGTTTTGAAAGATCCGAAGAAAATGATATGTGAGTGCCATTTATTGCTGTAATGATGTCGTCCTTGAGAAGTCCTGCTTTTTCTGCACTAGATCCTTTCACAACGTAATTTATCCGTGGAACTGTGAACGCATATAGTTCTGATTTGGATTGGATTTTTTTTGCACAATCCGGATCTTCTTTTAATACCTTGGTATAGAGTGCATCTGGTGTTTCCGATCCTGCTACTTCTATTATGCTTGGTTCAAGATTTGGATTTATGGATGATGATTTGATGATAATTGAAGCTAATGCCTGTTTCATTTCTATGGGCATCTTTGTGCTATTATGTGTTGAAATGTATTCGGCATATTCTGGTGTCTGTATTGCTTTCATGATTTCTCCATATTCTACAGGATATTTCATTTCCAGTTCTTGTTGCGATGTAGGTAGTGCATTTGTGATTGGTTCTTTTTGAATAAACTGATACAATTCACAATCGGTATTGATATCGTATTTGTGAATGAGAGTCATTATACTTGTTTGCTCAATAAAGTCGCCTATTTGCGTAATATTCAAATTCCCAAAACCAAGTAATAATCCAACAGAGAATGAAACAAAAGCAATTATAGTCACAAGAATCGTAATTTTCGGAGTTAGTCTAGTCATATTATTTAATTTAGTTTTGTTGTTTTTCTTGAGGTTCCTATCTCGATTGAATCATTATTTTGTGTACTTGATGATGATGCTTGTCATGACTAGTCTAGTTTTATTATTCCTTGGTTGACAAGAAACTTGATTGCACCAAGTAGTTCGTCGTCTGACACTTGACCTTGACCATAATAATTGAATATGCCTTTTACCCATGATGGGATTTTTGAGGTAACTGTTGTGGATGCAGGTGGTGTGGATGATGTTTGGTTACAATTACTACATGCTGTATTTGAGTTACTGGCTTGTGGTGTGGAGCTGTTTCCAACTTGTGATAAAATTGTTGGCGCTTCTATTACTTGGAAAAAGATTGAATCGCTTTTTGTTTGATCGTCTCCTTCCTGTACCATGATTTTATATTGACCGTTCTCAGCCCAGATGTTACCAATAATGTTTATGCTGGTAGTATAGTCTCCATTGTTATCTAGATCTATGTTATTTGCTGATACCACATTGCCAGACGGACTAGTTATTTGCATGCCTATCTGCTGTCCTGACTGTGAATCTGTAACATGTCCACTGATGATAATTTTTGAATTATAATGATACACTGACTGGTCAGTTGTAACCGTGATTGGCATTGATGATGTCTGTTGAGTATTTCCAGTGTTGTTACAGTTCAGACATCCTGAACCGGGATTGTACTGAGTTAGTGTTGGAGCAATTTCATTTCCAACAAGACTGGTTCCAATGATTTCTATTTCTTGAGTTCCATCCATAAATGGAATGGATAAAGTTCTATCAGTTGTTGTAGTACTTGTCTCTTGAAAATCAGCTTCTTCCTGATTGCCTACTATTACTTGATATGTGGCATCATGACCATTTGGTAGTATTGAATTAATCAGTGCTCTTGGAAGTGTTATTGTTAATACTCCATCTCCACTAGTCTGTGTTGACACCATTAATGATTTTGATTGTATGTCTGCCTTTATGCCGAGAATTTTACCATTGGTTATCTCGTATTGTACAGAAAAATTCGTACCGTCTACTGGTATGGTGTTTCCTGATTGACTGGGAATAGATCCAGAGAATTGAAAGGTTGTTTGTGCTGTTTCACTTGGGCTACCGTATTGTACTTTTACCGTGTATATGCCTGCTGCTTGCCAGATTACACCTGTAGCAGTTGTAGATGTTGAATATGTTCTATCCGATCCTAGGTTAACTTGCTTTATCATGACCACGTTTCCTGTTGGAGTGGTAATGATGACTGTGACTAGTGTACCGGAAATATAATCCTGTGTACTTCCAGATATTGTAACTGTATCTCCATCATTGTATGATGTTTTGTCAGTTGTTACTATGATCTCCCCAGTATTTTCAGATGTGGTAGTTTGATTTGCACCTGTATAATTCAAAAGAGCTGGAGAAGCAAAAACCGGTGTGATTGCAATACTTGTTACTATGATTAGGGCTAAAATGGCAAATGTGATTCTATAATTGTTTATTTTACTTGACATGCCTTATTCCTCTGTTCAATGATCTGGGCTCTTGCCTTGATGGAACAACTATCTTGTGTCGTTTGATGTCTGCCTTGACTAGTTCTCGTAGTTGCTGTACCTTGGTTCTCCCATGGAATTTTGCATCATAGTGTAGCAACTTGGATGTTATCCTGTCATATTGTAATGTAGTCCTGTCTCGCTTTGGTCTACCATGTTCCTGTGAACTTGTCAATGACATGTCTAGAGCATGTCATTAACACGTAATAAAGATTACGTGCATATAACTTGTCGCTCACATGCTATTGACCAGTTGGTGTATATCACGGGGTATGTTAGTAGACATGTCAAAGACATGTCATTAAACCACGGGTACAAACGCAAACCAACTGTAGCCATAAAAGATGACGTGTACGAAAAGGCAAAGAACAAGGCAGCAGAAAAGGGTCTGACACTAGTAGACTATGTCAATGAAATCATTTTACAAAACGTGGAAAAGGATGAATTTTTAAAAAACTATGCACCGTATATAGAAAAAATAAGCACCGGAGATACCATCATACTACGAGACAACAAAATAAAAACAATTGTTGAAGTGTATCTAAAGGAAGGAAAGATGCATTGCTCAAATGACGAAGGTCGTGATTGCATCCATGTGCATTTTGCACTAGGATTGCCTGAAGTTGGACGATTAAAGAAAAAATAATTGTTTGTAAAAAAATTTAATTTTGCTATATCACTTTCCATTCTTTACCCTTTGATACCTTGTATGCAAGATATGCATAGCAAGCAGCGTGGAGTGCATCGTCATTTGTTTCGTCACCGTGTACATATTGTACAAAACTTCTTCCCATGGAATTTGCAGTTTTAGCCTCGATACATGTGAAATGATCAATCATCCAGTTGATTTTGTCGGGCTCTGAATATGGAATGTGGATTCTTGGTACACCGCCTGGATGCATCTGACTTGGTTCTGGCCTTTTGATCAAGTCTATTATGACTTCTATAATCCACGTCCTGTCTGCCAAAACTCGATACTCGCTGGATATTTTTTTGAATGGTTCATCTGAATTGTAACTGTAATTACACTTGTAGATGCGTGAGCCATATCTTTTTGATAGTTTTTCAACTTGGCGTGCACCTCCACCGCTGTCGCACACTATTTTATCAATCTTGTATTTGTCAATTAGATTGATTATCATGTCAGCTTGATTCTCCGTTGACGGGTCGTCAATTTTGATGACATTGAGAACTTTGAACCTTGGAACATTTTCATTGACCAATTGCCAAATCCATACAACTGTAAACGCCTGAGTTCCGCCGCCAAAATCAATCCCTGCAAATATTGGCAATCCGTATTTCACATCTTCTGCAGGCGTAAAATCTATGGTTTTGTCAAATAGCTGCATGATATCGTCTCTTGTGAGGGGCCGCTGCATGCCTTTATGCCACCAACCTTGAACTTCGTTTGTAAAATAACGAGGCGGATTCTCTCTTCTTTTCTCTTTTATTTTTTCAGGAGATATCCAGAATGCCATGTGCTGTGATATGTGGTACGAGCTCACATCTGTTATCTCGGGGTTTTTTGCAACCCATTTTTTATTCTGCAAATCCCATTCCATCTGATTTCCACTATGCCACAGCTTCCACCATGCATCACCGTAGTTAGAACCTGTACCGATCACAAAGAGTTTACCATGCTCGGATTTGCTCAATGATTCACTTAGTACTGGAATTGCTTCGGCATTCAATGATTGGACTTCATCAATTACTGCAAAATCTACTGCAAATGATCGCGCTTCCTCAAAATTGTTCCAGCCACTTACCATGTGGAGCATGGAACCGTTCTTAAATTTGCGAAAAGATTTGTTTCCACCCTCTACCATTTGATCACGAAGAATTTTTGATTTGTAAATTGCATCAAGCAACCTATCTCTTGAAAACGATTTCACATGTTTGTCACGGTCACTTACGTAAAGTCCCACGGTTCCAGGGTGCGTCAGCAGGTGATACAGTAACAAGTTCACAGCAAACTCTGTGATCTCGACTTGTCTTGCTTTGACAATGTATACTTTTTTTGCTGGGTCTCGATAGATTTGCTTTAGATAATCCCTGCCTTCAAATGAAAATGGTTTGCCCTTGATAATCCTAAATTTTTCTACAAACGCAATGATGTCATCTGGGATGCCAGATGATTTGTCCTCTACTCCATTTCCAGGGTCAGTTGGAACCAGACTCCAAATTTTCTTCCACATTGTCCTCCTCCTCTACCACTATGTTTTCTGATTCCACTATGTTTTTTTTCTTGGATTTTGCTGCCTCTAGCTCGTTTGACACATACGATAATGCTTTGCCTGATTCAAAATCCTCTGATTTTTTTGGGCAGTTTTCCATGATCATTTTAATTGCCTTTAATCGGACCCATGGATCCTTAGTATTTCTGACTACCTCCCAAAGTTCTGCGTCAATTGCTGCTGTGGTTGTAATTATGTCAAGAGAATACTCTGCAAATCCTTCTATTGCAATGTCTTTCAGATGCTGACTTGCTTTTAATTCCATTTTTGCTCGTTGGTAGGTTCTCTCACTTATCTTTGGATGCCCATTTTTTTCGATGAACACAACAGCTTCCTTGTATGTCAATCTACGTATGATTGCAATTTTTACAAGCTGAAAAAATCTCCAGTCTTTGGTGAGTTGTGTTGTAGACATTTTGCAACATTTCTACTTGTGCTAAACTATCTTTTCAGACTGGATCGTGATTCTTTTTTCACCATCGATCTAAAATCAATCGACCACCTAAACAATGCATAAAAAAACTCTGATCCATTTCTATATTGACCCCCCTCCCTCTGTTGGACACTCTGTGCCTAATCTTGTCCAATAATCGGACAAAATAGTGTTTTTGTTTAAACTGTTAAACGAATTTTACGATCGCACAACGTTACAACATCAAAACAAAAAACTAAAACATGAAATATTTTTCACTTGCAATTTTCTCACTTGATAACGGTACCGTAACTTTGTAACTTATATGAAACTCAAAAGAATGTGATGATGATATCACATGAATGAAAAAGACAAGGACGATGTTCAAGTCAATATAATCTCATCTTCTGCATGGATTTCACTTGCAATAATTAGTAGTCTTGCTCTAGTTACAATGTATGGCGAAACAATGGTATTGCCTGCAATTCCTAATTTCATAAAAGATTTTGGCATAACATACAATACGTCATCTTGGATCTTGTCATCATATCTTATTGCAGGTGCGGTAATGACTCCAATTGCAGGCAAACTCTCAGACGTATATGGTAGAAAAAAAGTTCTACTTGTTGTCATGATGATATATGCAACAGGAATTTTGGGTGGAGGATTTGCAAATTCTTTCTATTTTATGATATTTGCACGAATTGCTCAAGGCGTTGGAATTTCCATGTTTCCAATTGCATTTGGAATTGTACGTGATATCTTTCCAAGAGAAAAACTTGCAATTGCCCAAGGGATATTTACATCGACATTTTTTGGAGGCTCTGTAGTTGGACTAATTGTTGGTGCAAGAATAATCTCAAGTTATGGCTGGCATGCAACATTTTTCTCTGTATTTCCTGTTGCTATGGTACTTGCAGTGATAATGGCAAAATTCATCCGTATTCCAAAAATAGACTCTGGACAGTACCATGGACTAGATATTCCAGGTGCAATTGCATTATCCATTACAGTAATTTTGTTCCTGATGGGAGTATCTTATCTTGAAGAAATTGCACACGGAAACATGAACTCTCTTGTATTTTTTGCAGGTGCTGCAATATCTGTAGCCGTATTTACTATACTTGAAAAAAGAACAACTCATCCACTAATTGATTTCAAAGTTCTTGCACACAAGATACTCTTGCCAACTAATGTTATCCTGATGATAGTTGGGATATCGACATTTATGGTATATCAAACAATTCCAATATTGATACAGAGTCCACAACCACTTGGTTTTGGAGGTGATGCAATAACAACTGCAAATGTACAGCTTCCATTTATGATAATAT
>CAYWWR010000024.1:0-15666 GCA_964462165.1 uncultured Nitrosopumilaceae archaeon
TAGGTCTATTTGCAGGAAGAGTTCTCAAAGATAAGAGAAAACGACAAAAGTGGTCCATTGGTACCTATAAGAGAAGAGAGTTAGGTCTTGATAGCAAAGCAAGTCCTCTTGGAGGAGCTCCACAAGCTCGAGGTATAGTTTTAGAAAAAGTTGGAATTGAGGCAAAGCAGCCAAACTCTGCTGTAAGAAAATGTGTTCGAGTTCAATTGATAAAAAATGGTAAAACTGTAACTGCTTTCCTTCCTAGAGACGGTGCACTCAACTTTGTTGATGAGCACGATGAAGTACATGTAGAAGGTATGGGTGCATCAATGGGAGGAGCTCTTGGTGATATTCCTGGTGTAAGGTGGAAGGTTTTCAAAGTAAATGGAACTTCACTTAAGGAACTTGTCTATGGAAAGAAGGAAAAACCAAGGAGATAGAAATGACTGAGACACAAAACCTTTTACTTTTCCGAAAATGGGACATCTCAAATATTGATATCAAAGATCCCGGATTGAAAAATGTAATATCTCTTAAACAAGAGATAATGCCGTTATCATTTGGAAGATCGGCTCTTAAAAGATTCAACAAGGCCGAGGTTAACATAGCTGAGCGACTCATTAACAAACTATCTCACTTTGGAAAGAAATATGCCAAAAATACCGGTAGGATGGGTGGAAAGAAAATTCGCGCAATCAATACCGTCAAGGCTGCATTTGATATCATCCATCTAAAAACTGGCAAGAATCCAGTTGAAGTTTTGATAAGAGCTGTAGAACATTCTGCACCAAATGAAGATACAACTAGAATAGTATATGGTGGAACCGTTTATCACGTTTCAGTAGATGTTGCACCATTGCGAAGAGTTGATCTTGCATTACGATTCATTGCAGAAGGTGTCAGAGATGCATCATTTTCTAATCCAAAAGCAGTAGAGGAAAATCTTGCAGAGCATTTGATACTTGCTTCAGCAAATGACATGAATGCTCCGTCTGTCAAGAAAAAGAATGAACTAGAACGAATTGCAATGGCTTCTAGATAGAGAAATTATTTTTTAAAAATATAGATAGCCCGAGGCAGATTCGAACTGCCGTCCCCAGGTGTCCTCTCATAAGATCCAGAGCCTGAGATCCCTAACCCAAAATTGTTTGGCCACTAGACTATCGGGCTACCGAGACGACTGGTATTTCTTGAGAATATATTATTTTGTACTGGCCTCACGGACTGCAGTGGCATAATCACAATTTGCACCAAGTCTCATGTACGGAATTAATCTGTAATGAATAGAATATAGATCATTTTCTTTGTACAAAATTCCCTTTATCAACAATGATACAAAACCTCCTGCAATTCGAGAAGATGGTATGTCAAGTTCTTTGCATACTTGATCACGTCTCTTCTTGTATTGTTGATTGGTAAAACTAGTTGTATTCAATTCTAATATTAATGGCCACATAACTTTCTCCCATACGAATCTTCGATTTTGAGTGGCAGAGGCATATTTTCCCTTTTCTTCTAGCATTGATAACGTTCAAAAAGTTCCAATCTCAATTTATTAGTTGATGACAACAAATATCGAAGAAGCCTTGGAACTATTGTCAAAAAGCTGGACAATTGAGCCAATAATTCAAGATTTTATTTTGGGCAAAAAAACAAATGTTTCTGATTTTCAAATAAAAGTTAAGGATGTGATTTTTCACATTCCATATTTGCAAGATGATGATGGTTATGTATTGTGGAAATGTTATTGGCCTGACTGCCACAATTGCTGTAATAGACAGGGTAGGTTGCCTCTTACAAGCAGTGATCTGATAACAATCAGTAAAAATCTAAAATATGATAAAGTATCTGATTTTGTAAAAAAAGAGACAAACATAACCACATGGGAAGAAAAGGGGCCTGCGGGAAACTCGGTGGTAATGACTATGATTAATCTAAAACGTAAAGAAGATGAAAAAGAATCAGAGGATGGAACTCATATTCGATGCAGATTTCTTGATGAAAAAGGCTATTGTGGACTTCATCCATCTAGACCTGGAGTGTGCTATCTGTATCCGTTTTCATCATGGCTTGAAAATGAGAAAGGAAGAGCTCGAGTCCATGCTACATTTCAATTTACAGGAGACTGTCCAGGATTTTATTTTGCAAAATCTCACGATGAAATGAAAGATATTCTGATGGAATATTCTAAAATGATCTATGATTATACTATGAACTCAAACCGAACAACAAGAGAAAATTTTGGTTATGTAAGTATGTAATTCTAAGCCTTTGCTACTTTCATCATATCTGTCATTTTGATTTCCATTCCAAATCTTTTTTCATTTTTCTTCATGTATCTGTAAATGGATAACATGTCCATAAAATTTTTCATAATGCCAAACTTGCTTTCCATTTTATTTCTGACAAATGATAATACCTTTGAATAGATTGCAAATTTTTCAAGAACCATTTGTCTATATCTTTCATTGTTGCCTAGTGTATCAACAAAAATGTCTCCACATGTCATACTTGGAATTATTCCTTCTCCAAGTAGTGGATAGACTGTTCCAATGGATTCTCCTACCCCTACTACTTTTCCATGGTAGAATGGTTCACAGAGGTTTGGAGTGGCAAGACGTATGGGTCTTCCAACAGTCTTTAGGATTTTTCCACCGTATTTGTTCAAAAATGCATTAGTTTCTACAATGTGATTTCTGTTTTTATCTCCAGCTCCAATGTGAGCAATTTTGTCCCCTAGTGGAAAATACCAAAAATATCCGCTAATTGAGGAAAATGGCTTGAGGTAAAAATCATCAAATGGTACGCCGTTTTCATATTCTACTTTGTATTGATATGTTGGCAAGTGAAAGTCTTTTTCAAGTCTTGGAAGATACGATCTATGAAATCCTGTAGAATCCACGATTACATCAAATTCTGATTCTAGATCTTGTAATTTTGGAACAGTACCGTGATGTACCTTGCATCCCTTTGCCATGTCTTTTATCAATCCAATTTTGTTGTAAGTACAAAGTCCTTTTAGCTTAATTTGAAATCTTTCTAAACCCATATCGACATACATCTGTTTTCCATCATGAATTACATAATCGCTAAAGTCAAGTCCTGCTTTTTTTGAAAATTCTTCCATTGGTGCCTTTGATGTACCCCAAGCACATATGGAATCGTGATTCTCTTGTGTGGATCTTTCAAAACCTACCACTTCGTGTTGATTCTTTAATCTTGCAAGGAGATATGCACCGGCTACTCCTATGCCAACTACAGCTATCTTCAAACAGTCTTATACAAAAAATCACCTAATAAAAACATGTGGCAATTACTATTCAATCAAGATAGCTGGTTTGTATGGTCTTGCTGTTCTTGATTTATTTTTTGGATCATACTTGTCTTGATCTGATTCTGAAAATACTTGTGATCTGATTCCAAATTCTGCTTGCACAAGTGAATCAAGTTCTAAGAATATTTTCTTTTCATCAACAAGACCGAGTTTGTTCTTTGATTCTCTTTCTTCTTGTGATTCTGATAATATGTCATTGACTGTTTTTTTAACAAAATCTGGATCTTTTTTTATTTCTTCTGTCTCCTTGTCTGCAATAAGAGATTTTATCAGAGTGCCTATGTTTACTTCGCCTGCTACTACACTTGACAGAATTTTTTGGTATGCCTTTACTTTCCATTGTGCAGGTGTGTATATTGTTATTTTATTTGGAGTGATTTTTGTAACCTTGATTATATTCTTGATATCTTCAATTGTATTTTTTAATAGGTTTTCCGATTGAATTGATTCAAAGTCAATCATGTTCTCATGATGTGTTGGCCAGGAAGACTTTGATACGATACCTGTATTTCCTAGTCTTGACCACATCTCTTCTGACACATATGGCGCAAAAGGCGACATCATTGATATTCGTGCAGAAAATATCTCATGCAAAATTCCAGTAAAATTATCACGTTTCTTTGCCAAAGCTCGTTTCATGTACCATTGAAGGTCTGATTCAAACTCGTAGAGAATAAAATGTAATGCTTCTCTTAATCTCATTTTTTGTATTGAAGAAGTTGTTTTGAGAATCAACTGCTCGGTCTTACTTTTTATCCACTTGTCCTCTTGCTCAAGTTTTGCATTGTAAGGGGGTGATGATCCATATTTTGAGCATTCTTCTAACATGTTTTCCAACTTGTTCTTTATTCCCTTTACTGCCTCTTGGTTGAAATCTGCATCCTGCAACAACTCTGCAGAAATCAAAATTGTAAGCCTAATTGAATCAGCACCGTGGTTTTTTATCGCATCTCTTAGTGGAATTATGTTTCCCTCTGATTTGGACATCTTTTTTCCATCCATTAGGACTGATCCATTGACCACGATCTCTTCTGGCCAGTATTCTTTTGGAAATATTGCTATGTGATTGAAGATAAAAAATGTCAGATGGTTTGGCACTAGATCTCTTCCTGAATGTCTTGCATTTACTGGATAGAAATATTGGAATTCCTTTTTTACTTTCTCCAAAAGATCAAGTGGTATCTTACACTGGGATGATATGTCTACTGGATTTCCCTTGTTCAAAAATATGTAATCAAAAAAAGCATCAGATACATTTTCTGGTGTGATTTCTTTATTGTTAACATATTTTGCTATGGTATAATATGCCATGTAAATTACAGAATCAGAAAGGCTTTCTATTATCCAGTTTTTATCCCATGGTAACTTTGTTCCCAATCCATGTTGTCTTGCACATGCTCTTTCCCTGAGCCAATCGACCACGTTGTTGAACTCATTTCTAATCTCTTCTGGAAGAATTTTCATTTCATTTATCCATGCATGTACTTTTGTTTTCCATTCTGGATCTGAATAATTGAGAAACCATTGGTTACTGAGAATCTTTACTACACATTCTGCACCACATCTGCATCTTATGGGGATCTCGTTTAATTCGTATAAAATGTCTGCATTTTTTTCTTGTAGCATCAATTTTTTTACTTCGTCTTTTGCTTCTGCAACTGTCTTGTTTGCAAATCTTCCAGTATTTTGTTTTAATTTGCCACCGTAAAATTCCTTTGAGTATATTTCTTTAGTGGCTTCTTCTAGCTTTGAACTACTTTGATCGTCAATTTGGAATTTGGTTATTACATCTAATGCCGGAATTTGACTGTAATCTTTTGTCTCAATTATTGATATTGCCTTGATGTTTTGAAGATCTGATATGTTGGAATACTTGGCACTTTCTTTTTTAAGATCTTCTAGGGCTTGGTAATCAAAAGGAGCATGTGCTGGAACAGACATTACAATGCCAGTACCATTTTCACTTTTGACAAAACTCGCTGGTAAAATCAGAATCGGCTCATCTCTCTCAGGAACTTGAACTTTCTTGCCAACTAGTTCCTTACCTAATATTTTGTCTAGTCTTGTTATTGTTTTATTGTGAAACTCTAACTTTCTTGCACATTCACTAGTCACTATCCATGTCTCATTGTCAACTTGCACTATTTCATAAATAAATTCTGGATTTATCCAGATGTTTGTTACACCAAAAATAGTCTCCGGTCGTAATGTTGCAGTTGGAATGATGTACTTGTCATATTTGAATTTGATAATTGTATATTCTGTAAAACTTGGTTCTACATCTCCTTGTGTGTCATGCTGAGATACAGGATTCTGATCCTTTGGACACCATCCTACAGGATGTGTCCCCTGAATTATGAGATTTTTTTCTTTTAATTTTCCAAACTGCCATTCGATAAATTTGCTATACACTGGATCTATTGTGGTAAATTCTCTTCTCCAGTCTATTGAATATCCCATCTCAATCATTCCTGCCTTTATCTCTTGATGGAAATAATCTGCAATCTTTACTGGTTCTACAAATTCTCTTATTTTGTCATCTGGGACTCTGTACAAAGTGCGAAATGTTTCTAATAGTTTCAGGTCATTGTCTTGAACTCTTCTGGCCATGCCAAGAATTGGCGTGCCAGTATAATGAAATCCCATGGGAAATAGTACGTTGTAACCTAGCATACGCATGAATCTAGCATGAACATCCGCCAATGTGTATGTCCTTCCATGTCCAACGTGTTGAGGTGAGTTGGGATATGGGTATGCTACTGTAACAAAGAATTTTTTATTGCTATTTGGATCAGTTTCAAAATATTTTTCTTCTTCCCATTTGCGTCTCCATTTTTCTTCAAGTGATATCCAATCCATCTGTTATCGTTCTCCGAGAATTGATTTCTCTATTGTTAGTAGGGCGTCTTTTATTTTTGATAGATCCTTTCCTCCTCCTTGTCCGAATGTATCTCTTCCACCGCCTGAACCTCCTAGTACTTTGGAAACTTCTTTTACAAGATCGCCTGCTTTCTTGGTAGAAGTAGCATCAGTGCCCGAGAATGATATTATCTTGATTGATTCATTTTTTACTATGAATGCACAATAGATGAGAGACTTGTCCATCTTGGTTGCCATCTCTCCAACTGATATGTGAAATTCCTCATCAAGTTCTTCGTCTACTGTTGAGTAAAGTTTCACTTTTCCCAAGTTTTTTGCTTGAGATATGACTTCTCTTGCAGATGTTTCAGTTGTTCTTTTGATTATATGTTTTAATTTTCTTTTTACATCATCCGAATCTTTCATTACGTGTTCAAATGATTCTAACATTTTTTCTTTGCTTGAACCAAGGGATTTTACTATGTGCGAAATTTTTCTATCTTGATTTTGGGTGTACTTTAGTGCTGATTGGCCTGATACAAATTCTAGTCTGACTACACCATCTTGGATTCTCTCCGCTTTTGTGATTTTTATCAATCCTAGTTCTCCGGTTTTTTGAACATGTGTTCCTCCACATGCTTCTACATCAAATCCTTCTATGTTTACAATTCGTACTTGTTTTACTGGTACTACTCCTCCCTGATAAATTCTAAAACCATATTCTTGTTCTGCAGCACCTCTTTCAAATTGGTTGATCAAAATCGTAATGTCTTTTCTTATCGTAGTGTTTGCAAGATCCTCTATTTTCATTATCTCTTCTTCTGTAAGGTTTGAATGATGAGTGATGTCAAGTCTTGCATAGTCTGCATCCTTGAAGGCAGAATGTTGCCAGATCCACGAGCCTAGAGTATTTCTTGCAGATGCATTTAGTACGTGAGTACTGGTATGATTTCGTGTTATTCCATATCTTCGCATTGAATCAATTTTACAATTTACAATTGTACCTTCTTTTGGCGCCCTATCTCTGATCTCATGTAACACAACATTTCCATGTTTGCTGACATCTACCACATCAAATTCTTCGATTTTTCCATGATCCGGTTCTTGACCTCCTCCTCTTGCATAAAATGACGTCTTGTCAAGTATGATGAATTTGTTTTTTATTACTTTGAGTACTCTGGCCTTGAATTCATGTGGATCATCTTTGTAATATAGTAAATCTGTATCTGGTATTCCATCTAGGTCAAATTCTTCTTTTTTCTCTGTCTTCTCGGATTGGTGCAAGTCTGATAGTCTTTCGTAAAAGGTAGAGGGAATTTCTGGTATTATTTGAGATTCTTTAAGAAAGTCTGGGGTTATACCATCTGATTCATACAAACGAATGAGATCATCCACTGATAATTTCTTGTTTTGTGTCTTTAACGTAGCCGCCATGTTTTTCATTCTGACTTTTGATTCATTGTAGCGATTCTTCTCTATCGCAATTATTGTTTTTACATCGTTACGAGTTTGTTCAAGTTCTGGATATGTGGATTTTAGATAATCTATGTGAAGATCAATGAGATCGTTGAGATCAAAATTCCAACCAAACCTATCGATAGTTGCTAACGTTCTTCTAAGAATTATCCTCAAATTGTATCCTCCTCCAACATTGCTAGGTAATGCACCGTCAGAAATTGCAAAAACAAGTGTTCTCAAATGATCTGCTATCATGTAGACGCCTTCAAGTGGAGAAATTATTCTATCTTGTTTTGTTTCATCCAAGCCTGCAGTTTTTGCAGCCATCTTTCGAACTAGGGAAATATCATCTGATTCAGAGAGCGCCTTTGCTACTGACATGAAATACTTGGATATTATGTTGGAATCAATTTCAATGCCTATCTTGTTTATCATGTACTTTGTTATGGGCCCAAAACAGCAATCATATGCAGTAGGAGTTCCCATTGTAATCCATGCAAATCTCTCAAGACCTGCACCCATGTCGATAATCTTTTGATCCAATGTGGAATAATTGGTTAGATCTCCCTGAAATTCAGTAAATACTGCATTACCAAGTTCTAATCCTCTTACAAAGTATTCAAGTGATGATCCAAAGGATCCTCCTCCTGCCCATACATCTTCTACAAATACTATTTCCTTTTTGTTGATTCCTAGTCTCTCTGTAAGGAGTTTGAAATCAAGCTCCACACATTTGTCCTTCCAATATCCTTGTGAGTTTGGTATGCTGTGTTGCCCTATCATACAAAAACTGGAAAAATGTCTGCCAGTTACTCCGACATTTTCAATATCTTTGAATCTAAGGCATGTTTGTGGAACAACAAGTGGGTTGGCAGGAAACTCAAAGACAACTTTGGAACCCATAACTCTTTGAAAGTCTACAATGGACGCAATTGTAAAATAAAGATCATCACGCCATCTACACACTACTGGGTATCTTCCAACTGATTTGTGATTATTTTGTACAAAAAACGATTCTACTTCTTTCCATGCTTGCGTGTAATCAAATCTCTTGTTTGTAGGAGGATCACCAATGAACGAATAGCTATTTTCTATATGATCAGGACACATGTTAATGCCGTCATCCAAAGTCCAGAAAAATCTGTGACACTTGTTACATGATTTTCTCCTAAAGCCTTCATTTTCAAATAATTCTACCTTGTAGTATCTATCTGGATCAGTAGAAAACTTTGAAAGGATCTCATCCTTGTCCATTTCACAATTTTTTCTTCTGACTGATATTAAGCATTCTGAAGCAACACATTAAATATGATTTATTGAACAAGTTTCTCATGTTCGCAAAAAAAGGCTGGAAAGAAGGAGACCATGTATTTGCGTCAAAGCCAAATGGCGAACATATGGATATTGTTATAGGAATTGTAACAGGAGTAGAAAATTCCAACATAGGAGTTAATGGTATGATAATAAATCCTGTAGGCTTGAAGAATAAAGTGTCTCAAGGAAAAGCTGGCCCTCAATCACTAGAACTTCTCAAGAATCCCAATCCGAAAGAATGCATATTTGCCTTGATCTATAGAGTAGAGCACAATAATTTTACTGGAGTTTTTGATGTCAACACTGATCCTGTTGAAAAAATACACAAAAATATTCATAATATTATTTCTGGTTGGGTTAGAGAATCTATCCCTGAGTTGATTAACAACGTACTTTCTCTGCCGGATGGTGCAGAAAGGGAACAAGCAAAACGAGTCTTAAAACAAAGAATGGATACGCTCTATGACAAAGACTTGAAGAAGTACATGTATTCGATCTGCAGAGGTCTTAAAATCTTAAACTAGAAAAATCATTTCAGATTTATTTTTTCTATGCCTCCATAGTTTTATATTATGCCTCTTGCAAAATTTGTTCATCATGGAATACGTATACGCTGCGTTGCTTTTGCACAAACAAAAGAAGGAAATCAACGAAGCAAATATTGCTAATGTTGTAAAGGCTTCTGGTGCTGAAGTTAATGAAGCACAAGTGAAAGCACTTGTTGCTGCACTAGCAGATGTAAACATTGAGGAAGCAATAAAAGCTGCCCCAGTAGCAGTTGCTGCACCAGCAGCCCCATCAGGTGGAGGCGCATCAGAAGGAAAGAAAGAAGCTGAGCTACCATCTGCAAAGACCGAAGAACAGGCAATGGAAGGCCTTTCTGCACTATTCGGTTAAAACTGTAATCTATCCTTTTTTTGTAATTTCTTAAAAACATTATTTACTCTAGTTCTGATTACTTTGTTATTTGACTGAACTATCCTTTCCAATTCAAACTATTGTATTGATATTGGATTTGTTTGGAACAATGGCTTTTGCAGTTACTGGTGCATTCAAGGCAATTGAACACAAAGCAGATATTGTGGGAATCATAATTCTTGCAACCATTACTGGTGTAGCTGGAGGTACTATACGCGACATAGTGCTTGGACATTTTCCACCGCATTCTATCTCTGATCCAAATTATGTAATAATTACCACTGTTACTGGCGTTATCATATTCTTTCTTTATCCTAAAATACAAAAACACTGGAATTTATTTTTAAAATTTGATGCCCTTGGATTGGGTGTCTTTACTGCCATCGGGGCAACTTTGGCATATCAATTATTTGGAATGAACTTTTTGGCTATGGCTATGGCTGGGATGGTGACAGCAGTAGGAGGGGGAATTTTGCGAGATATGTTTGTAAATGAAATACCGATGGTTTTTGTCAAAGAGCTATATGCATCAGCAAGTTTCCTGGGGGTTGTCATTTTTTACATTCTCTTATTGGTACAACTTCAAATCGAGGTAGCAACAATTGGCGCAATACTGGTTACAACTATTTTACGACTAGTTGCAATGAAATACAATTGGAATTTGCCCAAAGTACGCTAAAATATTATTTGCTAGTCTATTGAGGGCTGTAACCCTTTAGTTTGCCAGATAATGCCTTTGCTTGACCCTCTGCTCTCTGTATTGTTGCTTCCTTTGTGTCGTCAGTAAGGAAACCTGCTTCTATTGCAAGTGATCTTGCTTGTTGAGCAGCCTTGCCAAGTATCATGTTGACGTTTTCTTTGGTTACATATCCTATCTCTATGGATAGTGATAATGCTTCTTGGTGTGCTTGGGCAAATGCGGTTCTGTATTGCTCTACATCAACTGTTAATTCTTCTTGATTGTAAACTACCTTGTCTTCCAAAGCCGAGTTGAGTACTATGCCTGCTTCTACAGCTTTGACATCGAGTTTGCTAAGTAAAGTAGCTAATTTTCCAGATATGGTATCTCCTTTCTTTGCTGCTACAGAATCTTTTGTTATCCAAACGGTTCCTTGATCAATCTTAGTTGATACTCCTGCTTCTTTGAAATCGGTGAGAATTGGTCCTGGAGTAATTCCGGTGTTGCCAGCTTTTATGACTACATCTATGCTTGCCTTGTCTCCACCTCTTGCTGCCATCATTATCTTGTTCTTGCCAAGTAAAATGTTCAGTTTGATTGGGCTCATGTTTGTAAACATCAATACACATTGACCAACTAGATTTGCTGCAAGTTTTTCAATTCCAGGAATCTTTAGTGTAGAAAGTGATTTTTGTGCAACTTTATCCTTGATGCTGACAATCTCTACTTCCCCTTTGAATTTTTTTCTTAATGGTAATAATTGTGAAGATCTTACTTTTTCCATTCTTACAAGTGCTATGACATTGTACTTGTTTGGTAACTCTTGTAATTGTTGGTACATCTGAGTTTTCTTTTGAGGATACTTTGTTCTATTTTGGTGCATGTTACTTTGTTCCTGGTTGTATTGGTTTGATGATCTTTCCCATGCTGGTCTTGATCATTATTTTCTTGATGTTCTTGTCTCCGCTTGGTAATTTCTTTTCGATTGTACCAATTACTGCATGAGCATTTGCAACTAGATCTTCGTCTGACATTGTTTCATCGCCTATCTTGCATGCTAGAGACAGAGAATTTTTCAGTCTCACTCTGATTGATGATCTAAATCTTTCCAATATTGACTCAATTGGAGCATTAAATGGAAGTGGTGTTGGCATCTTTCCTCTAGGACCCATGAATTGACCCAATGTCTTACCGACATTTGCCATTACTGAAGTATCTGCAAGGAAAAAGTCATAACCGTTGATTAGCTTACGAGATTCTCTTTTGTTTGATCCCATCTGTGTTACTTGTGCACTGTCTACTACCAAGTCTGCATTTGCACTCTTTGCCTTTACGCCAAGGTCTCCTGACGCAATAACACATATTGAAGATGACTGGTTCATTTTTTTTGGTAACTGGACTGTCTCATTTATCGCAAATCCTTTCTTTACATCAATATCTCTGAAAACCATGATTAGCTCTACTGCCTGCTTGAATTTTCTCTCCTTTGTGCTCTTTTTAGCATCTGTTATCATTTGAGCTATCTGGGACTCGGTAATCATTACGAAAGCATTCCGATTTGCCTATTTAAAATCCTTTAGCGACAAAATCCTTCGAGAATTATGTAATTGTAAAAATTTCTTGTAATGATGCTAGTCTTGAAATAAGAATACTTTTGGAAAAGTAACTTACATTTATTAAATAGTAATAAAAACAAGTCGCAAAGTTGCACAAATTCGATGAATTAGATATGAAAATAATTACCGAACTTAGCAGAGACGGTAATACATCTGTTCCAAATCTCTCAAAAAAACTCGGTGTCAACACATCTGTTCTCTATAGCAGGGTAAAACGACTTGTTAAGAAAAAGCTAATCAAGAAATTCACAATTGTAGTTGACGAGTCTTTGATAGGTATTGGAGTGAGAGCAACCATGGGCGTTAATAGAGATCCAAAATTGAAAGACCAAATCCACAAGGCATTACTGAAAACTCCTGAGATAATTGCAATATCTGAAGTTACTGGAAGATTTGATATCTTGTTGACATTAAGAGCCCAGAACCTCGAGGAATTACATACTGTGGCTATTGAAAAGATAGGGAAAATAGATGGAATACAAAATACAGAAACTTTTGTCGAGTTGCAGAAAACCGATAAAGATCCAATCTATTCTGTAAGTGAATAATTTACTTGAATTTGTCGTCCCATTTACCTGATTCTAGATCAGCAGTTGCTTCCTTTGGATTCTTGCCGCTTATCTTAATTCCTAATGCAAGACAGGTTCCGATTATTTCTTTTGATGCTGCTTTTACATTAAGTGCATAAGATGAATCTATTTTCAACTTGGCAACCTTGACAACAGAATCTGGTGAAATGTCTCCTACCCATGTGGCTCCGGAAGTTCCTGATCCTTTTTGAATACCTGCTTCTTTTAAGATTAGAGCTGCAGCAGAAGGAATTCCAACCTCTACAGTCCATTTCTTTGTTCCCTTGTCTACGTTAACTGTAACAGGTACTTTCATTCCTTCAAAATCTTTAGTCTTTTCATTTATGGCAGTGACTATCTGTAAGATGTTTACACCAAGTGGACCCAAAGTTGGACCCAAAGGAGGACCTGCACTGGCTTGTCCTCCTGTTACTAGTGCAGAAACAGTTTGTATGTCTGCCATATTTTTTCTTCCCTCTTAAATGTAAATTTAATCCTTGCTAATGAGTTGAGGGTTTGAGATAATTTGCATCAACAGTAACTGGCAATTGGTATGGTGCATCAAGTAAAATCACCGTAGCTTCTTCTTTATCATGATCTACTCTTGTGACTGTGGCCTTCATACCTTTGAATGGACCACCAATAATCTCAACTACTTGATCCACTGCCAATTCTGAAACAGTAGATTTCTTTACAAGGTAACCCTCTATGTCCTTAAATGTCAATTCTCCTCTTAGTTGACCTCTGATATGTCTAATTCCTTGCAGTGCATCAAATGCTGCATTTGCATCTATTGCCTCAACTACAACATACCCTTTGAGATTCTCTAACAAAAGAACTGATTGTATGTTAAGTTTCTTTAGTTTAATTCTATTTTCTAATAGTCCCATAACCACCTTTTCTTGACCTCCTGTGGTCCTAACTGCAAAAAAGTGTGATTTTGTCTCTTGAGCCATTTTATCTATGTCCTAAATTGATAACAGCAAATGTAAACTGAATTATGAATCCAATGGCTCCAAGTGTGGCCATTCCAAGAGCTACCAGTCTCAAGTGTTCCATATAGTCCTCTTTATCGGACTTTTTGGCAAGTTTCATAGTGTTAACCATGTCCTTGAGCATCTGCTTTGGGTTTATCTTTACCATTGGAGGACTTTTCCCAAAGTGTCCTTATAATTCTTATTTTGGACATGAATTGTTACATTTTCAACATGTATGATGTTTAGAGAATCTTGTTCTTGTTTTTTAGTTCTAATTTCTGATATGTTTTGAAAAGGAGCATTTTTCTTTAATTATCTTACTTTAATGGCTGGAATGCTAACAGGTATTCTTCTTTGCCAAAATCAAATGTTATGGTAACTTGGGTGGTAATTTTTTTGATTCCCTCTCGGTCAAAATCTGTCACATCTTTTGGATTAAGGGCTAACCATTCTTCTATGAGATCTTCTCTGCTTCTTAATCCTAGTATCTTCAATGGCTCAACAGATTTTGGAGATATCTTGTTTGATTGTTGATTTTTGCATGTCATCTTCTCATTCATTTTTTATTCTCATCTTTTTCTTTTTACCTGAATTTCCATATTCTATAGAATGAGACATTTTTTCTATTTCTCACCTAATTCATTTTTAACTTTTTTAGGATCCTCATCTTCTAACCATGTCTTTAATGCAATTTCTACTAACTGAGACAGATCAAGTTCTCTGTCTATGGCGTCTTTTTTTGCTTCCTTCCATACAAACGGATCTATCTTGATTGATGTTGTATCGCGCTTTACATTTGGATCTAGCCTTATTCTCATGTTTTTGTAATACTACTAGTATTATTTAAATTTTAAAGTAAATATTTAGTATTATGTTTTTTCTATGTGTGTTAACAAACCTGCTACTCCTCTACGATAATAAAGTAGTACCTTGATTATTTTTTTATGGAGTTGTTGGTAGCATACGAGTCTGATCCTGCCGGTTTTAACATGGCAACATTTCTTTCAAAGCAAATGAAAAAAAGTGATGATGAAATTTTTCATGGAGATAATTTTGATCTTGTAATAATACAGACTCCCGCAATATCTGCAGATTGGCTTGAAGAAAAATATCATTATGATGGCTATGTTTTTTTATCAAAACATGCTGCTGAAAGTGGAGCACTTGCATTAACTTGTCATAGTACGGGAAATTTTGGAGATGCCATGTTTGGTGGATTTGCAAGACAGGTGGCTGTACCTCATCCACATAGGCAAAAGTCATACATGAAACGATTATGGGAGCAAAGGGATCTTTTCTCAAAATTTGACATAACAATAGAGGCTACGCATCATGGACCTACTGCCCTGAGCAAACCTACATTATTCATTGAAATAGGTACGACTGAAAGAGAATGGACTGATACAAAACTATGTGAAAATGTAGCAAAAATTGTCTTGAAAGAAATGTCCGAATCACCAAAAAAACATGATGTAGCTATCTGTTTTGGAGGTACTCATTATCCTCGCAAATTCAACAAGGAGCTTCTTGAAGGTAATTTTGCACTAGGTACTGTTATTCCAAAACATGGTCTTGACAATCTGGACTCGCATCTTTTTGATCATATATTGAAACGAAATGATGAAGCTAAATTTGCACTGGTGGATTGGAGTGGACTTGGAAAGAGTAAACAAAAAATAGTTGAGATGATAAATACAAGTGATCTAGAGATGATTAAAATTTGAAACTTGAACACAAAGTATATGAAAAACTTTTGAAAGTTCCAAAAGGAAAAGTAACAACATATTCGGAACTTGCAAAGGCAGTAGGTCTAAAAAATGGACAACGTGCAATTGGAAGAATGATGAACAAAAATCCCTTTCCTGTTATTGTTCCATGTCATAGAGTAATTCTATCTACTGGTAAAATTGGAGGTTATGCATGGGGCGAGAAAGTAAAAACCAATATGCTTTCTAAAGAA
>CAYWWR010000025.1:0-15501 GCA_964462165.1 uncultured Nitrosopumilaceae archaeon
TAAAGAAAGCAAAAACTGTATAGAAAGCACTTTATTTTCAAGCTTTTAATTTTTAATTATTGGATTATTCTGGTAAAGTGGTTGTTATTACAGGCGCATCAAGTGGAATAGGAGAACAGTCTGCTGAGAAATTTGCAAAACTACATGCCAATGTTATACTTGTATCTAGAAATGAAAAACGATTACAGGAAATAGCTACTAGATTATCAAAGTATCAAATTGAGGCTTTTGCTTATGCATGTGATATTTCTAACAAAGATCAAGTAAATAAAATGGGAAAAATTCTAATTGAAAAATTTGGTAAAATCGATGTACTAGTAAATAATGCTGGTTTTGGGATATACAATACTGTAGAAAAAACAAAAATTGACGAAATGGAAGCACAAATAGCTACAAATTTTCTTGGAATGATGTATTGCACAAAAATATTTTTACAAAAAATGTTAGAACAAAAATCCGGACACATTGTTAATGTTGCATCAGTAGCAGGAAGTATTGGAATTCCAGGAATGGCGTCATACTGTGCATCAAAATTTGCCATGCTAGGATTTTCTGAATCATTATTTCATGAATTAAAGGGAACTGGGGTAGGGATAACCGTAGTCAGTCCAATAATGGTGAGAACTAATTTCTTTGATCACGAATCTTTTGGAAAAATGCCGAGATATTCAGCCACCTCGCTTGATTCAAAGACAGTGGCAAATGCTGTAGTCAAAGCTGCATCATCCCCTAGACTTGAGATTGTTGTTCCACAGATAGTACGATTGGCAATATGGTTGAAGCAAACTTTTCCATATTTGATAAATCCCATAGTAGGTAGAATTTTCAGAAAGTCAATGAAATCTAAACTAGATTGAAAAGAATAATCTATTCTTCTTCGGACTCTTCTTCTCCTGAAGAATCCGAGTCTACATCCATTAGTTCAAGTTTTGTTAGTTCAAATTGATAAATTGCATCCATGTCAATTTCCATCTCATTTTTCAGAAACTCGATAACTTTTTTGCTTAATGGTGCCTTTGACGAATCTATTGTAAATTCATAGACTACTCCCTTCATGAGGTCTGCAGGCTTTACCTTCTTTGGCAGATTCATTCCTTCTATTATCTTTCTTCCATCTTCTATGGCCTCGTAAAGTTGAGAATCAATCTTCATATCTTTTTCATAAATCTCAAGTATGTAGCCAGTTCTTGTAACAGATTCTGGTTTGCCAAATTTGGCATCCTTTATCTCATCTTGTACCCATTTTGGAATTTCTTTTTCTTTTCCCATTATGACTCACTGTAATTAGCCCTGTTTGTCTTTTTTGCTTGTTGTCCACCAATCACGATATTCATCATGCTTGTCTTCACGTGTTTTCTCTCGTTTGTTTAATCTGTATCTGATATCACTTACTTGTTCCCTAGTAGCAAACAAACCACACTTTTTGCAAATAAAGTGTTTAGTATTAGCATCAAATTTCATTTCTACTACTACTTCTTTGGCTGCACATTCGGGACATTCGGTCAACGACGGCGATCATCAAAGTTATCCATAAAAGCTTTTGGTCAGTTTCTGGTACGCGGTCTATGTCTTCATCCCTAAAAGGTCAGTTCGCCCATCTAAAATGCCGCGTACCAGAGCTATGTATTAAAAATTAAAAAATTATAATTCTTTCTAGTTCTCTAACATCTCAGAGATTATTTTTACTGTATTCTTTGTACCGCCCGTACTGTAATTTCTTGAAAATTCTAAAAGATTTTCTTGGTACTTGTTGTAATCATTGTGTATTAGAGAAACCGCTTTGACAGTCTGTTTAACGGTTGTAGCCAGAATTCCCAGATTCCTGTCTTGTGCCCATTTTATTTGATTGGTATGTTCGTCATAAACTGGTATTCCTATGATTGGTTTTGCTTTTCCTCCTAATATTTCCCCCATTGCGGTATGTGAGCCATTTATCACTGCATATTTACATAAATTAAGAACAGTATCTTTTTCCTGTTCTGACAAAAATCCTACATCTATCTGAATCCAGTCTATCTTTTTTTCTAATGCTTCCGAAATAGAATATGTCTGTCCATCCTTTCCCAAAACTTTATCCAGAGATGGATCAGCACTTGCATGTGAAATTATTCTTCTCTCATTTCTCATCTCCAAACTGCAAAAAGCTTTTTTGTAATTTTCTAGAGTTATTTTCTTTGTAGACTTGTTTCCGGTTATCATCCAATATCCAAAACTATCCACATTTTCAATTAGTTTTTCCATGTCAGATTTTGGCTTGGAATGTGTCATTGTACCATTTGAAAAATGACCTACATACACTACTTTTTCCTTTAATCTTTCAGGAAAATTGAGATTATACTCACATATGGTATAAGGCGGAGGGGAATCTGCAATTATTATCTTTGTTGCTTTTTCAATATTCTTTGATACGTATAGTACCCCTGGATAAAGATAAAATCTAGAGGCCCAGAGTTTTGGTCTAAACTGATTTGTGATAAAAACACACTTGATATTTCTTCGTTGAGCAATTGCATTTGATCCTACATCACCATCATTTATGACAAGATCAAATTTCTGATTATTGTAAAGCCTTGCTTCCTTTTTCAAATAGTTGGTTACAACTGAAAGTAGGGGGGGTCTTCCAGATATTGGTAAGAGGAAATTAAGTGAGGATAATGCAATGCTAGGACCCTTTTTACCATCTATTGGTGTTGGCATCTCAATATTGTGAATTGCATCTTTTTTCTGGGGGAATTTTTGTAATAGCTTTTGATAAATTTCGCCACTACTTGTGTAATGCATCTCAACGTCATCTTTCATAATATCTTGAATTGTATTATCAAGATGCATCATTCTTGTAAAATGACCATTTCCCCAAGGATAAATGAATCCGCCAATCTTCTTCATAACAGCAAGTAAATTTGACCCGTTTAAATTCTCAATGATTTGATTTTAGTAAGTCAATTATATCGTGTACATTTTTTGGACCCACAGTAACTTGGATGCGCTTGAGAGTTTTTAATGCATTCTTTGCATGTCTTGATATCTCAGACATGGAGATTTTCTCATAGTTGGGATGTTTCTTACAAAGATCTTCCAAATTTGCAATATATTTTTCCAATCCAATCTCCTTTGCATTTTCAAAAATTCCAGAATCAATGCCAGAAAGAGAAATCCATGGAATCATCTTGTTCTGCAATACCAGGTTTGCATTGTATTCACAAAATGATGCTGGAAAGATCATCGGAGATATTCCCAGAGAGATTCTCTCAATCTTTTCCTTTGATGCTATTGATATCATCACTTGAGTTATTGCAGCAATTGTAGTGGGTGTTCCCACAGATCCATTCATCTTACAGATGTGAAGAGTGACACTTTCTTCAATAATTCTTGGTAGTATTTTGTTTACGATCTTTGCTAATTTGAGCAAATCTGATTCATTGTGATAACAAATCAATATCTTTACCTCAAAACCCATCTTTATGGTTTGAAGACATGATATTGCAGAAAGCTCATCATGAATACAACATAGGATTTTTTCTTTTTGTGAATTGTATGGAATGCCGCTCAATCCCTTGTCTACAAAAATACAAACATAGGCGTGTGTATCTGTGAGATAAATGTATACGAGTCTATCGTGGTTTGCTTCTGAACCAGGTTTTACCTCAAGATGCATACTCTTCTCCACAAGCATTATGGTTGCTGCAATTTCCAAATCTTTTGCTAGGAATTTTCTTGTTTTTCCTTCAACTTTAACATAAAATTTTTCGCCTTTTAAGAGCAAAGTCAAAGCAGTATTTGTAATAGTTGACAAAACAGAATCAAAATTATTGTCTATCTCTTTTGCAATTGCAATTTTGTCTATTCCAAACAAGAGATTTACTGCAGATGAAGCTAGGACTGGATCAATTGCTTCCACAATTACAAGTGATTCATTTTTTCTTACACCGTCATGACGTTGATTTTTTATCTTGAGAATTTTTGAGACATTTGTTGCAAGATTGTTTATTTTATTCAAAGTATAGATGGATGGAAAAATAACAAGCACAGTTTTTTCTAACATTGTATTTTCATCGTTTATCTTATTTATAACTCTAGAATGAATGTTTTACCTAAATAATTATATGACGAATGATGACAAATTTTATCATGTCCAAGTTTACTGCTGAACAAATCCAGCAGTTAAATGAAAGTTTGAAGACTCCTCAAGAAGTTCTTAAATGGTCATTAGATAATCTTCATCCTCGACTAGCCTTGGCATCAAGCTTTGGTGCAGAGGATGTAGTTGTAATTGATATGATGATGAAAATAAACCCAAAATCAAGAATCTTTACTCTTGATACTGGACGGCTTAATCAGGAAACATATGATGTAATGGATGAAATTCGCAAGAAATACAATGTGAATATAGAAGTAATGTTTCCAGACCAGAATGAGGTGGAACAAATGGTTCGTGTAAATGGATTGAATCTATTTTATGATAGTGTAGGCAACAGAAAACTTTGTTGTGGTGTAAGGAAAGTACATCCACTAAATAGAATTCTTTCAACATTAGATGGATGGATTACAGGATTGAGAGCAGATCAAACTGAGATACGATCAAGTGCAAATAAACTTGAACTAGATGAACAACATAACGCTATCATCAAAATAAATCCCATAATAGAATGGACTTGGGAACAAACTTGGGATTATATCAAGAAAAACAATATTCCATATAACAAATTACATGACAAAGGATTTCCTAGTATTGGATGTGAACCATGTACGCGTGCAATTAAATCTGGAGAACCTCTACGAGCTGGACGTTGGTGGTGGGAATCTGATTCACAGAAAGAATGCGGATTGCATGCAGACCATAACAAGTGATATACATGACAAATATTGGTGTAGCAAAACCACATGGTGGAAAACTAGTAAATAGGATTACAAAAGAAGATCCAAACCAGTTATTTTCAATTGCTGTTAATGCTGATCTTGCAAATGATATAGAAAATATTGCTGATGGAATTTTCAGTCCACTTGAAGGATTCTTAATGCAAGAAGATTTTGATAAAGTAGTTTCTCAGGGTAGGCTTGCAAACGATTTACCATGGACAATTCCAATCGTACTTGATGTAGACAAGGATACTGCTGCAAAGATGAAAGATGCAAGAGATGTTGCCCTAAATGTAAATGGCAAAAATTTTGCTATCTTACATGTGGAAGATATTTACAATTTTGATAAAAGTGCTGTATCAAACAAAATCTATGGTACATCTGATCTAAAGCATCCAGGTGTGGCAAAAACCATGAATATGAAAGAATTTCTTGTCGGTGGAAAAATTGATTATGTAAAAAGATCAGATGAAACTCAAATCCGAAGGTACAGAAAGACTCCTATTGAAACAAGAGATTTTTTCCAAAAGGCAGGTTGGAAAACAATTGTGGCATTTCAAACAAGAAATGTTCCACACGTAGCACATGAAATGCTTCAAAAAGCATCTCTTAACACTCACGATGGATTGTTTGTTAATCCTCTTGTAGGAAAGAAAAAATCTGGAGATTACAAAGACGAAGCAATCGTTACTGCTTATGAAACTCTCATATCGCATTATTACCCTCTAAACAGATGTTATCTTGGTACTTTGCATACTGAAATGAGATATGCAGGACCAAAAGAAGCAATACACCATTCTATTATGCGAAAAAACTTTGGTTGTACTAATATCATAATAGGACGAGATCATGCAGGTGTAGGTACATACTATGATCCGTTTGCTTCGCAAAAAATATTTGATTCATATCCTGACATTGGCATAGAGCCAATTTTCTTTCCAGCATTTTTCTATTGTAGAAAATGTTTGTCATTTGCAAGTGAACGAAATTGTCCACATGGTACAGAGCACCAAGAAAGTCTGAGCGGAACTAAACTTAGAGCAATGATTCTTGATAAGCAGAATCCATCTGAGTATATGATGAGGCCAGAGGTATTCAAGGTACTAACGAAATTAGATAATCCTTTTGTGGATTAGATTTTTATTGAAATGATATAATTGCAGATTATGCGTGTCTTGCTCGTTGTACTTTTGTTAACAAGCACCATTTTGCCTGTTTACGCTCAAGAAGCAACAATGAACAAGTCTGAGCGTTATGATTCTGTTGATGTTCCATATAGTGCGTTTAATGTGGATGCCAAAAATGCCACACTTTTCAAACTTGATCATGAGCATGTAACCAACTGGGAAATTGAAATGCAAAACAAACTCCAGTATACAGATCAAGAAGGTAATGTAGTGATAAGGTTGTATGAGGATATTCACACACCCAAGTTTATAGAAATTGGAATGGGAGGTCAACCCGACTATCGATTCTGGGTGGCAGTAAATACTCCTGAAGATGGATACTTTATGATTCATGATGAAAAACAGCTTGGTTGGGGTCCTAGCATGCTTATCACTGCAACTCATTCAAGCAGCGGTGGTCTAACTGTCAGTGTTGGAGAAAAAGAGGCAGTTTCTAACTTGGATATTGCTGGTTTTACAATGAGGGAATTTACTGTTTCTGGAATGAACTCTGCTTCTGATCCTCCTCCAGTAACTTCTGGAGCATTGACCTTTAGTATTGTATCTGGCGATCCATCTCAAAATATAATATTCTACATGCCGTTTATGGTACTTGCAGTAACATTGGTATTGATTGTTGTACTGCTAAAAACTAAGAATAGATCTTCAGAAGAAGCAAAAAAGATCTCTGAGAATAAATCGCCCTAGTTTTTAGTCTTGTAGTAGTTACAGTCTTTTTTTATCTTGCAGACAGAACACATTGGTGAAATTGGTTTGCAAATATTTTGACCATACATGACAAAAGTATCATTTATCCTAATCCAATATTTACGTGGAATTTTTTCCATCAACTCAACTTCTGTTTCTTCTGGAATTTTTGTTTGTACTAGTCCAAGTCTGTTGGAAATTCTATGCACATGTATGTCAACAGGTATTGCAGGTTCATCGAAAGCATAAACTAGAACACAATTTGCAGTCTTTCTTCCCACTCCTGGTAAACTCAACAAGTCTTCCATAGTTTTAGGGACCTTGCCTGAATATTTTGAATCAATGATTGATGCAACCTCGATTATTCTTTTTGCTTTTACATGATAGAAACCAGTTCGTTTGATTATCTTTTCAACATCTGCTAACTTTGCGCTTGCAAGTGCACGAGCAGTTTTATATTTTGAGAATAGTACCTTAACTACAGCTGCGGTGCTCTCATCTCTAGTTCTGGCAGAAAGTATTGTTCCTATCAGAATATTTAGAGGACTTCCATTTTCAGCCTCACGTAATTCTCTGAGTGCTGTCATACGAGGTGGCTTGACAGAATTCATTGTTGAGATCATGCCATCTAAAATTCTTACAATCTTTTCCAATTGATCTTGTGTTGACCACACAAGTATTATATCTGTTATAACAAAGTCGTGTATTGGAATTAACAAAAGAAGAAGAGAATGCACTTGACGGAAAACAAGGAGAGACTCTTGCTCTTGCGTATAGAACTCTTGTAGCAATTGGTGAGGCGTCAAATGCTGATAGATTAATTCCAATCGAATGGGCACATTTGTCTGGAGTCAATTATAATACCATAGGTGATGCAGGAAAAGAATTTCTTTCATCTCTAAGCAAGGATGCCAAATTCAAAGTAAAAACAACAGTAAATCCAATGGGATTTGATTTTGATTCAGTTTCACGATATAACCTAGATGATAAATTCATTGAAAATCAACGCAGTATCAAAGATTCGTATGAAAAAATGGGAGCAATTCCATCCTACTCTTGTATTCCGTATGAAATTTTTGATGTTCCAAAACAAGGAACTCATGTTTCTTTTGCAGAAAGTAATGCTGCAATTTATGCAAATTCTTTTTCTGGCCTAAAGACAAACAAAGAGGGCGCATTCAGTGCTCTTGCAAGTGCACTTACAGGCAAAAGTCCGTGCTCTGATCTAAGAGACGATGATGTCAGAAAGCCAAACCTAACAATTCGTATGAAGGTAGAGCCACGCGATGAATTGACCTACGGAATGCTTGGATATTTTGCAGGAAAAGTTGCAGGCAGTTCTGTTGCTATATCTGGCGTGAGCAATCTTGACAGACGTAGCTGCAAGTCTTTGTGTGCGGGTATGGGTACATCTGGGGCATGTGGTATGTTTACATTTGGAGAAGAAGAGGGCGAAAAAATTGATTTTGATAAAAATGAAATGCAAAAAATTCATGATGAACTAAATACTTCTGAGAAAGGAGATCTGATAACACTTGGTAGTCCTCAACTTGGACTTGACGAGATTAGCGACTTGACTTTGATGCTCAAAGGAAGATCATTTCAAAAACGTTGTATGATATTCTGTCCAAGTGCAATTAAGGGACAAATAAGAGACTTGGGATATGCAAATGAAATAGAGCGAGCAGGAGGAGAACTCTTGTTTGATTGTTGTACTTGTTTGTCTCCCTTGGTTGATAACAAAGAGGTAGATTCTGTTGTTACAAATAGTGTAAAAGGTGCATATTATTTGAAAACTTCTAACAAAGTTGATGTCAATCTAAAGAGCCTCAAAAGAATTGTAGAAGAGGAAACAAAATGAATGCCAAAGTAATTGTACGAGGAAAAGCACAAGGCTCGTTACTTGTGGCTAAAAATCCAATAAACTTTCTTGGAGGAATTGATAAAAAAACAGGTCTAGTGCATGACAAAAAACATGATCTTTTTGGAAAATCAATTGCCAACAAAATTTTTGCATTCCCCTTTGGTGTGGGAAGCAGTGTTGGTGCATATACGCTATACTCTTTGAAATACAACAACTGTGCACCACTTGCCATGATCTGTCTAAAAGCTGACTTGACAACAGCATCTGGATGTGCAATATCCAATATTCCACTAGTTGTTATCGATAAACATGATTATGATTTGCTGCAAGAAAATAACCAAGTTACACTTGACGCAATTGAAGGAAAAATTCTATAGCTCTAGCCTTTTGACTTGACCATTTGGTTCTATTTCTTTAAAAACAATTCCTTCAAATTTTAAAATCTTGACACTTTTTTGTTTCCAATAATTGAAAGGAGCTCCAGCCTTTTCACAAGTATGGTTTAGAAACTCTTCTGCATTCCATCCGTATTCAACAGGAACCTGAGGTAAAAGCAGACCTGATCCAAACTCCCATCTCATAATCAGCCCATCTCTTCCTACGTTAACCATTTTGGGATATTCCGATGTATCCTTGACCTTGATCTCAACAGGCGGAGTAAGTATGGTGACTTCAAATGTAATTTCATCTAGTTCTTCAAATCTTACGGGTGGAAAACGGGGATCCTCTGTAGATGATGCAATTGCTGCATCTAAAAGAGATTGGTGTAATATTTCATTAGGCATTGGAAATCCTATACATCCTCTAAGATTTTCTTTTTTATCTAGTGTGACAAATACTCCGGACTTGAATGCAAATTTGGATTTGATCTCTTTTGATAATTCTATTTTTTTTCCTTCTTTGAGATATTCTGTAACAACTAGGCGTGCAGTTTTTACCAATGTTTGACCGTCTTCATCTGATATACTCAACTTATTCTGTCATTTAGTTTCATTACAAATTCCTGGAGTTTTTCAAAATGAGTTCCTTCCCAGTAGATTTTTTTACAAGAATCACACATCCAAAACTTTTTCTCTCGTTCTAGTATTCCTTCTGCAATTTTTCCTATGATTCGATATTTTTCGACTGATTGCAGGTTTCCATTGCATACAATACATCTAGAATTGTTTGTATCTATCACAAATGTACCAAGATTAATTTTTGCATTTATCTGCATAATTTGCTCTGATTCATCACTTCCTCTGATGAGAACAAATCCAATCTCTTGTTTTTCTGCTTTTTTAGTAAGTTGTTCATCTTTTGTTATGATGATACGTTTTTCATTTTTTGCTATCAAAATTAATTTGTCATCCTCAATTGAGGAGAAATACTTTGAATCATATCCCAGGACTCTTAATTTTTTTGCTAAATTGCCTAACATCGAGTCCACAATAAAATTTGGTTTGTGTGTACTCAATAGTATGCCTCTCCATGACCAGCTTCCACTATGTGACTCTCTCCTGTAGGAAGTATTCTGGTAAAGTCATCAAGTGAGATTGCTTTTACTATTTCTTCCTTTTCTTTGAACTTTAGGAATTCTAATTTCACTTTCTTTGCAAACTCTGCCATGTCAACTCCAGATGGTTCTATTGTGATATAGTAGATACAATTTTTCTTGATTGCTTGTGGTGTTCCACACATCAAGAGGTAACTTTCATCTTTTTCGTATAGACCAATTGCCAGCTGTAATGTAGTTACCTGTACAAAATTCCTAGATCCTTCGACAATAAATGATCCTTTTGCAATGAACTGTCCACTTGGTGCAGCAGTCTTGATTTGATCCGGTTTGACCCAATATGCATTTAGTCCATATATTCCTGCTTTCCATGCTCTGCTAAAACACACAGTAGCTTGTGAAACTTCTTTTACACTGGCAAGATCAGGCTCTGTACTTTCTCTTAAAAGAAAGAATGGCGATCCTACAATCTCTGCATGAAACACCATGTCATTTTTGTTAAGGTGTTTTCTGATTACTGCAGAATTTGAAGAAGAATCTCGTCCTCCTATTGCCAGACGACCATCTGAAGTGATAAACCATCTGTATCTTTCAAACCATTCCTTCTTTTTCTGAACTGCAAATACAATAGAATCTTGGGCAATGCTTGCTTGTTTTTTGACAAGATCCAAACTTTTCTCAGTTTTTTTCTTTTCTAAATTGATTGTATCAGTTGCCCTCATCTGTTTCTTTGATTCGTTAAACAATGACGAAGCAATTGCCTGAATTGATGACTGTGGATTGACCTTTATTTTTTCTCCAATGATATCTATCAAAAAAATACCACTCTCTCGTGCTGTATGTGCATTGTATTTTTCCAATAACGGTTGGATGGATGGATCTTCGATAGATGTTATACCGGTGTATGATATCTCAAGAATGGCCTTTGCCACATTAGAGATTGAACTTGATCTTTCTTTTACTAGTAAAATTGCTTTATTTTGCTCTTCGAGTTTGTGTTCAAGCTCGGTGATTTTCTGGTTTGCTGTAACAGATTGTGATGATTTACCATGTTCAAGAAGATTTTCTGAAAAAAGTGAATCTAGTCCTTCCATGAAACTAGATACTTTAACTGCATTATTCCTCTGACTCATATCGCCAAGAGGTACAGGAATTACATCTGAATTTCTTACATCACGTATGATGTATGCATCATGATCTCCTGTGATTATTTTATCAATCAAATCTTTTGTTGCCTGGAAAATGCCATCGATTTCTTTGTCTGATAATGTATTTCCTAACTTGTCTGGATCTAGATTACTTGCCCGAACTATTTCTTCTGCATATTTTCCTGGCAGTCCTAATGTTCTTCCCACCCATCTTACAACTGGTGTGGAACTTGCTTTGATATCTTCAATATTTTCTCTTGTAACCTCTAAAACATTCAACCCAGAAGATGGAGGTGGTACATAATCCAATCCTACTGCAAGCTTTCTGTGTCTGACATCAATTGAATGTAACAGGGACAAAATCTTCATTTCTTTATTGCATAATATGATGTTGCCATCTCCGAAGAACTCTCCAACCAAGATAAATTCTTGGTCAAATCCTGAAAATGTTACATAAACAATTCGTTCGCTTCCAAGCTGTTTTATTTCTGTTATCTTGCTGCGCAAAAGATCATTTCTTAATCGTTTAACCAATCGATTCTCTTCCATTTGATTTATCTTGATTCCAGTTACCCACAAACCAAAAGTAGAGAACATGACAAGCAAATCTGGTTTTTCTGCATGATGTAGCTTGAATAGAAGACTGGTGCGACTAATGCCGTAAATGTTGCTTACATAATAGTCCTTTACTTGTCTATTCATCTCTGTAATTAGATAACGTAACTCAATACCTGCAAGTGTCATGATTACCAACTCTTCTGGCCATTGATTTACCTTTACTATTACAACCAAACATTTTAAACGGGATTAAACCGAGTGATTTTGAAAATTTAGTTGGTACGACATCCAAAGAAAAAAGAAGACGATAAATCTAATGTTGATGATACTGCAGGTAATCCAGAAACAGGAGTGCCATCACCAAGTCCTCCACAAACTGATGAATCAAGAGTAAAGAGTGGACTGGATAAATTATTCTGGTTGCGAGTAGGTCTTGGAGTTCTAGCAGGCGCACTTTCTGCATTAATTGGAAGCAGCCAATCAGTTGAATCATCTAGAGTGGGATTGGGCTTTGGAATTATGATAATTCTATTCATTATTTCATATATTATGGCAAAATCAATGAGGATTCCTATTCCTGCTGCAGACAAGAAAAAACTCATTACAACTGGATATGGAAGTTATTTTCTCATGTTCATCTTTTGTTGGATATTGGTAAATACACTAATTCATCCAGAAGTAGGAATTGTAGCAGTCAGGTAATTCTAAATATTAACTAGTTTCGAGTAAATTAATGTGGAAACATAAAACTCCGGGAATTCCAGATGAATTATTTGACAGAGTCGAAGATGTACCAATTACAAAAGAAGAAGTTCGTGTTATCCAAGTAAGCAAGGCAAGACTCTCATCTGGACAAACAGTATATGATGTTGGATGTGGCAGTGGGTCAATATCAATAGAAGCTGCACATCAAGTAGGATCTTCAGGCAAGGTCTTTTCAATAGACATTGATCCAAATGCAGTAGAGCTTACAAAGAAAAACTTGGAAAAATTTCAAATTTCTAACGTGTCTGTCATTTTAGGAAATGCAATGCAAAAAATTAATGAACTGCCAATAGCTGATGCCATATTTATTGGCGGTACGGGTGGAGAGACTGCTGAAATAGTACAACTATGCGAATCAAAGCTAAAGCAAGGAGGGAGAATAGTGATAGGAACAATTCTTGTTGAAACGTTATACTCTGTTTTGAATATAATCGAAAAATTATCATTTTCGTCAGTTGATATAATTCAGGTAACTATATCCAAAAGCAAAAAAACTTCGACAGGCACCATGTTTCTTGCACGAAATCCTGTTACCATAATATCTGCAACCAAAATCTAGAGACTTTAATTAGGTACAATTTTGATTTCAATTAATGTCTGATCTTATCTGTGTTGGCTGCGGTCCTGGCGATCCAGAGCTTTTAACAGTAAAAGCAGTCAAGGCAATACAAAATGCTGAGATTATTGTGTGTCCTACCTCTAAAGAGGGAAAACCCAGTATTGTTTATTCTATAATTGAATCACTAGTGGACAAGTCCAAGAAAATAGAAGTTGTTAACTTGGTCTTTCCAATGGTCAAGGAAAAGGATACTCTAGAAAATAGTTGGCTACAAAATGCCAAAGTCATTGCAGAAAAAGTTCTTTCTGGAAAAAAAGTAGTCTATCTTACAGTGGGAGATCCATATCTTTACAGCACATGGATTTACATTGATAGAGAATTACATGAAAAATATCCCGAGATAAAGATAAGCGTCATACCTGGAATTGTATCCATGTTTACATTTGCATCCAAAGTGGGAATCAGTCTTGCTGAAGGTGCAGAAACTATGGCAGTAATTCCATCCTGTTATGATCTATCGCGAGTCAAGGAGACTGCAAAAAATTGTGATACTATGATATTTCTTAAAGATGGAAGATATTTTGATCAAGTAATAACACTTCTTCGAGAAGCTGGATTTCCAGATAGTTCAATTTTTGCAATTGGCCAAGATATTGGCACTGATCAGGAAATAATTAAAAAGCTGACTCTGGGTCAAGTTACTAAAGATACAATGACTACAAAATATTTTTCAATAATGGTGGTCAAGCGTGCATAAGGTATACTTTGTTGGCTGCGGTCCTGGTGACCCTGAACTAATAACTGTAAAAGCAAAGAAGCTTATCCAAAAGGCTGACGTTATAGTATATTCTGGCTCGCTCATTCCGCAAGAAATAATCAAAATGTGCAAAAAATCACAACTCCATGATGCTGCAAAACTTGTACGAGAAGACATCTTCAAAATTCTAAAGGAAAATGCATTGAAAGGAAAACTTGTAGTAAGATTGCATGATGGTGACCCGAGCATTTACGGTGCAATTAGGGAACAGACAGATAATCTAAAAAAAGAAGGAATAGACTATGAAGTGGTACCGGGGATTACATCATTTTTGGCATCTGCTGCTGCACTTGGATGTGAGCTCACACTACCAGGTGTTACACAAACCATCATTGTAACAAGAGCAGAATCAAGGACAAAAGTGCCAAAACGAGAACAAATATCAGAACTTGCAAAACACAAGGCAACTCTAATTTTCTATCTTAGTATTCATCTCTTACCAAAAATTGTACAAGAGGCAATCAAGGGCGGCTATCCAAAAACAACACCTGTAGGAGTAGTTTACAGGGCAAGCTGGAATGATGAGAAAAAAATTACAGGAACTCTACAAGACATTGCAAAAAAAATACGAGATGAAAAAATAACAAGGACTGCAATAATAATAATTGGAGATGTAGTAAATCCCCAGTCCTATGAATATTCAAAGTTATATGACAAGACATTCACACACGGATACAGAAAAGCCCAAGTAAAATCATAATTGATTTATTTTATTTTTAATTCCAATCTTTACCAATTGTTTGTGTAACTTTTTCGTATCACCTGAGCAATAAATTTTTAATCTAGATTTTTCTGATTTATGTTTTAATATTGTTACAATGTGTTGTACTACTGTATCTGCAGGATCTAAAAATATTATACCGGGAAATAATTGTGTTAACATTGGTACAAGAAATGGTAAATGTGTACTTGATAGAGTAAACACATCAATATTGTTTTCTACATGTGGACTGATGATCTTCTTGATGATATTTCTTGATACTTGTTTTTGAGAAATAAATTTACCAGACTCCACAAGATCTACAAGTGCAGATGCGTTAATCTTTGTAACATGAATTCCAGATGAAACATTTTTTTGTATATATTTATCCAAAAGTTTGTTTTTGGCAACTGTTTTTGTTACCAGTACTCCAATTTTTCCAGACTTTGTTTTTGATGCAGCTTCCTTTAATGGAGGAAATATTCCAATTATCTTGTCTTTTTTTTCAATGTCTAGTAATAACGATGGCGTATTGGAACCAACTATGATAATATCAGGATCAAATTTTTCCTGCAACTTTGAAATTGTGGACTTTATTATTTTCTCCAATTGGGATACAGTCTTGGTGCCATATGGATAATTTTTTTGATCTGCAAAATAGATTATCTCTGTCTTGATTCTTTTTTGTATTGGTTTGATCACTGATAGGGATCCAAGACCAGAATCAAAGACTGCTATCCTTGTCATGTCATCGTGGAACCAAAAGTCCGATTTACGTTTTGTTAGCTAAATTTAGCCTGGTGTTGAGTATAATATACACCGGCCATTAAGAACCAACTTTAGGACTACCCCGCATGACCGGCT
>CAYWWR010000026.1:0-15340 GCA_964462165.1 uncultured Nitrosopumilaceae archaeon
TATTTCACTATACACTAGAGGGTGTTAAATTTTTACATGGTCTAATTCAGATCATGGATCCAGTTTTTACATAAAAACATGTATTTTTATGACATTTCTTACGAGGAAAGGATCCAACACCATGAAATTAACAAATTGACCACAAGAATAATCAAATTGTTGAATGTAGTTATGCTTTTAAAAGCCACAAAAAGACACACCTGAATGGCTACTAAGAAAGGCATCATAATCACGGCGGTCATATTAGCAGTCATTTCAGGAGCAAGTTTTGTAGTATGGTTTCTCCCACAAAACCACGGATCTTCTATCATGGTCTCAGATTACAAAAGCGAGTTAGATAGTGTGAAAGAGAGACACTCCCTCATCAGTGCAGACATGGAATCAAATCTCAATGGATTATTAGACAAGTCAGTATCCCCGGACAACTTTACAAACCAAGCCCAAGTTTCATCATCACAGGTCACTTCATTGATAACTGAGATGGTTGAGAGCAACCCGCCAGCAGAATGGAAGCAGAGTTATGGGGCATATTATGAATCTCTCAAAAAGTATAACGATTACCTAGCCGAAACAATATCTCTTGCAAACAAGATCAAAGGAGGATCACCTTCAAGTGATATCAGTGATGAGACGTCAAAGATTGACTCTCTCAAGAAAGAGTCAGATGCTTTAGCACTAGAATCAAATCAGACTCGTCCATAAAATTGTCAAATTGATAGAAACTACATTAATTAATAGGAAATGCTATTTTCGTCTATACCATGTCAACAAAAGAAGCTAATTTGCAAAGCAGGATAACTGAGACAAAGACCAGTCGACTATTGGTAATTTGTGTTGACAGAGACGACGACATTGGGAGCAAGGCAGGTGTTGTTACTCCAGTGATTGGCCGTAATGCATGCATAGAAGCAGCTCAACGACTTGCACTAGAAGATCCAGAAGATGCAGATTCTAATTCAATTTTTGCGGCGGTTAAAACATTTGAGGATTTGACAAGCAAGGGATACCAAGCTGAAGTTGCACTTGTTTCAGGTACAGAACACAAAGGAGTACAAGGAGATGAAAAAATTGTTGCCCAAGTCAAGGCAATTACAATGAAATTTTCTGCAAATGGAGCCGTCATAGTATCAGATGGAGAAGACGATGAGAGTGTCATACCAATAATTCAAAATGTTTTGCCCATAGTTTCTGTAAAAAGAGTTGTAATGCGCGCAAGCAGATCAGTTGAATATTCTTACGCTGTCTTGGGAAGATATCTCAAAACAATTGCATTTGATTCAAAATATTCCAAATTCTTTTTAGGTGTTCCTGGAATGCTTTTGTTAATAGGTGGAGTAGCAACAGTTCTTGGATTAACCCGAGAAATATTTGCAGTCCTAGTAAGCATCTTGGGAGGAGCATTTCTAATAAGAGCATTTGATATTGACAGAGCTTGGACAAATTGGAATAAACCTACACCAGGAGGATTCATACGAACATTCACTCTGATAGCAGGAGTTGTAATGATTCTTGCATCAATTACAGCTGGCATTGGTGCTGCAGTACCTGGCATCACTACAAAACCTGATAGTATTTTGAAATTAGTTTTGAATCAACAAACAACTGGACTTTTCATATCAGGAATGTTACCATTCCTTTGGATGGGAATAGGATGTATTTTCGGAGGTTCGTTGTTAAGTAGTTGGTTCAAGGGAAGTATCAGATCAATTACAGACATACTAAGATTGATTGTACTAGTCACACTTTATCCAGTTGTTTCCCAGTTTACAACAATCATGGTAAAAGGAGAGAGTCCATTTACTCTCATTCCACCACTATTAATCGGTCTTGCAGTAATACTGATATCAGCATCCTTACTCTTCCATAAATATAGAAAGAAGAAGGGTGGCGAAGTACTATCAGAATAAAAGATAAAGTTCTCAACTTAGGTGGTTTGTACAGCCTATACTCCAGAAGATTAGAAAATGATATCCAGAGTGGAGATATGCCAAAACACATTGCCATTATACTTGATGGCAATAGGAGATGGGCAAAACGTAATCTGATCATGAAGATAGACGGTCATTTCAGAGGTGCGGATGCAGTAGAAAAATTATTGGATTGGTGTGAAGAGCTAAACATCAACATAATCACTTTGTATGTACTATCAGCAGAGAATCTTAACAGAAAAGACGATGAATTGGATTACCTATATGATTTGATAAACAAGAGATTACACAAATTATACAACGATCCAAGAATACACAAGAACCGCATGAAGGTAAAGGCCATTGGTAGTATAGAATTATTACCAGATATTCTAAGAGATATTCTCAACAAGCTTGAAGAAGCTACAAAGGATTATGATGATCATTACCTAAATATTGCAATAGCTTACGGAGGACAAAATGAACTAGTAGATGCAATCAAAAAGATTGGCGCTAGAATCAAGGACGGTTCTCTTGATATCAATCAAATAGACAAGGAAGTAATCGAATCTAGTCTCTATACATCGCACCTTCCACAATCATCACCAGACATGATATTGAGGACATCAGGTGAAAAACGATTGAGTGGTTTCCTGCTCTGGCAGAGTGCCTATAGTGAGCTTGTTTTTATGGACGTATATTGGCCAGAATTTAGAAAAATAGATCTCATGCGTGCAATTAGGACTTTTCAACAAAGAGGCCGCAGACTTGGAAAATAGAAATACAGGATATAAGAAACTCTTTTTGTAAATGTTGGAAGAAAGATCTGCTGGTTCTATTATTTATCGCCAAACACCCCAAGGCAAGCTGTATTTGTTGTTAAACTATCCCTCCGGTCATTGGGATTTTGTCAAGGGAAATATTGAGAAAGGTGAAACTTTCAAGCAAACGGTTCTAAGAGAAATGAGAGAAGAAACCGGGATAGTTGATATTACATTTGTGGACGGATTTGAAGACAAGGTGGAATACCACTATCAACGAGACGGTCAAGTCATACACAAGGAAGTGGTTTTCTTTGTATCAAATACAAAAACAGATCAAGTAATTTTATCACATGAACATCGCGATTACATATGGTTAAACTACAATGACGCCCTTGCAAAATTGACTTACAAGACGGCTCAAAATCTATTCAAAAAGATTAAAGATCTATGATCCAAGTGTTAATTCTTGGAGTTTTTGTGCTTCAAGTTGTGGATTTTTTGAATTTAGAATAGTCCTTCCAACAATCAGATAATTTGCTCCCGCATCTAGTGCATCATTTGCGTCCCCACCTTGAGTTCCAACACCAGGCGAGTAAATCTCAAATTTTCCCTTTGCTTTCTTTGCAGATAGTTCTATGAGTTTTGGTACAGTAGCTCCAACAACTATTCCATCAACGTGCGATGAATAAGACCATTTTAAGAAAAGATCATGAATGTTTGACATTTTTCCACTAGATGGATCTTGTACTTTCAAACCATAACCAAGTTTTGCTCCAGGATGACTCATGTGTACAAGAGTTATCACACCATGACTATCACTATGAGCATTTTTTACAAGTTGCACCAAATTTTCTGGTCCCATTATTGGATTGGCAATTACAGCATCAAATTCACTGTGCCAAAGTCTTTGCAAAGTAATCATGTTAGTATTTCCAATATCGTTTAGCTTAATGTCAGCAATTGTCTGCAACCCAGAGTCATGTGCAATCTTGTTTATTCTCTTGATGCTTTTCTCGCCCAGAGGTAGCAAGAGATGAAAATTAAATTTTATAGCGCACAAGTACTTGCCAAGTGTCTTGATGTTTTTCAGAGTATATTTTTCAAGTAATTCTAAATTTGTCCCATCAAGATCATTTGCTAATATCACAGAGCTTCTAGAAGAAGAATCCTGCATTCTTTTTCTAAAACTACTCATAGCTTGACTAGAGGATGTTTACCTTTGAGTTTTATCACTTTGAGGTATGAGTATCCATGGTCATTTACTGTGCTAACAAAAGACGGTTCCGCACCATCCTTGCTAGAATATTTTAGAAATGGTTTTGTGGGTTCTGAGTCAAGTTTGATATGACAAAAATATGAGGTCTCATCAGATTCGTTGAAATTCATGAATACTCCCATATTCCATTTATTGCCATCTGAAAAAGCAAACAGTGGAAATGGTGATTCTTCAAATCCATAGCTTAACTTTATCAAACTTGTAAGGTCCTCAAGCTCAATTGATTGGTATGCTACCTCTGGAGGTGATGTAGTTTCAGGTTTGAGAGTTTCAGGAAGTGATTTTACTCTAACAATTGGGGAGTAGATATACATGGGATTTGAAACAGTATTGACAACATCAAAGTCTTCTTTCCCGGCCTTGAATCCATATGAAAGATAATGTCCATTTGTTTCTGTTTGGACATAATAATTAACAGATCTTTCCTTGAGAAGATCCATCTGAACTGAGATTATTCTTTTACCATCAAGTTCAAAAGAAAAGGCAGTACGTGGAACCCTTTCCAAGGCACACACCATTCTTGAAAATTCAGTCATATCTGACACTTCAACATAAAAAGGAAGTTTTACCATAAGATTTCTCAAAAACTATCCACATTAAAAGTAGTCGTTTACGGTTTTCTTTTCTTTACTGCCTTCTATCAATAATGTCATTTACATCAGGTCCAGTACCAATTAGTGTCACAGGTACTTTGAGTTGTTCCTCAATATTTTTAATAAAATATTTGGCAGGAGAACTTAGATCTGAAAATGACTGCATATGTGCACACTCTGGAAAGACCACATCAAGTTTGGTAATTCCCAATTGTGTTGCACTGTTCAGCATGATTGATCTTCGTGCAAGATCAAAATCAAATTCAGCTGCACGTCTTTGTCTTCCAGTTACGGTTCCCACTTCTTGCCATCCTTTTGCCACTGCTTTTTCTGGGCTAATTTCACTTTTTAGTGGACCTTCTCCAACTCTAGTAACAAAAGATTTGAAAACAACAAGTACCTCATCAACACTCTTTGGTCCTATTCCAACATCTGCACAAATTGCAGATGCAGTGACATCCTTGGATGTAACAAATGGATAAGTCCCATGCCATAATGAAAGAAATGTTCCTTGAGTTCCCTCCACTATCACATTTTCCTTTCTGTCAAGTGCAAAATTTACTTGATTAGGAATATCATCAAGATAGAGAGTAAGAGATTCGATATCTCTTGCAAGTTTTAGTGTACGCATTGCCCTATCAGCATTAGCAGGTCCAGTTCCAGTACCTGTGCTTCCTATAGACTGTTTTAGCCTCCCTCCAGAATCTGTTGTTCTGTGTGACTCTTCAATTATACCACATTGAAAATCTACAAAGGATCTATCATGAGTACCAAATTCTTCTATTTCTTTTAGAAGTACTTCAGGACTTACCACTACTCCAGGTCCTATAAGCAATCTAGTACTAGGATTAAGAAAAGCACTTGGTAGCATTCTAACTTTATATTTTTTATTTTCATATTCAATTGTGTGACCTGCGTTAGGTCCTACTCCACCACGAACAGCTACTGTCGGATTATCTTTCATTGCAAGATAAGAAACAATTTTTCCTTTTCCTTCATCACCATAAAAACCACCAACGATAACTGTAGAAGGCATACACATGATGAGCAGAACCAGAGATATTTAAGCCAAATCTTAACAATACGATTTTAGAACAGATCCAATTCCTAGATTTACATGTCCTCTCCAAATTACGCAGGAAATATCATAGTAAATTTGGCAGGCCTTCCAGAGTTTCTAAGAAAACCAATATTGCACAAGAGACTGTCAGAATTTTTTTCAATGAATCAAGAGGATAAGAAAGAGATCATAAATAATGCATTACAAGCAGGGCCTACAATACAATTTGACAAATTTTCTACCTTGTTTAAGACATGGCTTGAAACTCTTTGTAACTTGTCTGAAGAGGAAAGAACAGTCATGTTTTCAAGTTATATCAATGAGATTGTAAGTCATCCAGAAAAGTTAATTGTCTTTAACCTAGATGGAATTTTTGAGATATACATGTCATTATCAATAGATCAACGATCTATACTTTCTACAACCATCAAGAAGATAATCAATGTCTTTGATGAAAAAGACAAAAAGAAACTCTACATGATAATTCCAAAAATGGCAAAAAATGAGATAGATATCTAAGTTGGTTTTTCTGGTTTTCTTTGACTCTCATCTGCGAAATTGACAACGTCTCCTTCAGGAGTTAGAACACCTACAAACACTTTCTCATATTTCTTTACTACTTTTCTATGATCAGGCATTGACATGTCTAATTTCATTTCATTCATGACCATTACCCTATATTGCTTCCATTCAGCCCAGCATTCATTGCAGCATGGATAGGTAGAAGCAAACGGATCAAGTTCTATGCCGTCTGGAATTTCCTTTTTACACTTGGTACATGTTCTTACCATGGTAAAACAACAAAAATGTAGCAATTTAATTCTTTAAGAGATTAACATGTATAGATTACAGTGTAATTAGATTCGAATAAAGATATAGCATCATACAGTTAACAGATTCCATTAAGACAATGAAAATTACTATAGTTTTGTTTTAGGTAACTCAATAGTAAATGTAGTAGGATTGTTTTTCACCAAAATTCGTCCTCCGTGGCTTTTTATTATAATATTACAACTAGCCAATCCAAGCCCAGTTCCTCGTTGTTTTGTTGTGAAGAGTGGTTCGAATATTTTGGTCATGTGTTTTTCAGGTATTCCAGGTCCTGAATCAGATATACTAATCATGAGTATATCGGGTTTATCTTCGATAGATATAGTGACTTTGCCCGAATTTTCTATTGCCTGTATTGCATTTATAATAATATTTGATAAAACAATTTCTAACTTGATAAGATCTCCTGTCATAGACACATCTTGTTCAGGAGTGATGATTTTGATATCGTCTGGAACAATGATGTTTTCAAGAGCATGTTGTATCAACGTGTTTGACGAAAATTTTGTAATTTTCAACGGTCGCTCTCTGACAAAGTCTAAAACTCCTCCGATTTGATAATCCATTTTATCAATTGCGCGCATTAGGTGTTGCACTCGTTTCTCCATATTTTCATTTTTAAAGTCTTGAAGAGACATTAGAGAAACCTCACTTTTTATCACTGTAAGAGTATTCCTGAGATCATGTGATATTCTTGCAGACAAGTTTCCTATAGCAGTCATCTTTTCAGTTTTTAGCATAATTTCATTTGATTTCTTCAGTTTGTTTCTCAAAATTAAAATCAAGTTTATCCCTACAGTTAATGAAGCTAAAAGTATTGGCATGATTTTGACATTATAATTATAATCATCAATTTGAGATTTAGCTGTCTGTGATAAGATAAAAGAAGAATAATCAGTAGTTTTCTTCCATCCATTCTCATTAACAGCTATTGTCTTATTGTTTTGTACCTGATAATCTTCCCAACTTTTTTCAAATTTGACTAGATCTCCAGTTATTGGTTCAACCCAGAAAGTTGAATTCGTATTAGACAATATTTTTGTATTCACATATTGAGGAAAAGTGTAACTAATGTCTACATTATGTGTCTCAGATTTGAAGACATAGACATCAAGCCCATCAATTATGTCTGTTCCTTGATAAACAAGCGGTGCATCTGCAAAAATCAATGGATGGAGAAAATCATAATTTTGTTTTTGCACTCCAGATTTGAACCAGAACTGTTTTCCAGGCATGTCCTTGTAGGTCAGGCTGTATGCGTTAACATGATAGGATTGTTCAGAATGAAATACTTCCTTTTCTGTATCTTCATTTATTCCACTTACAACAGATGAAATTGTTACATAGTCTCCATCAATACTAGTTACTTTTTGAATCAAAGATTCTCTCAATTCAAACTCTTGTGATAGATTTCCTCCAACACTGTTTGCAATCTGATCTTTTCCCTCTTGTTCTAGATAAATCTGAAAATCACTGTTTATTTTTTGAGATTCAGGAACATAGACTGCAAACCAAATTGCAATTACTGCAATTGTTGATATGAACATGAGAAGAATACTCTTTGAAATCATACCTATAAAAAAATTGTAAAATGTCTATTAAGGTTCTTCGTCAAATCCAATTTTTAATAATATCCTATAAAAAATTATCACTTTAAACCGATTTAGTTTAGCAAGACGGATCTATGTTGATTTATTCCTAAGAAGAGATATAGGTCTTGCAAGTGATACATAAGTCGTGAAAATAAAGTGTCCCAAGTGTGACAAGATAGCAGAATTGGGAGATGATTTCTCCTACGTCAAATGTTCAAACTGCTCACTAGATGTATCATACGGAGAATATGTGAAACTTATTGCTTACAAGGACGCAAGATATTCAGATGTTTTAGGAGATTATGCCAAAGACACCAGTGGTACTACATCCGGAACTCTTGATGAATGGTAGAAAAAAATCCACTACAAGACTTATGTAATTTCAAAAGGCAGCAATACCAAGTTGGAATTTATAACTTTTGCAGAGTCTACACTCAATCTTCTAGGCTTTGTAGTTGGACTGATCTTAGGAATCTTTGCATATATTGGATTTAGAAATACTGGAAGTCCAACACTTTTTAGACTAAACATTTCTTTTTTTTCAATCAGCATAGGATTTGGAGTCGTTGGGTTTGGGTACATGTTTGAATCTCTTGTCTTGGGCTATGTCAAGATAGATACTTGGATTCAAACACTAGGAATAGCGATTCAAACTGTTGGATACTTTTTCATAGCATTCTCTCATGGAATAAAATCATTTTTTCCAAAGTCAAGATATTTCAAATCTATTGTAGTGCCTCTTTTTCTCATTCCGGCTAATTCAATTGAGCATATTATAAGGTCAATTTCTTTTATCCTATTGGTATATGGGACAATTGAGACAATAATGTCATATATGGAAAATAGAAATAGGAACACTATTTTCGTAGCTACAGGCTTGGGTTTACTGGCACTGGGTGAATTTTTGGGATGGTACTCAATTGTATTTCCAAAATCAGTGTTGTATTTCATCTCAGTTTCTACAAAGATAGTTGGACTAGGAGCACTCTTTGTTCCAATTTCTCAGGTTCCATTGAGAGGAGGACCAAGATTTGGCAATAACATATAGAACTCACATGAGCATAATTGGGGACATACTTTCTACTACGAGAGATGAAATTCCTGATGAGTCAGGAGCTAGTGTAACATATCTAATCCGAAAGGCAAACATTTCATATGCTAGACTTTCAAAAATTTTAGAAACCCTTGTCTCACAGGGTCTTTTGGAGCAGACAAGCTCTGAGAGAGCGTGCAAGTACAGAATTAGCGAGAAAGGAAGAGATTTTCTTCAAGCATATCGTGGATTTAGAGAATTTGCAGATTCGTTTGGTCTGAGAATTTAGCCATCGGTCTCATCACTAGATATGCCATCATTGTCGTCTTCTACATCGTCTTCAGGATCATCATCAAATTCATCTTCAAAATCATTTTCAAAGTCATCTGACATAATAATCAGACAAAATATTTTCCTATAAAAGACTTACACAGTCCCAATGCTATCATCGTCAGATCTAGTTAGTTGGTCCTACCCAGCCATTGCACGAAGAACAGATTTGCATACCATCTTCATTTACGTAGGTTTCTCCGCCTGGAGGACACTGACATTGTGGTATCTCATCCATGGTACTATAGTACGCGTATCAATCTTATATCATTTTCATAAAAAGAGATAATTTACTATTAAACGGCAAGAAAAATTGTGATTTTACCGTGCAACGACACTGGGATAAAACAGGCTTATGAAACCATACAAAAGGGAGGTACTGTTGTGTTTCCTACAGATACAGTATATGGAATAGGCTGTGATCCACGTAACCAAGATGCCATCAACAAGATTTACAAAATAAAGGGCAGAGAAAAAATAAAACGACTTCCAGTTTTGGCATATTCAAAAAAAGACATTGCAAACATAGCATTCTTTGATGAGATTTCTGAAAAAATAGCAGACAAGTTTTGGCCCGGTCCAGTTACATTGATTCTTAGAATCAAGGACAAGAAAATTGAAAAAGCCCTAGATCTCAAAGACAAAATTGCAGTAAGAGTTCCCAATCATTCTTGTGTGCTTGCCCTTTTAGAAAAATGTCGATTGCTTGTAGGTACAAGCGCAAACTTTTCTGGAGAATCATCATTTAGTGACTCTAAGGAAGTAGCAAGTAAATTCTCAGGTTATGACATATTGCTTGACGGGGGACAAATTTCCAACTCGTATGAATCCACCATAGTTGAAGTTGTAAATAATGAATTAAAAATAGTAAGAGAAGGCAAAATAAAAATGGAGTCACTAGTGTGAATTTAGTTGCCACGTGTAGCAGGCACATGGAGGAAGAGGCCTGTGATGAAATTGCTGAAATTATAGAGGAGCTCGGAGATGAATCACCCAGAATAGGAAAATCAAGTTTTTCTGGAATAATTTGGGTTGATACTTGCATTGATCCATTTATTGTCATAGACAACATCAAGAAAATAATTCTAGATGAACCGTGGAGGATGAGATATTGTCACAGATTCATACCAATTAGATATACCACTTCATCTAGTCTTGAAAATATTGTAGAAGGCGTAAAAAACCAAATCAATATCATGAAGGATGCAGACACCTACAGAATTACAATTGAGAAAAGAGGATCAGACATATCCTCAAAAGAATTGATAAATTCAATTGCAGATATAATTCCAAACAAGGTATCCCTAGAATCGTACGACTGGAATGTCTTGATTCAGATAATGGGTGGCATAGTAGGTATTTCCATATTAAAAGAAGAGGACATCGTAAGCACGTTAAAGCTCAAACGAGATTCAATGGAATAGTGTAGTAGATCTTTCTGCAAGCAAATCTTCCAAAGGCGTCTTAGAAATAACACAGTCAAGTTCTTTTTGTGTGATTTCAAATTCTTTTTGTATGAATTTAGAATTGTCTTTTGAGAATACATTATTCTCTAAAAGATCCTCAATTTCATTGAACAGTTTTTCAAGTAATGGTTTTTTTCCAATCATTACAAGCATGGTATTAGTATTTGTTTTTACACCTACTTTGGATATGGCATCACTGATTTGTCTAGTACATGCAAATCTCATGAGAACATCAGTTTCAAGTCTATTTGAAAGGAGAGTACCTGCTTTTTTAGCAGACAAAGAAATTGCTATTATTTTTTTAGCATGCCCCATATTCAAGATATACGGTGCTTGAATTCCTTGGATGGCAAGACTCGGATATTTCTCTCGGATAGATTCAAGAAACTTGATGGGTTCTTTGATGGTTTTTTTTAATAGTGCAAGTTCTGCAGTAGTGTTTATCAAATCAAATTGTAATCTTTTTGATCTTCCACCATGAACCACTGGAATTATGCTGACAACATCGCCATTTTTTAATAATGTCTCCTTTCCTTGTAACACAGATGAATCCACACCATTTACTGCAACTAGAATATTATTTTGGTCAAGTTGGGACAAGTTTGCAGGAATGTATGCCTTGAGATCATCCAATAGTACAGATATTGTGATATCATCTCTTTGAATCTCAAGTTTATCAGATGAAAATGATTTTTTTGCACCTCCTAGTAGTTTGACTGTTATCATAATACCATCAAAAAATATGTTGGACTATTCGAATTTTTGTAATGTATCTAATTGAGTATTTGTTCTTCAATCTCTTCAGTCTCATCAACTGACTCGTCGTGTACAACTACTTCAGATTCTTTTTCTTTTTGATCTTCTAATTCACGTCTGAGATAAGAAGAGATGTAACCAGCAATTTCGTTCTTTAGACCTTTAGATCGTACAATTGCAATTTCATTTAGAACCTGTTTGTTGTGTGCAAAATCAATATCGAATTTTCCTTTATAAGTAGACATGAGTTCCGTGGAAATTCGTCTGATTCTATTCACAACTTGGATGGGCTAAAGGGGTTTTTTATACCTATACACCAAGATACGAGTCGGCATTTCTTTCTGTAACAAGCAGCATTTCATCATATGATTTGTTTAGAACACCAGCAGCACAAAAAAGAACACTTGGAAGAAATGCTATTTGTGCAGTTTTCATGCCAAAACACTTGGAGAATTTTACAGGCCCATCAGTTTCCAACAATATTTTGTCTGGACGAGTTTGTGAAAGAAGTACTTGTTTGTCATCAGCGTATACCATTGCAGGTCCATAAGATACAAAACAGTCCAAATCCATTGCTTTTTGCAATTGCTTTTTGCTGCCAGAAAACCAATGGAGTAGAACACCTTTTACAGAATACGATGGCAATATAGAAAATATTTCATCCAGAGTTCTTCTAGAGTGAACAGATATTGGTTTACCCAACTTTTCTGCAAGTGAGAGCATCTTTTGAAACACTAGTACTTGTCTTGAAAATCCAGCTTCATCGGAGACATATGTCTTGTCAAGACCAATCTCACCTATACCAGATATTTTGTCAGAGTTTTGAGTAACTAGATTGACCATTGCATCGAGATCATCATTTGCTTTTTCAGGATGGATTCCAATAAAGGGTAGAACAAGTGAACTGCGCTTACTCAGATCAAGTGTAGATTTTGAACTTTGATTATCCATGGATACGCAGCATGCTCTTATTTTCAGTTTATCCATCGTAGCAAGTATGTACTCCATATCATCAGAATATTCATTGTCTGATAGATGAATATGAGCATCAGTCAGCCAAGTCATTTGCTACATATCTGGGCACGAAATAGTGTGTATAAATCGATCCTTGCATAGTTTTTTTCCACTCAAAGTCTTTTATCAAGGGTTTTTGGATTTAGGGCATGGTAACATCTGAATTTGGGCTTTCTGTAATGTACAGAATTTTGAAAAAAGCAGGTGCAGAAAGAGTAAGCGATGAATCAGCCAATGAGCTTCGAAGAATACTAGAAGAAATTGGCATTTCAATTGCGAAAAATGCAGTGGAGATGTCAACACACGCAGGTAGAAAAACGATAAAATCAGAAGACATCAGACTGGCTGCAAAGCAATTTTCAAAATTTTAATCTAAAAGATTTAATTGTTCAAGTAAAGACATTTTGATCGCGGTGAGGTGGCAGAGTGGCTATGCGTTCGCCTGCAAAGCGAATCTATAGGGGTTCAAATCCCTTCCTCACCTTTAATTTTATTCAAGATTATTAGACAGGGCATCACGAATGATTTTTGCTGCAAGTTCTTTATCTTGTACTTCAAAGATGATTTTTTTGTATTTTTCATTATTCAGAGATACCGTTATGCATTTTTTCGTGTCATGCATTTCAAAAAACAAGAGACCATCTTTTGAAAGAAACATTCCGTCTTTTATTACACCTGGAAGAGATGCACCTGCAACCTTTAGTTGCTGAAAGGGTTCCCAGGATAGATCATCAGTAGATACAGATGACACGTGATCTAGTGGGACGGTTATGCTTTTTCTTATTGCTAATATGATGTCAATTCCATGAATTTCAAAGATTAGATTTTTGCCTTCTATCTTGATGGTTCCAGTCATAAGATATAGTGAAGTAGAGTCAATATATCATAATAACCTGCTTTTCTAAATAGGGCAATTTGTAGACAGAGTGAATTTGGCTGAAAGAAATAATGGATTACTAGAATACATTCCAGGTGCAAAACCTGTTTCATATCAGTACACTAATGGTCAACCGTTAGATGGGTTTTCACAAAATGTTAAAGATAGCATAAAAGAATATGCAGAAAGTGCACAGAATGAAGTTGAAAAAGGTCACAATTTCTTGCAATGGGTTTTAACCAGAGTCTTTGAAGCAACTGAAGATGATGCGACTGATGCGATAATAGATGGAGCAAATGATCTTGGAATAGATGCATACCTACCAGTAGACTTCTCAGAAGACAAGATCTATCTATTCCAGTCAAAATATGGAACATCTCATTCAATTGAAGCAATTGCAAAGTTCAAGGAAGATGTCAAGAGACTGCAAGGAAGAGACATCTCCAAAATGCGTCCAGAACTTGCCCACCTTGTGACAAAAATTCAAGAAAAAAACCTCAAGATAGAATGCGTCTATGTAACAGACCAGAAAGTAGAGGATGAGAATTTTGATACAGTTGAGATATACGATGTAGATGTCATAATACAGAAACTTTGGGATAGGATAAAAAAACCAGCTGCAGGCAAAAAAGCATCCATCAAACTTGAAACCAAATTACGATATCAAAATACTCTTCTTGGAATTTTAAAGCTAAGAGAGCTTACCAATTTTGTTACAAAGAACAAGGACTATGTCTTTGAATCAAACATAAGACAATGGATGCAGTTCAAGACTACAGTAAACAAGGGGTTAAGAGAAACGTTGCAGGAAGTACCTCACAAGTTCTTTTACTATAACAACGGGATAACAATAGTTGTAAGTGATTTTGAGGAATTAGAGGATAATTCCATAATATTACACTCACCTCAGATAGTAAACGGGGCACAAACATCCAATTCAGTATTAGATCATGCAAGACGTACCCATAATTTGGATGGAAGTATAACTGTCACAATCATAAAGGCTGCAGATGAACTGGACCAAAATAACATTACAAAATATAGAAATTCCCAGAATGCGGTCAGAGGAAAAGATTTGGTATCCTTGATGGATTTTCACAAATCATTAAAATCACAAATGGAAAATATTCATTATTTTTATGAGATTCAAGGAGGCTCGTTTGATACCAAGACAAAGTCTCATCAAAGTGAGTTTGTGGGAGATGTAATTTACAACAAGTATTTGCCAGACAATCATAAAAAAGTCATAGTAGCAAAAGATGCCATCCAGGCGTTTGTTGCAGGAATAGAACAAAGACCTACAGAGGCATACAGTTCTCCTGCACAGTTTCTGCCAAGAGGCAGTAAATACGACGAGGTCTTTAATGAAAAATTAAAGGACGATTATAGACTTCTCCTCTACCCATATTGCGTAAAAGAATATGCAAAGAAAAACCTCAACTATGGAAAGAAAGGTGGCCACAAGACAAAAAGATATGCAACTTTGTTCTTTGTGGCAGTGTACTTTAAGATCCTCCATGAAAAGATCTTGCTTACAAAAGATGATTTTAAAGAAGACATATCCAAACTAGAGCCCATATTCAAAAGCGTCAAGCTAAATCAACGCATACTCAAACTTACAGATACCATTGCTACCAAGTTCCTAGAAGATACAGTGGTTGATGATGAAATGACTGCAGCAAACACATATCATAATTTCTTCTCTCATCACGTATGGCAAGATTCCATGGTTCGTGTAATAGAGAAGAAAATAAAGCAAGAAGAAGAAGAGATAATCAGCATTCAGAAAGTAGTACAAGATCTTTTTTAGAAAATTAACTTAGATGCGGCAGAACGATGAC
>CAYWWR010000027.1:0-15253 GCA_964462165.1 uncultured Nitrosopumilaceae archaeon
ACAAATGACTGGCCTGGTTTGTAGTTTACATGTGGAGTTGTTATTGTCGAGTTGGAATAGTGGTACGTTCCCAATGCTCTATGTTCCTGTACATTAGGTAATACATCATGATGAACATGTGATATCATCTGGTCTAATTTTAGACGAGCAAGATATGACATGGTTTGGTTCTCAGAATAGAATCTGTGTGGGTCATAATGATGAGATCCTGGTTGTATACCAGTGACACTTGGTAATGTACTAGATGGATCCGTACTTGGTAATGTTACAATTGGGTCAGTAGTTGGCAATGTTGTTGGATCTGTAATTGGTAACGAAGTCTGGTTCGTAATTGGTTGAGTATCATCATCAGTGGTTTGGGTAGAATTTGCAGATGGATCAGGAGGTAAGCTTGATGTATCATTTACAGGCGCAGAAGCAAGATTATCACTAGTGCCCAAGATAGGATCTGATGGTAATCCCAACCCTAAAGAATTCCAAGCTGCAACCTGGTATTCCACATTGCCATCTGGAATTAGGCCCGTGTAGTTGAGACTTGTCTGTGTACTTGCAGTATCATTAACAATAACGGTGCCATTTCTTTGAATTTGATATCCAGTAATTCCGCTTTGTGTTGCATTAACTGGAGCATTCCATGTAAAATATGTCTGAGTACTAGAGACTTCGGTAGCATTAAGACCAGTAGGAGAAAGCGGGACTGTCTGAGCTCCACCATCTGCAAAGGCAGGCAACAATCCAATTGTGGCAAACATACCCATCAAAGTCATTAGTACAAACAATTTTGGAACTGACTTGTTCATCACTCATATGAGAATAATCATGACATTTATGGTTTGCGTATAAGTTATCGGTCTACAAATCATTGGTACACAAATCATCATTAACAATGTTCCAGAACATAGTGTCGCAATTTTTTATTAAGTGATCAACGTATTGTGAGCCATGAACACCAAAGTGTTAATTCTTTTTTCATTTACTGCACTCTTGATGTTTTCACAGTATGCTTTACCAAATTCTTTTGCAGATGACTCTGCATCAGATCTAAATGCAACTTCATCTGTTACTCCATCAGTTCCAGTTCAATCAGTATCTGATTCATCATCTCCACCTGTAATAGTTCAATCTTCAGATGCATCATCGGATTCATCTGCAGTGCCATCAGTTCCAGTTCAAGTAGATCCGGTTCAATCAGTATCTGATTCTTCGGTTCCACCTGTAATAGATCAATCATCTGCAGTGATACCATCAGATCCAGTTGCTACGCCATCAGAATCTGTCCAAGTGCCTCCAGTTCAACAAGTGTCCGCATCATCAATTCCACCTGTAATAGATCAATCCTCAGATGTATCATCGGATTCATCCATTACTGTTCAAGCAGTTGCTACCCAAGCAGCTCCAGTTCAAGAAATTTCCGATACCATTCAATCCATTCCACCAGTAGCAAATCAATCATCAAGTGTATCATCAAATTCACCTACTGTACCATCAGTGCCTGCTCAAGTAGCTCCAGTTCAACCAGTATCCACTCCAGTGATTCCGGTTCAGCCAGTTTCTACTCCAATAGTTCCTACTACTTTACCAGTTCAATCACCCCCAACTCAAGAATCCAGAGAAGCCATACCATCACATTCATCGCAGACTGCTAATGATTGGAAATTCAATTCAACTTTAACTCAATCACATTCATCGCAGACTGCAAGTAGCTGGAAGTCCAATTCAACTTCAGTTCAATCACAGGAACATAGTCACATGCCAAGTGCAAGCCCTCCATCCCTACAATCAATTTCAGGACAATGGGCTAACAACAAGATAAGTGACTCGGCATTTATCCAAAACATACAGCATTTCATTAGTTTAGGAAATTATGTGCCTGGGACTCCAATTCCACAATGGGTGAAAGATAACGCCATGTTACTATACAAGGGCCAAATTGATGAAAAGACCTTTGAAGCAGGAATACATGACTGGCTCTCAACTTATCACCAAGTTGCATACCAACCAAGAGCACCAAGTTACACTCCACAATACCAACAATACATCTCATCTCCAGTTCCACAGTATACCAATACTGCTGTTGTACTAAATTCTGCAACTTCATACTATGGTGATGCAGTAACTGTTACTGCGACCGTTAGTGATGCAGCAGGTTCTGTGTCAACGGGTACCATATCATGGAATGATGGAAGTGTTGGAGGTACGTTTAGTTCCACTACTTGTACTCTATATTCTGCAAGCTGCACTGTATCATACATCCCATCTGTGAATTCACCAAGTGTAGTAGCAATAACTGGAAACTATGAAGGAGATTCAACTCACCAATCCAGTTCTGGCTCTTCAGATCTAACTGTAAATGGAGTTCACAGTACTGTTACCACCATTGCACCAAATCCAATAACGATATACTCTAACGACCCAGTTTCACTTACTGCTACTGTTAGCGATCCTTCAGTATCACCAAATGCTCTAACTGGAACTGTATCATGGAGTGACAACGGTGCAGGCGGCTCATTTAGTGAAATGTATTGCTACACTCCATCTGAGAACTGTGAAACTTCATACACTCCAAATGCAAGTTATTCAGGTACTTTATTGATAACTGCAAACTATGGAGGAGATGATGTCCACTCGGCAAGTTCTGGAACTGCATCATTAACTTCAGAGTCATCAGTTACCCTAGCATCATACACTACTTCAAACATCCAGACTGACAAGGCATCATACAATCCAGGAAACACTGTAACCATTACTGTAAATCCAGATGGTGCTCAAGCTGGACAAAATGTTGCCATACTTGTAACTGATCCGTCATCAAATATCGTTGCATCAAGAACTGTTCAAGTTGATGCACAAGGAAATGCAGAACTTCAGATAGGTTTGCCATCTGATGCACAAGATGGTGCTTATCAAATCACTGCAAGCGCACTTGTCAGTGGCAATTACTTGAACTATCATGCACAGTTTACGGTATCATCATCTGGAATTGTCCAGCCTTCTGGCATAGCCATAGTCTCAGCACAGCCAACGGACCAACTTGGAGATAAAACTGTGACCTCGTTTAGCAAAGGAACCACTAGCTATGCCAAAGTTGTCTTGTCATCAAACTCAACCCAAACTGCTCTAGTTACTGTCAACCTTGTGGGTTCTGATGGTACCAGCCTAGGTGTAGGTTCTGTCAAGACCTCATTAGGAGCTGGAAATAGCGAAATGGAAGTATCATTTTACATACCCAGCAACGCAAGTGTCGGCACTGGTAACATCTACGTAGACACTTATACTGATTGGCCAAGCAATGGAGGAGTGCCTCTAACCGCAGAGACTTCAGATGCAATAAGTGTTGGATAAAACAATACATTTCACCACTGCTGTATACTAGAACTATACAGTCACACAACTATTGAAATCCTAGATTGAATACAATCAATGGATCTTGTGACCCGTTTTGTTGTGGTGTTCTTTTGCCTGTCTGCCATTTGGAATAATTGCTTCACATTGTTTGCAGATAATCTCACCAGTTAGGAAATATTTTGGATTTCCCATGTCAAATGGAAAATATTCGTATGCAGTATCTTTTTCACTAAACAATTTGTGTTGTAGAGCATCCATTGTATCGAGGAAATTACCCCACCTTTTTGCGTTCACCATTTCATTCATTTTTGAGATTATTATTTTTCCTTCAAATATCTCAAAATCATTGATATGTTTTTCAATCCACAAGGGAGTAGTATAGTATACGATATCGTTATCTTTTGGTGCATACTGTGAAACTCCAACAATGAACACTTGACATGCAGGTTGGTCGATAGTTCCAGTTGGAAAAACATTTTCTAGTCCAGAAAAAAGATCATATTGCCAACAGGGTAACCAAAAGGTTCCATTGTCATCAAGTTTTTTTAGTTCATACAAATAAACTCCATATTTTCCATATGCACCAACACACTCCATGTTAGAGCCCTTTGCTCTGTGTATTCCATGTAACTTTTCAGTTGAATCTATGAGAGCCTGTGTTTTCTTGTAAAAAGAACTAGAATCTACTTCTTTTTTCAATATGTGGTTTAGAATAAACACTGACTAGATAATAAAGTTCGATATGGTACCATGAAACAAAAAGATGTGGAGGTGGAACCATATCATTTACAAACCTGGAATTGTTCCAGATAGTTCTTGCCACGTTTTTCTGGATCCATCAGAATAAAATGAGATATCTTTTTGCCAGTACGATTGTCAAGGTATGTTTGGATTAGAATTATCTCTTCTTTTTTGTTTGGAAACCTGAACCACAAGTCATTTGGTCTCTCCATTGCCTTGAACAATTTTGATGTTGGTGGACCGCCTGTTGGATTTTCAATAATTCCAAATAGTTCCGTAATGAAATTGCCTTCTTTTTTCACACAGTCTATTTTGGTTAATTTCACCATCAGAATATTCTATTATTTTGAATTAAATTTCATTTAGCTTGTCCACACTGTACAACTTTACACTATTATCCCCATGTATCAAACAGGAGTTTATCTGAAATGATAACGGATAGTAAAACAGAACTTGTACACAAAACAAATGTCTTGATAATTGACGATGACAGGGACGTACGAGATGCTTTTGTGGGTTTACTTCAGATTCACAACATCAATGTGGTTGGAACTGGCTCTAATGGAAAAGAAGCGTATGAGATGTATCAAAAACTAAGACCAGACTTTGTGCTAATTGATGCTACAATGCCTTTCTATGATGGACTGTATGGAATTGAAAGGATACGACAATTTGATCCTAATGCAAAGGTCATACTTGTTACTGGATCCCCTCTGAAAAATTATGACATTAGTTATTCCCATCCAACTAGAATAGTTGAAAAACCAATTGACATTGATGAAATTCTAAGTGTGATATCTAAAATGAACCAGTGTATCACACCATAGATTTACAATCAAAACAAATTACCATATTGAAAATAATTCAAACTTTCAAGTTTTGTAATATTTGGAGTAACATCAAATGATAAAATTTCTCTCATGAGATTTAATTTCCATTGGGAGATACCCTAATGATATTCCAGATGTTTTATGCACAAAGCAATGACATGGCAAGATCTCGTGTAGTTACTATTCCAATAATTTTGTCTTTTTCCACTATAGGAAGATGGTCTATGTTATTTTTTTCCATGATTCCTGCTGCCTCTTGGATTGTTTGAGTTGGACTTGCATGAATCAAGGGTCTTGATGCTAGGAAACTCAGTAGCAGACATTTGACAGAGATGTTCAAGTTTGCCATTATGCGTACCAGATCTCTTTGTGTAACTATGCCAAATGGCTTACCATAGGCAGTAATTATCACGGATCCGATTCTTTTTTCTGTCATCAAAGTGGATGCATCATGAGCAGTTTTTGTGTGATCCATTGTTATCACGTCTCTTTTCATGATACTTGCTATTGTAGTTCCGCCATGCCCAACAAAGACTTCAGAATGTATCTCTGAATCTTTCTCGCTTGTAATTGGTGGATTCTTTTCAGGTACTTGATGATGATTTTCATCTAGTTTCATCATGGTATCTATACGGCTTGCTAACGTATAGGCATTGTCTCATCAATTTTGTGATTCAAAATGTGCTGCAATCCATTCAGAGTTGGCTGTAAAACTCTTTTCCTTAATTTTTTAGGCTTAAAACCATGATTTGTGAATGTTAGTCTTGATTTTACTTCTCAATTCGTCTGTGATCTCTTCTGGTTTCATTCCGTGATCATTTTTTGCATGATTTGCACATTGTGACAAGATGTCACCTTCTGTCTTGCCTTTAGCTACAAAACTGCACTCAAATCCAACATCTTTGCATTTGAACTTTAGCATGACTGTTTTTATTTCCATATCATTATAAGGTTTGAGTCCTGTGAAACTTGAATCATAATTTGAGTAAGTACATCATGGAACCAAGGCACCAAATTGTATTACAACAGGATAGAAAAGATTTCCCCTATTGACAAAGTAGAAATGAAGAAAAGATTATTATGATAAAATCACTGTTTGTAAAAGATGTCCCAAGCTACAATAGAGACCAATTTTGGAAACATTGTTTTTGAACTATTACCAAATTATGCTCCTGAGACCGTAAGGAATTTTGTCAAACTGGCCAAGTCCAATTTTTATGATGGTATACTTTTTCACAGGATAATACCAGGATTTATGATTCAGGGAGGAGATCCAAATACAAAACAACCAGACAAGAGCAGTTGGGGGATGGGAGGGCCAGGATATTCCATAAGGGCAGAATTTAATTCCAAACCCCACGTGAGAGGCGTTGTTTCCATGGCAAGGTCTGACGACCCAAACAGTGCAGGTTCACAGTTTTTTATCGTAACAGGTGACAGCACGTTCCTTGATGGCCAGTATACAGCATTTGGTGAGGTAAAGAGCGGCATGGATGTTGCCGACACGATCGGTCACCTTCCAAGAGGCAAGAATGACTGCCCAAACCAAGAGGCCAAAATCCTTCGCATTACAATCTCAGAGTAGATACAAAACTCTTTTTCCTAATTTTTTATTTTGAATGAAAATAAAATTTAATATTATAAAAAAAATTAATTTACCATAACAGTATACGGGATACATTGCTTTCAGAAAAACAGAAACGAATGGTATCAATCTTTGAAAAACACGTTCAAGCAGAATTAAACGGGGATCTTGAAACAACAATGAATACCATGAACGAGAATCCCCACCTTCACAACGTTCCATCTATGATAGGAGGATATGGAAGAGAGGGAGTAAGAAAATTTTATCAAAATCATCTTGTTGGAAAATTTTTCCCACCGGATGTCAAAATGGAACGTGTCTCACTCACAGTAGGAGATGAACAACTCGTGGAAGAACTGTTCATAATCTTTACTCATACAACAGAGATTGAATGGATGATTCCCAAGATAAAACCAACAGGTAAGAAGGTCGAGGCTGCTTTTGCAGTGATTGTTGGAGTCAAAGATGACAAGGTAACTCATGAACATATTTACTGGGATCAAGCTTCTGTGCTTGTTCAAATTGGGTTGCTTGATCCAACTGGACTGCCAGTAACTGGACCAGAGGGAGCTAGACGGGTACTGGATTCCACACTACCAACAAAATCATTAGAATAGCAACTATCTTGATTGAATCCTGTGAGACTCGCTACTATTTTGAATTCTTTTCCAAATGAGTACATAGACAATGAGTAAAAAGACAAGCCCCTCCCGTTTAGGCGTGGAAATTGAAGATATTAGATAATGACGTAAGTTATAATTTGTTAAAGAATACGATATTTTTTTAACAGTAACTAATTAGTTAGAATTATGGGTCTAGACAGATTCAAGAAAATAGGAATTAACACTGCTAAAGATATTACAAACGTTACAAAAGATCAGTTTGATAAAATTAAAGTTGATTATGATCATGACAAAAATATAAGGGAGAGAAAAGAAATGTTGGAAGCGCTGGACGATGTATTATATGAAAAATATAAGCAAATTCAGCAAGAAAATGATTACTTCGAATTAATAAAAGGAAGAGTAACCATAGTTAAGGAATACGATGGAAAAGATATCTCTGAAGAAAAACTAAATGATGAATTGATTCAACGTAGTACAGAAATATTTGAAACTCAAAGGATTAGAAAGCATTTTTCTGAGGATGTTCAGAGAAAGATTCTGAAAAAACAAAATTACAATTGCAATGTATGTAACTCTTTTCTGACCACTATGGACTTCGATCATATTGATGGCGATAGATCAAATAATTCAATGGACAATTGCCAAGCACTGTGTTCCAGATGTCACAGAATGAAATCAGCAGAGGAAAATTCAAACAGAAAATAAAATGTTTGTTAATTGAAGAAAAGTTCATTGAAACAAGCATGGACTCATTCATAACTTTAGAATCAACACTCTCAACATTCCCCAACCAAAATCTTTTCCCATCTGCATTAAGATCAAACTCTTCATGACTTCCTGATCTTATTAATTTTGTATTGGTAAAAGAACTACACTCGGGGTATGTAGATTACGGATTCTATTGTGGGGTAGTTGCACTTGGGAAAACTAAATGATATCCCTGACAGAGATAAACACTGGCCTCTCTGTCTTCTGCTTGATCATCAGCAGACATCCTGTAATCCATTTTGTTACTATCTGTGAATACCCAATAATTGATAACAGTACATTTATCATATTCCAGCGTATGCAAAAGAGTTCCATCCCCAGTGTATAGATCAATCAAGACATCAAATTCTGGCGTTTCTGAATTTGACTGTGAGTTTTGAGTAGCAGCAATTCCGACGTTCAACAATTGGTAGAATTGTGCTTTATCTTTACTTGGTAGATCATCAAGTCTGAATTCAGGATTAGTCTTAGGACTTGTAGGCGTACCAGAATTACTCCAACCGCTAGTTATTTGACCAAATTCACTTATTCTTTGAATGGAGTTTACTGTTATTTTATTAGGAATAGTACTTGGAAAATTTACTAAATTTTGAAAAGTCACAACTATTGATGTTACACGATCACTATCACTTGGACTTCCATTTGTCGCAATAACCTCTGTTACTGGAACATCTACTTTGATTATCCCTTGCCGTACAAGATATTGTATTCCTTTTAGAAAGTCAGTATCACTGATTGAGCCCTCTGACCACCATTTTGCATCATTTTTTATCCATTGTGGAATTGAAGTATCTGCCATTGCTGAATTCACTGATAATATCATGATCACCCCAGTTACGGCTAGAATTGAAACAAAAATTGCATTTCTTTTAATCAATTACAAGTATAATGAGATATAATGTATAAAAATACTCCATTTGTCTTCCAATTCTTCTTCATTTATTTCACAGCCAGTAGGACATGTTGATACTTTCCTGAAATAATTAGTTCTACAATTTTATGAAAAATTCAATGGGCCCGATGGTTCTCTTGCTGACAGTCAGTTCGAGTCCGGGACATTTTGTGAGTAAAATTTGACAAAAAATGTGCAGTAAGCTAATTTGGAGTAGCTACAAAACTCCTTCCTTTAATTTTTTAGTAATTAAAATTAGAAGAGTTCTTTAAGTGAAATAGAAATTGTGGTACCATGTTGAGTTAAGATGTTCCAAGATTTCAATAAATTCCCCATCCTGCACCTTTAGACAGGGACTCATTTTCATTTTTGTTTTCAGCTAAAGCAGCCTCATTTACAAAAAATGTTCTAAAGTCCTCATCAAGTGTCCATGGAGTTATTTTTGTTTGATCATCTAAAATATGCTGTAATGATTTTCTCCAATCATCACGATTAAACTTCTCTGCATAGTGTTCAAGGAGTTCTAATCTTTCTTTCACATTATCTTCGGACTCTATGCCCTCTTCCATTAGAACTTTAACTTCACCTGATCCTTGTTGAACCCAACGTACTGCATCTGGCCATCTCAAGGATAACACAATCCATCGTGCAATTTGATCTAATGAAGGCAATGGTGTAAGCATACCTTGTTCTTTTCTACGATTTTCTTTAACCGTTCGCAAGAAAAATTGAAATCTATACATATTAACAAATCTCTTCAATTCTCTAGGATTCTTTGAAAAATAGTCTTTGTATTTTTCAATAATTTCCCTTGTAGTAGGATCATTATCAGAATATTTCGAAATAATTTCATCGGAATTTTTTTCAACATTCATTTGCTGAATTTTTTCATTGTTCGACATTCCTTGAGATTTTTGAATGATATTATCATTACTGGTTGCATCTTTCATTTTTTTATTATCCAAATTCATCATTTCTGATTCTGGATTTTCAGTATTTGTGTATATTTTAGAATCAGATTCAGACATATTTTTTCTTGTTATTAGAGATTGTATATACAACATCTCATCGTTATGCTCTGGAGGCGGAATGAGTACAGGTAATTGAACAAATTTATCCATGAATCTCCACCCTATTGGATTTCGTTTAGCATAATTTGGAAGTTTTTGTATTATAGATTCATGAGCCGATTCCAAAGAAGCTGCTACCATTTCAGCGTCAATCCCTAAAACAAATAAACAGTTGGGAAGTTCTGCAGAGAGAAATCGATTTATTGCTTCAATAATTTCTGCTACTTTTTGTGGAGAGCACCTATCTAAATCATCAATAAAAATAACCAGTGGTAGATATTTTTTATCAACTGCATTAAAAACTGCCCGCAAATCTTCCTCAACCAAATGAACAAATCCCAAATTTTCTTCATAATTAGGAGCTTGAAGGAATTTGCTTAGACTTTTTTTAGCAGGTTCATCTTCGATTTCCTTTTTGGATGAAAAATATTGTTTTATGCCATGAAGTAGACTAATTACAACTGATGCCGAAGAAATACCTATAGTTAATCCGTTGACAATACCAGAAATCAACGGAATTGAAATTACTCCAATACCAACAGAGTATGGAATAATCCATTTTTTGATTTTATTTAGCCAGTTATCATGAATCCGTCGGTTTATCTTTTCGTGAATATTTGCATTTTCCAGAGTTTCTTTATTTAGTACGCACCAGAATCGTTCTTGATCCTCTTTATCAATTTTTTCCAAGATTTGTTTTATTATGGCATACGCCAAACCCGCCCATATCTGAGTGGTATTCTCATATCTCCATGCGTTGAACCAGACTGTAATCCTCCCACTGTTTTCACTTTTTTTTGGACGAGTTTGAATTTTTGTAATGGGAAGATCTATTTTATTTTCTAATACCTCTACAATAGTTTTCAATGTTAAATTATCTTTTGATTTTTTTGCAGATTCTGTATTATCAGGAATTTCATTTGATGTTATTTGATTTAACTTCTCTACAGCATCAGAATCTAGCTGTTCTTGAACCATTCTCATTATGGAAGTTTTACCTCCTCCCCAAGGAGCTTGAATACTTATCGTGAGAGGTGGAATTGTATTCTTGTGAGTAAGGAATTTAGATATCGCATATGCGTAAGGCCAGTAACCTAGTGCGTCTTCTGTAGTCCACCTATCATTTGCGGTATATCCAGATGGCCCTACCAAACCATTAGACAATTGTCTAGGTTCGTTTTCGGGTATTATTTTCTCATTGTTTTCATTTTTCAAAAAGCCTTCCATTGTTTGTTCAAATTTATTTCTAAACGAAATACCAATTTTTTCTAACGCATTCTCTAATGAACCAAATTCTTTCTCTACATCTTCCAATCTCCGATCATCGGGATGAAATGCCTGTCCTGAATCCGTTAACCAATTGGGACGCATATAACCAAATAATTGATTCAACGAGCTTGATGGAATACGAGAGAAAACTACGTTATCAGGCATCATGTAAACTAAAAATCCACGTTGAACAAGATTTGATGTACTTTCTCCCCACAAGTGATTTGAAATGTGAAGATTATCTTCTGTTCCTTCTACAATAGCAGAACAAACATACATTTTTTCTCTGTAAAAAAATAAAATATCATTTTTTTTTATTCTATTCCAAATCTCTTCATTTTGTCCATAATATTGAAGCCCCCAAATATGAAGACGGTCATAATTCTTTAGTGTTGTAGATCCTGGCAGTGTTGAAGTTTTTACACTTCGTAGCATTGTTTTTTTAAATTTGTCGTATGCATCTTGGTTAGCTAGTGAAATAAAGAATATACTCCGTTTTCCTTTCATTTTGTTCTCCATATGGGTTATTCATCTAGTCGAGTAAAAAGACATTACCCTCACACGCATTGATTTCTAAGTTCAAGTCCTGTGAGGCTAGCTACAAAACTCCGTCATGTCAAGAAATTATCATATGAAATATTCATTAGCAAGTCCTGCGGATTTCTACGTTAGAAAGAAAACTAATTTTGAGATTTAGTTTAAAGTTAACTTTAGGTTAATTCTGAATTTACAGTAGACTTTATCTAGAATGAAATCAATTATGGATCTCATGCCATCATTTCTTGCAAGACGAAAGAAGACCAAAACAAAGGTACCTATCGAATTCGATACTTCTGAAGGGAGAGTAAGTTTCGACGGAAGACGAAAACCCAAAAGACGAACTAGAGTGGAATTCTAAAATCCCCAACTACTCGAAGAGCGTCTTTTTTTAGAACTTCCAGTTCCAAACATACTATCAAAACCTGAAGAATTGTTTTTCTTCCTAGAATTTGAACTTCCGCCTAGATCAAACATCGAATCATGCCCAGAAGATGATTTCCTTCGACTAGAACTTCTGCCAGAACCAAAAAATGAATCAGTTCCAGAAGATCTTTTCCTACTAGGTCTTGAACTTCCACCTAGATCAAACATCGAATCATATCCAGAAGATTTCTTTTTAATTTCATGTCCCCTAGAATTACTTTTAGGAATTAGACCTAGAGGAGTAGCCTCATATCTTTTTTCAATATACCTTGAACCATACTGCCTTTTCTTTTTCTTTTGTAATTCAGATAATTTTGAATTACCCGTTTTTACTTCAACATATTTCGGTTTTCCTTTTTTTCCAGTTAGCCAATCCCGTTTTGTAACTTTAAGATCATGACCTTTTCCTGTCCGCTCTACTTCATGCCCGCTAAACTCATATTCTCTTCTGGCCTGTTCTTCCCCTTGTCTGCCTTGTGATTGATTTTCTCGGTTCACTTCTCTCCTGCTTTTTTTGAAAAAATCCCGAAATCCCAATGCCTAAAATCAATGATTCGTTTAAGATAAGTATGATCATTTTTGGTTCGGTCAAGTTGTCGTCGGATAATTCTACTGTAAAAAATCGTCGGTTAGAATTAGATTACTAAGAATGGACGTCTATAGACAAGCAAATCATTGACAAAAACCGAAATTGCAAATCTACCTCCAACCTTTGTAAAATCCATAACTGGATACCCCAAACCAATCGTACTTCTACTAGGTTTAGCCTCTCTACTCAGAACTTTTGATCCCGAAGAATCTGTTATTTCCACTGTGACAAAATCATTTGAATCGAAGGTCTCTGAAGCAAACTTGAGTCTGAGTTTATCATTTATAGATAATTCATCTTTTTCAATAGATATAACATATGATTTAGTCAAATTTTCCAAAGATAATGATGAACTTTGTTTTTGATGCCTAAAATCATTACGTAATGATTTTACTTCATCTTTGAGATCTTTTACCAACAAAATCATTTCTTGCTCGCTATTGGGAGATTTTCCAATTCCTAAATCAAAAGTATATTCTGAGACTATTGATTCGGATGCTGATTTTGGATCTTTTTCAGCACTGATGATATGTTTTTCTAAATCAACTGCTGCTTGTGTCCATTGTCTATTGTCTTTCATATTGATGGAAATAGATCGTTTATCAGTAACATCAAAAGGTAGTTTCGTATCAATTTCTTTTATAATGATTACAGGTTTTTTAACTGCATTTCTAATTGCTAATTCATAAAATACATTTGCATTAAATCCAGTAGTATCCGCAAGTATTAATTCGGAATTGATAAGTCTCTTTACAATATCACGTGATATTGAATTTGGGCTATTTTCTTTATCTGCTCTTATAGGCGTGTATCCCAACTTTTCTAAAACTGGTTTGAAAACTAGATCAAATTTCTCATCTGATGCTTTTCTAATATCGCTATCAACTTCTCCTATTGGTGATATTATGAAACAGATCTTTTCAGACACCATGAATCATCGAGATTTTGTAGCATTTTGTATTAAAGTTATCCACTTGTTATCTCCTTTGATCTCAATTCCAAGATTGTATGCAAAAATGAGCAGGACTCGGACTAAGAGATAGAATGGGCCCGATGGGACTCGAACCCACGACCTGACGCTCCGCAAGCGTCCGCACTATCCAAGCTGTGCAACGGGTCCACAGATAAAATTCAACATGGACCGGTTATAATACATTTCAAAAGTACAGAAAAAAATCTATGCGACTTCTTTTTCAGCCTTTTTTACAAAGACATAGTTCATTATCAGGCCTGCAATGATTGCACCAACTATTGGAGCAGCCCAGTACATCCAGTCATAGTCCCAGTAACCAGAAATTAGTGCTGGACCAAATGTTCTTGCAGGATTCATACTTGCACCTGTAAGTGGTACACCTACCAAGTGTAACAAAAATATCATTCCACCAATTGCAAGACCATACATTCCTGCTGGTGCTTTTTTGTGCACTGCAGTCATGAATATTACAGTAACCAAGAAGAATGTGAAAATAACTTCAAGTGTAAATCCAGACACCACGCTACCGCCCAAGATTGCGCTAGGTCCACCCTGAGTTCCAAAATGAACCTTGTCTCCAAGAACTGGAAATATTGCCTTGAGTGTTGCTGCTGCAACGATTGCTCCAATTAACTGGAACACGATATATGCAATGCCATCCTTGATGTTTATTCGTCTAGTAACTAGCATGGATATAGTAACTGCAGGATTGATGTGGCACCCTGAAACATGGCCAAATGTGTAAACCATCAATCCAATTGCTGCACCGTGCGCAAGTGCTATTACAACAAGTGATTGAATCGTCAGAGTAGAACCAAAATATGCAACGGAAAGTATGATAGCTAATGGTCCAAAGAAGACAAGAGCATATGTCCCTATTGCTTCTGCAAGCCATGCACGAGGATTAACCATCAACCACCTGACCTTGTAATATACAATATAAAACATTCGAAAGCAATCGAGACAAAAAATAAGTAGGGATCGTATAATGTACAGTTCAGATGTTAACAGAAGGAGATCAAGTTCCAGATTTTGCACTAAAGGATGCAGAAGGTAAGACTGTGAAAAAATCAGATCTCAAGGGCAAAAAATATGTAGTTTATTTTTATCCCAAAGATTTCACTCCAGGATGCACAACAGAAGCTGCCGAATTTGCCCAAGATTACAAAAAATTCAAAACATCAGGAATTGAGATAATAGGAATCAGTCCAGATGATGAAGAATCTCACAAAAAATTTGGTGAAAAAATGAAGGTACCGTTCATCTTGCTTGCAGATACCGAAAAAGACGTGGCAAAGAAATTTGGAGTATGGGGCAAGAAACAGTTCATGGGCAGAGAATACATGGGAGTAAACAGAGCAACTTTTCTTGTAGACGAAAAAGGAAAAATCCTCAAAGTTTTTGAAAAAGTAAAACCTGCAGGACACGCACAACAAGTGCTAGATGCCTTTAAGAATTAGGCTTTGAATCCTGCTGGAAGTGTTGTTCTGAAAGTAGATTTTGGTTTTGGAGGTTCTGCAGCTGGTTGTGGTCCAGTGCTAGTTGTTGAACTACCAGTGAACTGTTTGTCCATTGGATGATATGATAATCTCTTTCTTGTTG
>CAYWWR010000028.1:0-14962 GCA_964462165.1 uncultured Nitrosopumilaceae archaeon
AAATCAATTCAAATGCATGATGACAGTGTGGAAGATGCAGCATGTCCTGCAAGAGTTGGTCTGGCAGTAAAAGGTGTGGTGCCAGATGACGTTCAACGAGGCGACGTACTTTGCATGGCAAATACCATGTTAATTTCACAAGAAATTGAGATAGATTACGTACAAAGCAAATTCTTCAAAGATGTTGTTTCTGAAAACCAAATGTTTCTTGCAAGCATTGGGTTGCAAATACGACCTGTCAAGATTGCTTCCTTGAATCCTATGAAACTCTCACTTGGTAAATCTGCAGTGTATGAAAAAGGGGATACTTGCGTTATCTTGAAACCTGAATCTACATCTATTCGTATAGTGGGTAGCGGGAAAATCATAAAATAATTTTAAATTTCTCTAATAGAATATTTTTAAATTCACTAAAATAGATCTATTCAATTATACCTTGTAAGATTTGACTCACCTTGATACTGTTGCTCTTACATCCTGGTCTATTCTCACTGCTGTCTGTATGGTATCAATAGGACTAATCTACAGACGATTTACCAGAGTCAAGAAAAATAAATCACATCAATCTTGAAAAGAACATCGTTTCGTTTCTGAGGTATTCTAAATTACTTGTCTAGCTATTACTTTCTCTCTTCCTTTGTTATCTTCCATTCTCCGTGTGCAAATCTAGAAGATTCAAATTCAATTTGGCCTACAATCCTGTCGCCTTTCTTTACCATTCCATACTCATTTTTTGCAACTTTGACCAAAAGCTTTCTTGTTTTGTAACCACCCTCTATGACTTTGATCTTAAAGCGTTTGCTTGCTCTCATTGTTATCTCTCTTGCAGCCTTTGGGTCTCCAATCAATGAAAACATTTCAAATGTACCGAAATTCTTTGTTTGAATTTCATAATTGTATAATCTTGCCTCAAACTTCCACTCCATCCTCTTGGCTTCCTCGTTCATCCACTCTATTGCTTGTGTGCCGTATCCTCTTTCAACACCAAAAGTTTCTGAATCCATTTTGATCTAATCTTGATCTGGTTGAATATAACTTGAAATAAATGATCTGAATAATATTATTAGTACGAGTCAGTTACACGTTTATGTGAAACGTACTGCATCTGATATACGAAAATCAATAGAATCAAACTGGAAAGAATATCTTTCACGTTATAGCAATCTGTTTTCATCTAATCATATTGAGGGTTCAACTCCTCCGTCTGTATTTGTTGGAGCGTATGGTTATCCAAAGGTCTTGGTAGGTCCAATGCTACCTCCGGTTCATGGTGATACAATGATCTTAGACTCGCCAGAAAAATGGACCGGAAAAAGTCTTGAGGATATAGTAAATTACAGACTAAGCCTGGTTCGTGGCATCAAGCCTGTAAAAATAGATGATATTGGACAAAAATACATTGAAAATCTTCAAGAGATGGCCATGTCTGAGAAATCAACTGATGCAGAGATGGAACTGGTGAAAAATGCGTCTCCTGTTGTTACAGTTGGTGGCGACAGTCCAATTTTTGGACCAATTGGGGAGATAAAGTCTGCAAAATTTACAAATTCATCGTCTGACAAAAACATACAGAGAACATTTTATGATAAGGATCTTTTGGCACAAGATGCACTGGTGGAACTTTACAACAGGGGCATAGAAATTTCACGAATTCAAAAATGTTTTAGTATTGGAATGTTTGGCAAAAATAGAAAACTTGTTCCAACTAGGTGGAGCATTACTGCCACAGATGATGTTATCTCAAAATCACTTGTTGAGAAAATCCCTGAATATGGAATGCTGGATACTTCATTGGTATTTTCATACAATCACTTGGGTAATTTTTTTGCAGTTGTCATGTTTCCAAGCAGGTGGATGTTTGAAATGCAAGAAGCATGGTATGATGAACAGGGAAATGTGGGATTTGGCTCTGATTTTGAAGATATTGCAGGCATGACACATTATCCTGAAACCGCTGGGGCTCACTTTGCTTCAAGGCTTGCAGTTTCAGAATATCTTGTTGAAAACGAAATTCAGGCAGCCGTCATGGTGCTTCGTGAAATACGGCCAGAATATGCAGTGCCAGTGGGAGTGTGGCAAGTCCGAGAGGGAATTCGTATGGCACTAAAACAAAAACCATCTGTTGTTTTCAATTTTCAAGAAGGACTCGATCTTGCTTGCAAGGGATTGAGTATTGGAAAAAAAGAATGGCTTGCACACAGTAAACTGTATTTGGCAAATAAACAAAAATCAATATCAGATTTTTTCTAGTTACTAGAGTTTTTATTTAACACACTTTGGACTTAATTTATTGCAAAACAAAAGCATAATCTTTGCGATAGCAATACTTGCCTCTCCTGTACTGTTTGCACTTGTCGTATTTCCTAATACGTTTAGTCTTGGATGGAATCAAGGTAGAGGTGGATTTCTTTTTGCAATGGCATTTATCGCAGCGGAATTAATTGGTCTAAAGATCGATATTCCTAAAAAACGCCTGTTAGCAATAATTCCGCTCGCAGTGATTGTGATTGCCTATCTTACAGGTTTGGAATTTGGTTTGAAAGCATACTTGGTATCTGCTGCACCAAGTTTCCATGTATTACTAAAAGACTCTTGGACATGGATGTGGGACTTTATCGTACTGGCTGCATTTTTCATAGCAAGCATGACTGTTCTGTTTGGCAAGAGATGGATTAGAATATCTCCTGCCGGTCCAATATACACTGCAGGCACTGCAATTATTTTATCACTTGATGCTTTTTTCCCCTATGATTCTCTAGGGCCATTACAGTATGTTGTACCATATCTTGTGCAGATTGATGTCTTTTTGATTAACCTGTTTCATTTGGGATTAGCTACTTCTCATGGGAATGTAATGTTCCTTGATGGTATACATGGCCCATTTGCATTGCAGGTATTTTGGCCATCTGCTGGTGTGCACAGCATCATAATTTACTCACTTGTGATGATGGCGTTTTTGTTAAAGATGAATATTCCACGCAAGAGAAAGGTTGTCTATTTTGCTTTAGGTGTAGTAGGAACAATCACTGTAAACGTAATCAGAATATTGTCTCTGTCAATTTTTGTACTCAAGATATCTACCAATGTGAATGAATTCGAATCATTTCATGGTATTGCAGGTGAAATAATGTTCCTACCATGGCTCTTCATATTCTTGCTCATCGTTACGTATGTTGAAACAAAACGCATCAAAAAATTAGAGGCTGATAGAAATGGATCAAGTCAAAGTAAACCATGATGTAGAAAACGGAACATATGGCATTGAAGAAATTTTTGTTAATCTAAAAAATACAGAAATTCTTTTAAAAATATTTCAAACTAGGGAAAATTTGGATAATGTATTTGAGAACATATCTGTTATTGTAAATGAAAAAACTCACTATATGCATGTCCAAAATGATGACGCATCAATAGTGATAGGTAAAAAACATCTTCAAACTTCTGAAAAAAAGATTCTCTATCTTGACATAATTCATGAATTGGTACATGTAAAACAACAAAGACAAGGACTTGATCTTTATGACAAGTCATACTCTTATGTGGATAGACCTACTGAAATTGAAGCATATGCAATTGCGGTTGAGGAAGCAAGAAGACTCGGAATGAATGACACAGAGATATTTGATTATCTACATGTCGAGTGGATATCTGATGATGAACACAAAAGATTGGCTTCTAGAGTAGGCGTATTGATTTAAAAAAATCTTGTAATGTCTACTTGTCCACTAGTTTGAGAAAAATCTGAAACCCGTACTCCAAGTCGTCTTATGAGTAGTTTCTGGTCCTCAAGGGATTCTCTTAATAGTAAGATGACTGTTTTTTTCAATTCATCCAAACTAGATGTTGGATTTCTAAGAGTTTTTGATTTTGTTCTGTTTGACAAATCTGACTGGACAAATTGGATTCCGACAGATTTGAAAAGTATGTTGTCCCTTACTATTGCTTTATACAAATCGTCACAAAGTTTTTCCAAATCGTTTACTAGGAAATCGAAATCCTTGGAATCTTGTTTTAGTGTCATTATTCTACTATATTGAATGGGGTCATGTCTTGGAGATACTGGCTCTTCATCAATCCCTCGTGCTGCATTGTAAATATACGAACCAATTTTTCTTCCAAATAATCCATTTAGGGTAAAGACATCTACGTTACGAAGTTGTGATATTGTTTCAAGATTCATTTCCGAGAATTTTTCTTCAGATTTTTTGCCTATTCCTGGGATTGTTCGTATTGGTAATGGATCTAAAAATGATTCAATTGTCTGTGGCTCTATGATGGTAAGTCCGTCTGGTTTCTTGTAACCTGATGCAATCTTGGAAACAAGTTTGTTTGAGGATACTCCTATGGTACTTGAGAGTTTTATTGTACTGCGTAATGAGTTCTTGAGTTGTTGTGCTAGATGTGCCGCATTTTTAAAATCATGTCCCGCTCTATTTGTAACATCAAGATATGCCTCATCTCTTCCAACATACTCAAAAATATCAGCATGGTTTCTTATGATGTTCATGGCATTTTCTGAAACCTCTGAATAATATTCAAAGTCTGTAGGTAAGAAAACTGATTCTGGTACATCTTCAAGTTTCTTTTTTGCAAACTTGATTGGCATTCCAGATTTAACACCGTATTTTCTTGCTAAATAGTTGGCAGTTGCAATTGCTCCACTGTCTCCTCCTCTGTCTGAATAAACACATACTGCCACAGGTCTTGTCTTCAGGTCTGGTCTGCGAATTTCTTCACATTGGGCATAAAAATAATCAAAGTCAATATGACATATGACTCTGTAACTCATAATACGTTTATGATTTGAAATCCTTATTACGTTATTGTTGATATCTTGGGTCTCTTGTTATCAACATCATCTAAATATGCTGTATGGGTAAACTTGGCATGGACTATCCAATAATTGTGGAATCCGATGGTGTCAAGATAAAGTCTGAAAAAATGGAGATTGACAAGATGTATTATTGTATATATCAAGAAAAAATATTGTTATTCTATAAAGAACAAAATGAGATGCTTAATTGTTATGAAATTGAAGAAAAAGACATAGTTGAGGAAGTAAAACAGTCAAAATCAGAAGACATTGAAAAAATCTTACAGCAATACATCGAAAAAAAGAATCTTGACTAGAGTATCCGTTCTTGATCAAACAAGCGTTTTTTCTTTGCTAACTATTAAATAAAACACAACAAGAGTGGGTCTTGTGTCAAGACCGCCTAATATTGTGTTTATTGGTAAAAAACCCATTCTGACATACCTTAACGCCACTCTCACACTTCTTGCAAACGAACCTACTGTGACCATAAAGGCAAGAGGGAGAAGCATGGTTACAGCAGTAGATGTATCACAGATGATAGTAAAAAGAATGAGTGCAATGGGCTACAAAGTAAGTGGCGTGAGAATTTTCTCTGAGAGACTTGAATCAAATGATGGAAAAGAAAGAAACGTTTCAACTATAGAGGTAGACGTTTCAAAAAGTCAGAATGCTCAATAGGCAACTAAAGTGGATTCTAATCATCGTAGCAATTGGTGTGATTGCATCTGTTGTTTCTTACGTGTTTGAATTGTCAAATGTGTGCACTGTACGCCAATTGAATATTGCAGTAGATGTTGTTCAGTATGATAAGACAAAAGATCCGTTGCTTTGTGATGCACTGAATTCTAAAATATCGCAATTTAATGATGCATGTAAATCAAATATTGAAGAACTAGATTGTGGGTAATTCAGTACGCAAAAATTTTTGATGATTCATTCATATGATTTTTTAGAAACTTGATAACCTCATCTGTGTTATTTTTGTAAATGAATTCATCTTTATTGTTTGTAGATATGTCGACACAGTATTTCTTTGAGGTCTTGTTTACAAATATGTGATTTAATTCATTGTCTATTCTAATCCCCTCATCTGAATCCAAAACTCTTAGGATCTTCTCGAGATTCTCTTTTGGGACTGTTCTTTCTTGAAATGTCATCCGTAAATTGCATCCCTGAGAGGGCCTACATCTTGTTCTGTTTGTTTCAAGTTTTGTTCAATGCCTTCTGCTTCATTGAGTAATAGCTTGAGGTTACATGATGCCCCTGGAACAAGTTTTGTCATTGCCATGCAAATCTCTGCCCCTGCTCTAAAGTCTGGTCCTGTTTCTCTTGCTTTACACAATAATACGATGACATTGATGTTTGATAATGATCCTTCATTTAGTAAAATCCCTGGAATTCCAGGTATGGTTCCATTCTTTAGTACTGGTACATCTGCATCACGTAGTTTTTTCTTTGCAGCATCTGTACTGCCTACTCCTATTACCGATGGTGTACCTTCATCACTTTTGATTGCTGAGCTACTTATGATGAAAGAACATTTGTGATCACTTGCCCACTTTAACATGACTCGTGCTACATCGCGATGAATTGACTCATGGGGGGTAAGGTATGATGAAAATACTGCTACCTTGAGATCTTTGTTAACTAGGATTCGTGCAGGAAAGTTTGGTACCTCATCTCTTACAATGCTTATCGGGGGGAAAAGTTCTGAATCAAGTACGCCTGCTAATTCAAATTGAGATGTTGTATTGACAAGTGATTCGGTCGCAATGGCATTTGCTAGACCTGTGTATGGAAAGCCATCTATCAGGTAGCCTTCTTTTATGTCGATTGGAATGATTTCTCTTGCATGTACTTCGTTTCCCATTATGTGAATATTGGATACGGCGTTTTAATTATGGATATCGTTTTATGTGCCCAAAGCGGTTTATACTTATGGAAACACTCTACATACTCATTAGCTGTGATCTAGGCTCTGAAGTGGAAATAATCACCGAACTTGCAAAAATTTCAGAAGTAAAAGAGGTCAGAGGTACATATGGCATCTATGATATTTTTGTAAAACTACAAGCTGATTCAAGTTCTGCACTAGAAGCACTGATCACACACAAAATACGAAGACTTCCAAAAGTTCGTTCCACTGTGACATTGACTCCGATCCTTTCTCAGGGTGGGCGTTAAGTCAAAAAATGCTCAAACTTTACAATTCTTTTTCTTTATCTAAAGAAGACTTTGTTCCATTTGAAAAAGATCCTGTAAAGATGTTCATTTGTGGGCCTACCGTATACGACTATACTCATCTGGGACACGCACGAATATTTTTGATATATGATCTCTTGTCTAGATGCCTAAATGATCAGGGGTTCAAAACTGATGTTCTTGTAAATATGACTGACATTAATCAAAACGTGTTTGACAAGGCAAAAGAAAACTCGACAACTTACAAAGATGTGGCAAAATTTTATGCGTCTGCATTTGTAGTCGCACTCCAGTCACTTGGTATACAAAGTGTCAATAGGCTTGCATATGTGTCAGATTATGTTTCAAGTATAGAGACACAAATAAGAAAATTATTACAAAAAAAAGTTGCTTACACAGCACATGGAAATGTTTACCTTGATGTATCTAGGGTACAACACTATGGACAGATTTCTCAGCAGACACGAGATCAGCTAAACCTGCACCGGTTGGATATTGGTCCTGGCAAGAAAAATCAAGAAGACGTCATGCTATGGAATTGTACTGATGATTTTGATTTTTCATGGAAAAGTGAATTTGGAACCGGTATTCCATGGTGGCATATGCAGGATACTGCTGTTGCTGTAGAAAACTTTGGTGACAGTTATGATATTCATGGGGGCGCAAGAGAATTGTTGTATCCTCATCATGAGGCACATTTTGCCCAGTACCAACTTTTGTCTGGTACTGAGCAACCAATCAAAGCATGGGTGCACGTGGGTCTTGTTTTGTCTAGCGGAGAAAAAATGTCAAAATCTCTGGGAAATGTTGTTTGGGTGAAAGACTTGATTAAAAAATATGATTCTGATCTTATACGACTGTATATTTTTTCAAAACATTATCGTGATGACATGGATTTTTCTGAAAACGATTTAATGTCAAAAAAACCATTGCTTGATTTGATTCGTCTAACTAGACTCAAAGTCTCTGACACTACTCATGGGGATATATCGAATCTAATACATGATTTTATCAAATCCTTGAATGATGATCTTGATTCTTCAACTGCCATTTTAAAACTGGAAACAATATGTGTAGAGGTGAAAAATGGAAAGAGTATCACTCTAGGTGATTTTAATCGCATGTGTAAGATACTTGGTATAAAACATGATACCGCAAATTGAGTCAAATGACATTGGTTTTACTGGAATGTGGAGTGATATCACCAAACTTGACTGTGGAATACTTTTCTTAAATCAAAATCTTTCAGCTGATATTTTTTTTGACAAGCTTGCTGGTATTACATGTGTTAACGAAGGCATGATTGACAAAGCAATAGAATATTTCCAAAAAAATAACTCTGTGTTATATGTTTACTCGTTGAACAACCCTGAACTTGATTGTCTGCTTGAAAAAAAAGGATTTAGACACTATGAGGTGCAACATGTTTTAAAAAGAACACGATCTGCAACAAAGACAAATGCCGTGAAAATTACACGTGATAATATCGATTTATGGACGGGAATTTTTTGTCAAGCATATGATTGTCCTGACTGGGAAGATCCTGTGAGATCTATATTGAAAAATACGCTTGATTCTGTTGATTATATCGTGGATGAATCGGGCAGCTCATGCATGGCTTTGTATGAAAAAAACTCTATCTTGGGACTATATTGTCTTGGCACTGTGCCGTCTAAGAGGCACAATGGTGCTGCTGCTTCATTGATTGATTTTGCATCATATTGTGCAAATTCAAAAAACATGACTTTGATTTTGGAAACCTATGAGAAAGACAATCTTTTGGAATTTTATTCAAAATTAGGGTTTGAGAAAATCTATCACAAAATAATTTACACTATTTGAGTTTGGCAAGTAATGCTGAGTAGAGAAATGGTAGGATTGTTGTTGCCTCTGCATGAATTGTAGTCTGCTTGGCATCCTTTGTAACTTTGCCCCATGATATTGCTTCTCTGACAAGTGCTCCACTCAAACTTCCATCAAATTCTTGGGCTGTTGTTATGTATACTGCATAATCTAGTCCTTCTCTGTATTGGTTCCACCACAAGGTGTGATGTTTTGATATTCCTCCGCCTATCATCAATGCACCTGATTTTTTTGCCTTGAAGATTAATCCTGATAACAAGTCTGCATCTGCAATAACATTTAATTTAAAATCGTTATGACTTTGCGCAAACATCCAGATTTGGCTTCCTACTGCACCATCCATTATTCCTGGAACGACTACTGGGATGTTATTCTTGCTTGCCCAATACAGAAATGAATCCTCGCCTAGATGTTCTCCAATCATTTTTGTTACATCATAAGTTGACATTTCTTTTTTGCCTTCATTGTAAGCCTTTTGTAAAAAACTCTGCATTTTTTCTTCAATCAATGGTCCATAACTTTTCAGCGGAACCAAAACATTTCCTAATCTGTGAATTTCTTTTTCTAAAAGTTCACTATCGTCCATGGTAAATGATCCTTCTAAATAATTAGAATAATGTCTTGCAATGTCATGATCTAAAGCCCCACACGTGGTTATGATGACATTACACATCTTGTTTTTTACCATGTCAGCTATTACGCCCCTAAGACCTGTTGAAACAACTGCACCAACAAATGACATGAATTTTAAACAATCCTTGTCTTCTATCATGTCAGTCATAATGTTAAGACCATCAACAAGATTTTTTGATTCGAATCCCCCCGATGTTGACATTTGATCAAATATTGAATCAATGGAATCATCTTTTTTGATGTGGACATCTTTGACTGGATTACCAGGTTCTGTCATGAAACCCAAATTGGCTCTGGGCTATAAAATCCTCTGTTCGCGATCACAAGTAATTAATATAATGGATTATTTGGTAGCTATCGAAGTTGGGTAAGAAAATAAAGATTGCAATAGCAGGCGTTGGTAACTGTGCTTCTGCAATTATCCAAGGTGGGAAATATTATACTGAAAATACTCACGATACTATAGGTCTGACAGATTTTAACATTGGAGGATATGTCCCAGGAGACATTGAAGTGGTTGCAGCATTTGATGTTGCAGATACCAAAGTAGGAAAAGATGTCTCTGAGGCAATCTACGCAAGGCCAAACAATACCATTACTGTAGCAGAGGTACCTCACATGGACGTAACCGTGCAAAAAGGTCCTACCTTGGATGGAATAGGTAGACATTTGAGCCGAGTTGTGACTGTTTCTCAGGAACCAGATGTTAATGTCAAAAAGGTTCTTCAGGATACTGGAGCTGAGATGCTTGTCAATTATCTACCTGTGGGAAGTACAAATGCAGTAAAACACTATGCAAGTCAAGCACTTGAGGCAGGGATAGGGTTTCTTAATGCAATTCCTGTGTTCATCGCATCTGAGCCAAAATGGCAACAGGCGTTTGCTGACAAAAAAGTTCCTCTTGCAGGTGATGATGTAATGAGTCAGCTTGGAGCAACAGTTGTTCACAAGACACTTGTGAAACTCTTTGTAGACCGGGGTGTACAGATTGATGGAACATATCAGCTAAACATTGGTGGCGACATGGACTTTTTCAATATGCTTGATGAAGAAAGACTTGAAGACAAGAGAATCAGCAAAACGAGTGCTGTCAAGGCAATGGCAGACTATGATATTCCTATGAGAATTGGTCCCAGTGATTATGTTGACTTTATTGATAATGAAAAGATCTGTTACATTAACTTGGAAGGAAAATATTTTGGTAAGATCCCAGTAAAATTAGATCTAAAATTAAAAGTAATTGATGCATACAATAGTGCAGGAATAATGATCGATGCAATTAGGGGATTAAAGATTGCACTTGATAGAAAACTGTATGGACCAATGACAAGTATCTCATCTTACTGCTTCAAACATCCTCCAATTCAGATGCCATACAATGAGGCAAAGAAGGCATTTGGAGAGTTTGTAGAAGGCAAGCGCGATAGCTAAGATCTCACATTATAATTTTTATTCAGCAGCTCAAGGAAACTTGTCAATAATCGGTTATCTCGGTTCAGACATTATCGGATACATTGGTTCACATACGTAAACTGGAGATATTTGGGTTCAAGTCGTTTGGATACAAAAACACTCTGGTGAATTTTGAACAAGGGTTGGTTGCAATCTCTGGTGCAAATGGATCAGGGAAAAGTAACATACTTGATGCTATCTCATTCTCACTTGGAGAAAACTCTCCCAAAGTGATGAGAGTAGACAAACTTCGTTCATTATTACACGATGTTGACAATACAAAGCATGGTGCCAAGATTGCACGTGTGAGTTGTCACTTTGACAATTCTGATAGGAAGATTCCGGTAGATTCCAACACTGTTACAATAACTCGAGAAATGGATGAAAATGGCGAAAATATTTACTATTTAAATCAGAAAAAGGTGCTCAGAAACCATGTTTTAGACATACTTGAGGTGGCTAATTGTGGTATTCACAAACTCAACATTGTCCAACAGGGAACTATCACTAGAATATCTGAATTTAATGCAGAAGAAAGACGAAAGATAATTGAGGATATAATTGGTCTTGCATACTTTGACGAAAAGAAGGTTGAATCGCTAAAACAACTTGATGAAGCCGACAGAAGATTAGAGATTGCACTTGCTAGAATGGATGAAATAAAAAAACGCATTGATGAGTTGGAACTTGAAAGAAATAATCAGCTTCGATTTGATATCTTGGATAGGGAACTAAAGCGATTCTATGCAATCCAGTCTTCTAACAAGCTACGCGATATAGAATATAACAAGATATCAAAAGAGCGAAACCTGAATGCTATCCAGTCAGAAGCCAAAAAATTCGATGAACAACGTGGTCAACTCCGTGATGAAATAAAAAAACTCGAAGAAGAAAAACAAAAATTCATGGAAGAAGTAAATGTATACAACCAGACAAAAGCTGCAATTGATTCTGAGCTTGCTGGAGCAATGCACTTGTTTGAATCTGCAAACAGTAAACTTGCAACTAATACGCGAAGATTATCCCAAATAGATTCACGACTTCCAGAAATCCAATCGGATCTTGCAGCGTTAAATGAAAGACGTTCATTATTAGAAAATCAAATCACAGAATTGAAAAATTCTATTAACATGATTAATGAAACTCGAAAGACTGCAAATGCAGAACTTGCATCTGTTGACTCTGAAATAAGTCAAGTGTTAAGACAACAATCTCAGATTGCTACAAACAAACTACGTGTTGATGAAACTGTAAGAAAACTCACTGATCAACTAAACGAAACAAAACTTTCCTTGTCAAAGTTTGAACAAGAACGTACTGATATTCAAAATAAAATAGAACAAAATTCGTTGAGAGTAAAATCAATACTTGATGAGAAAGAAAATCTCTTAAATCTTGAGAGGAAGCTACGTCAGGTACGATCTGGACACGAGTCTGTAATTAATGATCTAAAAACAAGACTTGGGAATCTTCGTGAGAGACGAGTCAAGATAGAAAAAGATATTGAAGAAACCACTATCATTTTTGAAAAAGCAAGTAAAGCTGCTGCACAATATGAAGCAAAAATAAAAGTAGTCAAAGAAGTAATGCATGAAGATTATTCTATTGCAAAACTCAAAGAAGATTCTAGAAGGCTTGGAATTCAAGGTCTCGTATTTGAAATTTTAACTTGGGATAAACAATATGAGCGACCTCTCCTTGCAGCTGGTTCTGATTGGCTCAAGGGATTGGTTGTAAATGACTTTGCGACATTGCTTGGACTCGCTGAATTTGCGCAAGAGAAAAAATTACCAAAGATAAGAATAATTCCACTGGATGCAATATCTGACTCTAAGATATCTATCAACAAAGAAGATGGTGTACTTGGAGTCTTGTCTGAATTTGTCAAGTGTGAAGAAAAATTTGAATCACTAAAGAATTTCATTTTTGGAAATATTGTCTTGGTTGATTCAAAGAACAAGGCATATGAATTGTCTAAAAAAGGCTACAAGGCAGTGACTCTTGATGGACAGTTCTTTGAAGCTGATGCTAATGCTGTCATAGTTGATGTAAACTCTAAAGTTTCACATCTGACCAAAATTATTTTATTGAGTACCTCGGTAGATGGACTGGTACAATCCCTTGAACTTTTGAGACGATTTATCCAAAACAAAAAGAGTCAACTAAAAAAACTTGAAAGAATTACTGATAGTCTTGAAAATAGGTACAATTCATCTGAGACTGGTTTTGCAAACGTTGGTCTTGGTCTTGCAGACATCAAGGCAAAACTGAAGAACTTGGGTATGTCAGAAGATCAACTAACATCAAGGATTTCACAATTGCGAAAAAGAGAGGAAGGTATCTTGGTCAATATGTCAAAACTACAATCTTATGAAGCATCTCTGGATGAGCGTATCTCATTGACTAGGGAAAATTACGCTGATGAAGGCCAAACAAGAGTAGCAAGCTTGTTGTCATCACTGAATGAAAAACGTACTGGTCTACTTGGTTCACATAGTACTATATCGACCCAGTTTAGGGAATTGACTGGAAATCTAACTAACCTAAGTAATGAAGAAAACTCATTCAAGGCTAACGTAAGACTCCTATCACAAGAACAATCCTCGATAAATCATGAGAAATATGACATTGAGGTCCAGTCACGATCTCTTGGAAAAGAAAAAGAAAATGCCGAAGCACTACTTGTAACCCTGAGAGAAAAAGAACAGCAACTAATCTCAACTTCTGGAACTTCAGTATCTACGCTAAAAGAATATGATTCCAAGCTAAAGGGTCTGTACGAGTCTGAAAGAACGCTAAGCAAAGAAGTAAACGGTTTGGAAAGGCAGTCTGATTCTATAGCCCGAGATGTTAAAGACTTGGTGGAAAATGAAGAAAGAATTCGTAAAACATTGCATTCGTACGGATATGGCACACTTTTAGAATCCTTTGACGTTGACCGTATTCTTGTAGAGTTGGAATCTGAAAAACGTGCTCTCTCTGGTTCACTAAATACTAGGGCTCCTGAGGCATATCTTGAGATATCAAATGGATATCGTTCCATGTCATCACGAAAGAATGAACTTGAAGCAGAAAGAAACTCTATTGTAAAATTCATTGAGGAAATTGACAAGGGTAAACGCCAGACATTTTTAGAATCATATGATAAAGTAGACAAGGATATTCGAGAAATATTTAGCAAGATGACTGGAGGAAATGCATGGCTTGAAATTCAAAACGAAGATGACATATTTTCATCTGGAATATCATATCTTGTACAATTTCCAAACAAACCAAAAAGAGAATCAACATCAATAAGTGGTGGGGAAAAGACACTTGCAGCAATTACATTTTTGCTAGCACTTCAAAAGCTAAAACCATCTCCATTCTATTTGCTTGATGAAGTTGATGCACATCTTGATGCATTAAACACAGAAAGACTTTCTACTATACTTGAAGAAAGGGCAAAAGGTAGTCAAATGATAATGGTATCACTAAAAGACTCTGTAGTCAAAAAGGCGACTTTGATCTACGGTGTCTTTCCAAGAAATGGAGTGTCACATGTTGTATCGCATAGAATTTCCAATGTACCCGAAGTGGCAAACTAGTTTATCTTTACAAAACACGCAACTTGTCTTGTATCTGAAATTTTTTCAAGCTCAGGTTCCTGTCTGCATTTTTCTATTGCATAAGGACACTTTGCCATGAATCTACATCCTTGATATGTATTGATACCTGAAGCCTCGTTGATACGTATTTTTCTATCATCATGTAAATTATCTGGGTCTGGGTCCACAATGGAATCTAAAAGTGCCTGGGTGTATGGATGGTGTGGTATGGATAAAACTTCGTTGATTGGTCCTGTTTCAACAATTTTCCCAAGATACAAAATTGCAATTCTGTGACCAATGTAGCTTGCAGTTGACAAGTCATGTGTTATGTAAAGAAAAGAAATGCCGTGTTTTTCTTGCAATTCTTTTATGAGTTCAAGTATTCCAATTCTTACTGATACGTCAA
>CAYWWR010000029.1:0-14938 GCA_964462165.1 uncultured Nitrosopumilaceae archaeon
TTCCAACTTTGGCAGTATCAGATTCCAAAAGTGCGTTTATTGCCTGAGTTGTACTGTGGGCAATTAATTCAATCTCGCTTTTTTTAATCTCAGAGCTTGACATCATGCTTTCTAGTGATTCAATTATTCCGCGAGATACACCTGTTGGGTCATTGTGGGTTGTTGGAACAGTAGATTTTGCAAGAATTTTTCCAGTAGCAACATCAATTGCCACCGCTTTTGTAAAAGTGCCTCCTACATCAATCCCAATTCGTACTCTTCTTTCAATATTATTCAACCTGGGCCCTCGATTTTCGCATATTTGCAATCTGCATTTCTTTTCTTGGCTTGGCAACTAGCACATAAAAGCCTGCAACTATGTAAATGGTAAGCAATACAACCTGTCCCAAGAGTGTTTCAAGCGTAGGATGAATTCCAGTCATGGTAGACAAGTTGATGTCAAGTCTAGGTATTATTCCAATGAGATTGGTTGTCGGTACCCAGTCAAGTATCTGGAGTTCTTGTATTGCATCTCCAATGAATGCAACTGAGAGATATGCACCAACTCCCATTGTGAGGCCAAACAACCATCTAAGAGGCAACTTTCTTCCGATTTTTCTCATTGCATAATATGCAACAGCAAGCAAGCCCAGTCCCAAAACAAATCCGAGTGCAACGTAGATTTCCATATATTTTGCAAACCCAAACATTGCTTGGTAAAATAAGACGGTCTCAAAGCCCTCTCTGTAAACTGTGAAAAATGCAAGTAGAACGAACACTGCCACACCTCCTGTTGCAGATGCTTGCCAGACTTTGGCCTTGACAAACTCCATCCATTTTTTGGTTTCAATTTTATTTAGAATCCAGAAGCTTACATAGAACAATACAGCAGTGGCAGACAATGCGGCTAACGCTTCAATTAATTCTTGATGAGCTCCAGAAATTTGTATGACATAGGATGCAATGACCCATGTTACGGCAGTAGCTCCAATACCAATCAATGCTCCATAATACACAAATGGTTTGAATTTGTTATTTCGTGATGCTTCAAGATATGTCAGAATTGCACCTATAATCAAAACTGACTCAAGGCCTTCACGAAATATCATTGCAAACGATGAAGTAAATGCGATTGCAGGTGCAATAGCGCCAGTACCTGTAACTTGTCTTTCAGATTCATCTAGGTTACGTTTTATTTCAATAGTCATCTGTTCTACTTGGCTATAATCAGCCCTATCATTTATCAGACTACGAAGTTGTGAAAAGTGAGTTTCAACTTCGGATGTAAAATCAGGATTTATCACTCTAAGCGGCACCTCAACATGTTCATAGCTATCAAGATATGCAGATCTTGCAGTGTTGTATGCCATTTGATAATTTCCAGCCTTGTAATATGTCAAGGCAGCTTGGAGACTAGTTTTTATCGAATCAAGATCTCCTCTGACACTCTCTTTTTCAGAATCAGTTGCAGAACCCATAGGTGCAAGATGTTGACCCAAAGTCATGTTTGCAGATGCGCCGTTAGCTGACAATCTTGAGACTAGTCTTTCGGCCTTGTCTAGATCTGCCAATATTCCAGCCATCTCTGCATGGATGTACTCAGGGGATTTGTGTGAAGAAATAGAGCTTCGCAGGTCTTCTCTCATGTTAAGCTCCAACTTGTGCTCAAAATCAGGAGCAACAGAACGAAGATCAGGCTCTAGGAATTCAAAATTATCAAGATATGCAGTTATTGCAAGTTCGTTTGCCTTGTCATAATCACCTGCATCAACTGCAGCCAATACTTGCTTGTACAGACCACGTATTACATCATACAAGTTACTTTTACTGTAACTGACTCTTGTTCCAAGAAGATTATTTTGTATTTCTGTGACAGTATTTCCAACTTGTACAAATTGTTCTTTGTTTTCAATTTGGGTTTGCAGCTGACCAAAGTACAACTTGAGTTCAGATTGTTGATTAGTATCAGTCTTGTTCATTGATTGTAAAATTTGTTCCGAGTTAAGAAATAGAGTGTGAGAATATTCATATGATGTTTTGTCATTATTTGTAAAAGAATTTTGGTACAGTTCAAAAACTGCTGACAAGACATTTACAAGAACATTTGGTGTAGCAGAAGGATTTGGTGGAATTGCATCAAAGAGTGATTGTACATGGGAAATCTTTTGCAAGACTGTTTGACTTTGATCACTTGATGAGGCATCAGTCTCTATATCCACAAGAGTAAGATGGACATCATTTGCAAAATCAGGGTTTGCAGTTCTTATTGTTTGAAGAGATTCGCCAAATAGATCAGATGTATCCTTGGCATAGCCTGCTGCAGAAGTATAATCTCCAGAATTGATACTTTGTTGGACCAATTGCAGTCCCGTACCCACAATCTCCTTGTTAGCAAGTATGATAGTACTTGAATCAGATTCGGCATGGATGTTTGGTAATGGTGATAAAATCAATGCCATGACTGCAAACATTGCAAGATAATGTGAATTAGCTTTCATTACTAGTACTTTCATTTTGAACTTGAGAACTTTATTTAAATCACGGAATGGTTCCAGAGTTTTGTAATCGGAATTTTGTTTAAATAGTTAGGCGAGCCTAACTGAGAAGACGTGCCACAGCGAATTTTTGCCTCAGAGATGAGAAAATACGATACCAATCAAAAGATATTGATATCATTAGCAGACTTCCAGTCAAGATCGGTTCTTTTTTCTCTCACAAAGGAAAAGTCTGTAGAAGAACTAGCCCGAGAGCTAAAGATACCACTGAGTTCTGTGTATAAAAAAATATCAAATCTTGAAGAATTATCTTTAATTGAACAAAAAAAGGAAATTCGATCGCACTCTGGAAAAAAAATAAAATTGTATCGTAGCAGAATAAGCAAGGCAGAGATCACCATGAAAAAGTTAGAGATGACAATTAACTTGTACCCAAATTAGAATCGCATGTGTTTTTTATTTTTAGAATAACATGTTGTAGCGTTCAATATTTTTAATATGTACACAATATGCTAACATCATTGTGGACAACATCTACAGCAGAATCCCAATTGCTGTTGAAGTGTCGGTCATATCATATGGTGACTTTGCTCACGGTTTCAAGTACCCATTATAATTAATGGATAATTGCAATTGGCATACATGTGTGAGTAAAGTCACCAGTGATTTTTACTAGTTCCCAAGAAATACAATATAGAAAGATATTCCAAACATTTGTAATTCAAAAATAGAAAGTACACAAGTCTTAATTTATTGCAATGATATAATGACAACATGTCACAAGTATCTGAAACAATTTCTGAAAAATTAACATGGGTTCTAGTAAGTTCAGTACATGACAATACCAGTGTCGATGATTTTGCGAAAATTACGCCACAGGTTGTTGAACTTGTAGATGAATGGCAAGACAAAGGGAAGTTTGTGTGGTCTGGACCCCTAAGTGATAACAAGACAGGAATTGCAATATTTCAGGGGACCAAAGAAGAGGCAGATGAATTTCATTCAAGATACGACAAGATTTGCTCAGGAGTGTTAAATTCATACATGTATCAATGGGATGCAATGCCACTGTTGTCGTTTTTTGAAGACATGGTCCCAGCCTAAATTTTTTAAAAAACTATTTTTACGCACAAGAGTATATAAACAAAATTTAATTTTTGCCACATTTAACAAATCAACATACCAATGAAAACAAAGCAAGAATCTAAAATATAATTTTGAAATAACAAGATGTGATGTGCATAGTGTTTAATTTGAATGAAATATGAACGATTTTTAGAAACATGTTAAACATGAATTTACAGAGTCAGTTTACATTAACACAAATTTTTTTGCTTCAATTTATCACATATAGAAAAAGATGATCTGTGTACCAACATTCAACCAAGGTGAAAGAGTATGCATTATAGAAGGCGGCAAATGTTCTGACAAAACATATGTTATCAAAAAGATTTTTGAAATAGATGACTGTGCTACAATGTTTTTTCTCAAATCAGAAAATGATCAAAGATTGCACATTTTGCAACAAGATAGTAACACAATCTTGAAAAAAATCACATGAGAAATCTTTAGAAATAGACACTACTCAACTGGCAGTTTTATAATAAATGTGGTAGGATTGTTTTTGACAGATATGCTACACCTTAACTTTCCAATATTTCTACAGATAGACAAACCAAATCAAATGTCTTCTTGTTTTGTTGTAAATAATGGTGCCAATTTCTCGATTCCAATAATGAAAACTTTTGAACCATTATTTACAAGTTTCATGAAAACGACATCTAGTTGATGTATATCACAAAAAACATTACATGATTTGAAAACATATTTTTGCATAACAGCATGATATATTCTACAAATATTCACATAACATACGGAATCAAATTCTTGCATCAGCAAACGATATTCCACATAATGAAAACAACATCATGAAATGGCCATTTAGTACATATTTCTCATGACTGGTCAAACAATCAAATGAACAGCATCAAAATAGCATTGATTGCCCTTGCTGTATCATTTGCAGCATTTGTATCGATTGTGGGTTACCAATGTCTAGTGGTTGGACAAGAACACAACCATGATGATGATAGCGCTAATCTCTACAATTTTGTCAGTCCAGCAGATTTGCAAGGACAGACACGTACATACTATATTGCATCAGATGAGGTAAAATGGAATTACGCACCAACTGGAATAAACAAGATTACAGGTGTACCACTCAAAGATGACCCAAAAGCTGCAGTGTATACAATAAGCGGCGAGGATAGAATCGGTAGCACATACATCAAGTGTCTATATCGAGGATATACAGATGCGACATTTACTACACAACAACCAGTAGATCCAAAGTGGGAACACCTAGGAATGCTTGGACCGGTGATTCATGCAGAAGTTGGAGATACAATCAAAGTTGTATTCAAGAATAATTGCAGCATTCCAACAAGTGTACATCCACACGGTGTGTTCTACGACAAGGCAGACGAAGGTGCTCCATACGATGATGGAGTAAAAGACTCTGACAAACCAGGTGAATCAATACCAACTGGTGGTACTTACACATACACATGGACTGTTCCAGTAAGAGCAGGTCCTGGTCCACATGATCCTAGCTCCATACTCTGGATGTACCACTCACACGTAGACGAAGTAGCAGACAGCTATGCCGGTCTAGAAGGTCCAATGATAATAACAAGACATGGCGAAGCAAATCCTGATGGAACACCAAAGGGAGTCGATAGCGAGTTTGTCACAATGTTTTCAGTTATGGATGAAAATAGTAGTCCATATCTTGACAAGAACATCCAAACTTTCACAGGTAATGCATCATCAGTAGACAAGGATGATGACGATTTCCATGAGAGTAACCTAATGCATTCCATTAACGGATATGTATTTGGAAACTTACCAGGATTGACTATGAAAGTAAACACACATGTTCGCTGGTATGTAGCTGACGTCGGAACTGAAGTAGACTTGCACACACCACACTGGCATGGCAATACACTTCTCCAAGACGGTATGCGAACAGACATGGTAGAACTCTTGCCAATGAGCATGAAAACACTTGACATGTATCCAGACAATGTAGGTACATGGTTGTATCACTGTCACGTAAATGATCACATCTTGGCGGGCATGTTGTCACTGTACACAGTAACAGCATAAAGAATACCCCCACATCTTTACTTTTTTATCATAATTTTAAACAATTAGAATATAGTCATAAGACAATAATTATTTTTAATAATTCGTTTGGATATCCTAAGGTGCTGTGATTCAAAGTATGAAAAGAATCACGCAAATCAATTAGAGACAAAATGAAATCATTATGTAGAAAGTGTGGTTGTGAGACTACAAAATTTGTGACGTGTATAAAATGCAATATTGTCATATCTACCATCTGTAAATGTTGTAAAAAAATTTACGACATACAATCACATGTTCACCTTAATGAAACTCGCACAGATTAGAGATCATAATGTACCTGTTGGATAAACCATCCAACACTTTAAATAATTAACACATGACACAAAAGTAGAAAATGTCAAGCAGACCACAAATCACAACAACAAAACGTGCAGTGCCAATCATTGCAGCAGCCACATTGTTTGCAATATTTGGACTAGGATATTTCATGGTAGGATTTGATCAAGGACAATTGTTTAGCATTGCAGAAGGCCAGTCAGCATACACCCAGATGGGCGGAACAAATGGATACCTCCACGAGTTCACTCATGACATGAGACATGCATCAGGCTTTCCGTGCCACTAGTGTGATAGTACCATGAGAACTTTATCTTTTTTAGCTATTGTAATTGCAGCAGGTTGTATCGCAGGAGTATTTCACGGCATGATAAATATCGCATTTGTTGAACCATATTTGGATACAGCAATAGGAATTGAAAACCAGAGATTATTTGCAGAAGGAGAAGCAAAAGATAATCCACAGTTTTGGAGCCAGTTTACAGATTATAGAATATGGCAAAAACAAGGCTCCATAGTTGCAGGAGCCATGCTTGGCATGGCTACAGGAGCATTGCTAGGACTAGTGTTTGCATATTCAAGAAAGATGTTACCAGGTAACAACGACATTGCAAAGGCAGTCTTGCTTTCTGTAATCATGTGGGCAGTGCTGTACTTTATACCATTTTTAAAATATCCTGCAAACCCACCAACAGTTGGAGAGCCTGCGACTATTGTATTTAGGTCAACTACATATGCATTATTTGTTGCAATCTCAGGTCTTGGAGCAATAGGCTTTTCTCGAGTCTACAAAAAATTAAAGACCAAGAAATTTTTGGCCTTTGCAGGTTATGCAGGATTTATGGCACTAGCATATGTCATCATGCCACCAAACCCAGATCCAATTAGGACTCCAATGGACATTGTAAACGGATTTCGAGAAATATCTGCAGTAACAGTAACCGCATATTGGATTGTAAACGGAGCCATACTTGGATGGATGTGGAAAAAGATCAAGCCCGATCAAGTTCCAACAGAAGCATAAAAATAAAATTCCAAATTTTGGCAGTATTTGCCGTTTCTGGCATTTTTTGACGCGTTAAATGTCACACTATCTAAGGATAAATACAACTGTCAAAGCTATCATGACTAGTTGAGCAACCTCATACTTCATTCCGAATTGTTAAACAGACTAGTTAATGGCAGGACACCATCAAAAGATGAATCTTATCAAATTTACCAAGATGCAGAAACTGACCCAACTGAACTTTATCAAGTATCCCAACTTTTGAGGACAAACAACAAGGGTAAAACGGTAACATATTCAAGAAAAGTATTTTTCAACTTGATAAATCTCTGCAGGGATACATGCTCTTACTGTACCTACAAGTCAGAACCAGGACAGGAAAAAGTTTCAATGCTTTCAAAGAATGACATCATAACACTTGCAGAAGTTGCAAAAAAGCAACACTGTACAGAGGCATTATTTGTCACAGGTGAGAGGCCAGAGCAGAAATATCAAGAGGCAAAAACATGGCTCAAAGAAAATGGATTTTCAAGCACTGCAGAATATCTAGTTGCAGCATCAGAGATTGCACTTGACAAAGGATTGTTCCCTCACACTAATGCAGGAAATCTCACAAAAGAAGAGATGCGCCAGCTAAAGGAAACAAACGTAAGTCTTGGAGTAATGCTAGAGAATTCAAGTGAGAGACTATCAGGAAATGGTATGCCCCACCAGTTTGCTCCAAGCAAGAGCCCCAAGGCAAGAATCAAGGTTTTACAAAATGCAGGAGAGTTGAGTATCCCAATGACTACAGGACTGTTGATTGGAATAGGTGAGAGTCCACAAGAATTGATTGATTCAATTTATGCAATAAAAGAGATCCATGAAAAATATGGTAACATTCAAGAAATAATTTTACAAAATTTCCAGCCAAAGATTGACACGCCCATGAAGTCCAGTCCGTCACCACAAGAAAGATATTTCAAGACACTTGTTGCACTAGCTAGAATAATCTTGCCCAAGATGAATATCCAGATACCACCAAACCTATCCCCGAAATCATATTCATCATTTTTGTCAGCAGGAATAAACGACTGGGGCGGAATATCACCAATAACACAAGACTTTGTAAACCCAGAATTTCCATGGCCAAATATCCAAGACATTGATGCAAGTTGCTCAGATGCAGGATTTCATCTTAGAGCAAGATTCCCGGTTTATCCAGAATTTTTCCACATGGTAAATCAAGATTTGGTATCAAAAATGTCAGAGATTTCAGATTCTGAAAATCTAGTTAGTGGAGAATATGCAAGATGAACATGTCAGCATTTGAATCACTCTTGAAAGATTCCGATCCACTCATAGCAGATACACTCAACCGTGCACTGGAAGAAAAGGAAATTTCTGTAAGCGAGGCTGCAAGATTATTTTCCGCAAAGGGTCTTGACTTTCATCTCATTGGAATGGTTGCAGATGAGCTAAGAAAAAGACGTGTTGGAGATATTGTAACATATGTAGTTAATCGAAACATCAACTTTACAAATGTCTGCATAAAGCAATGCGGTTTTTGTGCATTTAGCAGAGACTTTCGTGAGGAAGAAGGATACTTTTTACCTACAGAGGAAATAGTGAGACGTGCAAAGGAGGCAAGAACACTTGGTGCAACAGAGGTCTGTGTCCAAGCAGGTCTTCCTCCAGACATGGACAAGAATACATATGAAAATATTTGTCGGGCCATCAAGGGCGAGGTCGGAGATATTCACATCCATGGATTTTCACCAGAAGAGGTACTCTACGGAGCCACAAGATCAAATTTATCCATAAAAGAATATTTGCTCAGACTAAAAGATGCAGGTGTAAATTCACTGCCAGGCACTGCAGCAGAAATTTTAGACCAGACAATGCGTGACAAAATTTCTCCAGGAAGAATTACTGTTGCCAAGTGGGTCGAAGTGATAAAAACAGCACACAAGATTGGCATACCATCAACTTCTACCATAATGTTTGGACACTTGGAATCTGCAGAAGACAGGGCAAAGCACATGGGATTGATTCGTGAAATTCAAAAGGAAACAGGAGGATTTACAGAATTTGTTCCATTAAATTTCATCCACAGTGAAGCTCCAATGTACAAAGAAAATTTACACCATGGAATCAAAAACGGTGCAGATGGTAAAGATGTCTTGCTGATGCATGCAGTAGCTAGAATCATGTTCAACAATTACATCAACAACATCCAGACATCATGGGTAAAGGAAGGCTCTGAGATGGCACAACTTGTTTTATCATGGGGAGCAAATGACTTTGGCGGTACACTAATCAACGAAAGCATCTCCACTGCAGCAGGTGCAGAACACGGCCAGCTGCTAAAACCAAAGGATATCAGACACCTCATACGACAAGCAGGAAGAATTCCAGCCCAGAGGACAACATCGTACAAGATACTCAGAACCTTTGTCTCAGAGGAAAGCGTAGACCAGTTAGACCAAGTTCAAAACATATCCCAGTTTGGCTCGTATCATGAATTGATCAAGCTTGATGGATACAGGTACAAAAACAACAGGCGACGCTAGTTGTCACATTGTGAGGACATACTTGCAAAGTCAAGGACACTTGACCTAGACGAGTGCGAAGTAGTATCAATACAAAAAAAGATTACAACTGTAAGAATAACAGATTCCGAGATTGCAGAGATAAAACAAAACCAAGAAAGTTCCATTGCAGTACGCATTATTGATGAAAAAAGAATAATTTCTGGTAGGTCATCAGGTGATGAAAAAAATTTCTTGGAAAGAATCTTGGAGACTAGAGAATTTACAAAACCAAAGAATTTTTGGAAGACACTCCCATTCCCATCAAGGTTCCACAAAGTGGAAAAAACACACGACCCAAGACTAGCAAACATGTCAGGATCTGCAGCAGCAGACATGGCAAATGAAATGATAAACGCCTCAACTCACAAGGATGTAACCAGAATATCAGGCTCGCTAAATATTGTCTCAGAAAAATTTCATGTCATGAATACAAATGGGGTTGACTGTATTGATGATGCCACGTTCATATCTGGAACAATCAATACAGAATCCCAAACTGGAGGTCTTCCTGTCAGTGGAATCGGTGCATCTTGTGCAAGAACATTAGACAATTTCTCGGCATATATGGTTGGCAATGACTCGCGTGAAATGTGTGTTGAGTCAATCAATCCAAAAAAAATCGAGCAAGACTTGTATGATATAATATTTGAGCCATATGCATTTGGAGAACTGTTAGCATTTGTTTTTTCTGCAAACTTTGGTCTAAAGACATATTCTGAAAAACGAAGTTGCTTTGCAGACAAGATGGGAGATAAGATCTCAAGTGAGAGTTTTACATTGTCAGACGATCCCCACAGTCCAGATGGAATTGGTAGCAAGTCATTTGATGATGAGGGGACCCCAACTGCGCCCCAGTTTTTCATAAAATCAGGTGTCCTCTCAGGATTATACTCGGATTCTTTTGAGGCATTCAAAAATGATAAATCCTCCAGTGGAAATGCAGCAAGGCCTGGCTCTCCAATGGGAAGACAAGCAGTGTCAATACCTGTACCACTTAGCCACAACATCAAAGTGACAAGTGGAGATTTTACAAAAAATGAGATTGTAAAAGATACCAAGAAAGGGATTCTGGTTGGCAGGCTTTGGTATACATATCCAGTAAACCCAGAGCAAGGAGATTTTTCGTGCACGGCACGCAGCGGAATAAAAATAATTGAAAACGGAGTGGCAAGCCCTGCCAAGTCTGTCAGAATAGTTCACAACCTCAAGACGTTGCTGCAAAACATTTCAGCAATAGGAAATGATTCAAAAAACATCCTCCAGTGGGGTTCCATTCCTGCAATAACTCCAACTGTTAGGGCAGATTCAATCCAAGTATCGCCACTCTAAAGGTCAGGCAAGATAAACTGCATTCCAATCCCTATCGCATACAAGACAAGTAACATTACGCCAGAACGCAGACCAAGTTTATTTTTGAACATTGGAATCAGGGCAATTATTGTAATTGCAGTGACTAGAATCATCTGGTTTTCAAGTAGTGGAGTATTTGCAATCTTGACATTCAAACCCTGATAACTCATTGCAGCAAAGATTGCAACAGAGAGAAGCAGTGTATTATTCAAGATCTTTGAACCCAAAACATTTGCAACTGCAATAGATGCTCCATTTGCGCCCTTTCTTGCCAAAAGTATCATGGATATTTTTTCAGGCATCTCACCTGCAATTGGACTGACAATTACTGCAAGTACCACAACAGATACCCCAAGGTCAACTGAGACGCCTTCCAGGGAATGTACAAACGGTACAGATCCTACAAATATCCCAACAGTTCCTGCAACAAAAAGAACCATTGACCTTGCAAAGTGCTTTTTTGGCTTGGCATTTGGAACATCATGCAAGTCCTTTCCAAGCGAGGCTTGCTTTTCCTTTTTCATCTCCCTGAAAGCAAGCAAGAGATACGTAGAAAATAATCCAGCAAATATCATTCCGTCAACTGCCGTATAACCATCTAGAAATAACAATGCGCCAACAACAGCTGTTATCACAAGAAAGATTTTGTCAAGCTTGAACTCTTTAACATCAATGAATTTTTGCGGAGCCTTTGATAATCTGGTTGTTGCAATTATCAACATGATTGCAAGACCCAATGTCATCATGAACAAGTTGCTTCCAAGTGCAGAACCAATTGCTGTACCATACGAGCCATCCTTTGCAGCTGCTACAACAATTCCTATCTCAGGCAATGTTGTTGCAATGCTAAGCAATGTCCTTCCAACAAATCGTCCGCCCCATCTTTCTGCAAGATGTTCTGCACCAGATGACAAGAGCCAGCTTGCAAAGACAAGCTCACCCAGCCAGCCAAACAGAAACAAAATGTTATCTGCCAATGAACCATTCTTGTAGATACAGTGCTATTATTTGTGGCGATGATATTTCCTAATCTTTGACTATAATCATGGTAAGAGTTGATTTGATTCCTTCCAGTTTTCTTACCTGTGTTGTTATTGTCTCCCTCAGTGTCTCCATTGATTCAGACTCTAACACCATCAGTACATCGTATACGCCATACACAGGATAGACTTCTTTTACATATGGAAATTTTTTTATCTCATTTACAATATCAAGTTCCTTTCCAAGCTCTGCATTTATCAAAACAAATGCGCTGTGCATGAAGAAATTGTATCTGTCTAGAATAAAAACAAATGGAATTTGTTCAAAAAAGCTAGCGCCAAGCTCAAAAAATCCACCCAGCTAGAATTAATAAGGTATAGTACGGTATAAGTACCGTAACATGAAGTCAAGAATGACCTACATATCAGTCGAGGTGGCAGACCACTTTTCAGACTTTATCATAAAGCGAGATGAGCAAGTACTTGATGCAGTAAAGACAAGGGCAAGAGACTTTAGCACAATATCCATCCTAAAGTTGCTCTATCAACTACGGGGTAACCCAATGACTTTCTCAGAACTGTATGTAAAATCAAACATACGTATGAAGAGGTCTTTTCTGAACTACCTGCACCTGTGCACATCGTATAATTTCATCAAAAAAGAGCCAAGGGGATCAAACATGGTATACTCCATAACAGACAAGGGAGGAGTCATGCTGGACTTATTCATGCAAAAAAACAACTGATTTCATAATTCTTTTATTCTAATCAAATTGAGTTAAAGATCCGTTGACAATAACCTACAAGGATGCAGGCATTGACATAAAAAAAATAAAGCAGAGCCAGCAAAGCATTGGAAACCTAATTGCATCAACCCACGGACTGCAAAAAAAAGTAAAGACAATGTCAGGGTTTGGCCATTATGCAGGAATTGTAGAGATACCAGGAGGCACATTGCTTGCAACGCATACCGATGGAGTTGGAACAAAGGTAATGATTGCACAGATGATGAAAAAATATGACACTGTAGGAATTGACTGTGTTGCAATGAATGTAAATGATATCATATGCACAGGTGCAGTTCCGATATCTTTTGTAGATTATATTGCAGCAAATAAAAATGATCAAAAAATATTCAATCAAATAGTAAAGGGGCTAGTCAGTGGTGCAAAAGAGGCTCAAGTTCCAATTGTGGGAGGAGAGACTGCAATACTTCCAGATTTAATCGCAGGAAAAAATTTCTCATTTGACTTGGCAGGAATGGTTGTAGGAATTCTCAAAAAAAGCGACATGATTCTAGGCGATAAAATAAAAACAGGTGATGTCATCATCGGAGTAAACAGCAGTGGTTTGCATTCAAACGGATATTCACTTGCACGCAAGGCATTATTTTCAAAATATTCCATACGAGACAAAATAAAGGGCATTGGAGTTTTGGGAGACGCACTGCTTGCACCAACTGAAATATACGTCAAGCCAGTCTTGCAAGCAATCAAGGAATGTAATATTCATGGTCTGGCACACATAACAGGTGGTGCATTTACCAAACTTTTGAGGCTAAAAAAGACAGGATTTCTACTTGATGGCATCCCAGATGCCCCTCAGATATTCCAGCAAATCCAAGACCAAGGCGTAAAAAGAGAAGAGATGTACAAGACGTTTAACATGGGAATAGGATTCTGCCTGGTTGCTCCAAGTAGTGAGACAGGGAATATTTCCAAGATATTCAAAAAACACGGATTTGTATCAAGTCAGATTGGTAAAATCACAGAGAGAAAGGGCGTCTACATTGACAAGATAAAGATAGCATAAACCAGATTAGGATTTAATACCCAAATTAGTTCAAACAAGGCGTGCAAAGAGCTGAAGTAACATTTGAAGATGCATGCAAAGAAATTTGCACCAGTCTTCTTGCAATTTCCAATCCTACCGACAAGGATGTAAAAAAAGAGGTCAAGCGAATTTGCATAAAATATGCCCTTGAGCGAATTCCAAGAAATTATGAGATACTTGCATCTGTTACAGGGGCAGAATATATCAAACTGCAAAAGGCGTTAGTAAGAAAGCCTGTCAAGACAGCATCAGGTGTTGCAGTAATTGCACTAATGCCAAAACCGTATGCATGTCCACATGGAAGATGCAGTTATTGTCCAGGCGGAATAGAATACAACTCTCCCAACAGTTACACCGGAAGAGAACCTTCTACACAGAATGCAATTTTAAACAGTTACGATCCAAAAAGGCAGATTCTTGACAAACTAGAGCACTTGATTGCGTATGGTCATGATTCCACAAAACTAGAGCTTGTCATAGTTGGCGGAACATTTCTTTTCATGCCAAAAAGTTACCAGATTGATTTTATAAAATCATGCTATGATGCATTAAATGGATTTGACTCACCAGATTTAGAATCTGCCAAAAAGAACAATGAAAAGACAAATTTCAGAAATGTTGGATTTACAATAGAGACCAAGCCAGACTATAGCAAAAAAGAACATGTGGACTGGATGCTAGATTACGGAGTAACACGAGTTGAGATTGGAGTACAGAGTCTTCATGAAAAAGTATACGAGATTGTAAACAGGGGACACACATACCATGATGTAGTGGAATCATTTCAAATATCAAAAGATGCAGGATACAAGATAGTTGCACACATGATGCCAGGTCTTCCATCCATGACCCCCGAGCAAGACATACAAGATTTTCAGAAATTATTTTCAGACCCTGAGCTAAGACCTGACATGCTCAAGATCTACCCAACACTAGTTCTAGAGGACACTCCTCTTTATGCAACATACAAGCAAGGAAACTTTACTCCATATTCTGATGATGAGATGGTTCGAGTACTCACAGAGATTAAAAAAATAATTCCAAGATGGGCAAGAATAATGAGAGTTCAAAGAGAGATATCATCAGACCAGATAATCGCAGGACCAAAACTTGGAAACCTAAGGCAGATAGTGCAACAAAACCTAAAGAAACAAAATATCTCCTGCAAGTGCATCAGGTGTAGAGAGGCAGGACTCTCAGAAGGTACAACAATAAACATGGATGACATCAAGATGC
>CAYWWR010000030.1:0-14354 GCA_964462165.1 uncultured Nitrosopumilaceae archaeon
ACCGAGCTAATCGATTAAGTCCGCATAAAATTTCTCTTTTTCTTATTTTTATTTTTAAACTTCGTTTTCTACATATATGGTACGATTCTCATAATACCTTGTGAGCAAACCTGGAAATCTCTGGCGAAAAATGCATGGTAAAATTGCAAAAAAGCCTACAAACTTTAGTTGGTTAATCAGTGACAAGTTAGCTGGTAGTGGAATGCCAACATCTGTTTCTGAAATAGATTGGATACTAAAACAAGGAGTAAAATCTATTGTTACAATGACTGAGAATTCACTTCCGGAATCGTGGACCAAGAATGTAAAATATCTTCATGTTCCAACAGAAGACTATTCTGCACCTGATATGGAACAAATTGATGAAGCAGTAGAGTTTATACAAAAAAGAATTGAAAATAATGAACCTGTAATGGTTCATTGTGCAGCAGGTATGGGAAGAGCAGGTACCATTCTTGCATGTTATCTTGTAAAATATCAAAAGATGTTAGCAAAGGATGCTATACAAAAAGTACGAAAAGAAAGACCGGGTTCAATCCAGTCTGAATCCCAAGAAATAGCAATTGGTCTATACTACAAATTCCTAAACAAGTAAGTTTACTCTGGTATAGATGTAGTTACCATCTTGCCGTCTTCTAGTTTGATAAACAAAAATCTGTTATCCTTGAAGATCAAAGTTACTTCACCGTTTTTTTCTTCTACTTCAAGCAGTTCTTGTCCTCTAAGTCCATCGAATTTTGCCATATCGATTCACCAATAATTCCATTTATATCCTATTTGGTAACTTCGAGCTCGATTTCTTTAGAGTGCGCAGTTTCATCAAATGGTTCTGCGTAATCATGCTTGAACCAAGAGACATACACTTCTGCTTCTAGCTTGTGTTTACCAACTCCAAGCTCTGATGCGTTAAACTGTATCTTTTCATCAAAGTCAAGAAATAGCTGTTGTGCTTCAGATTGGCTATTTGGAATACTTGGTTCAAAGTTTTTGGATATCTGTACCCAGACCTTTTTCTCTCCCATCTGAGTAAGCTTTGGATTTCGTGTCCAAAAAAGGGCAACTTTTTTGTACGTTTCTAGGGGCTTGCCAATCTCCTTCTTTCGAAGTCCACCTGTGTGGATCTTTACTCCATATCTTAGTTTGAAGCTGTTGTCGTGATTATTGTAAGCTTTTTCCCAATTTTTCTCAGTGAAAGCTTCTCTTAGTGCTCCTGTTACAGAAAATTTCACGTTTAATGTAACATTGTCTTCTATTCTTGGCTTGTCGGAGGATTTCTCCAGAGAAACTCCACTTATTGCATTTTTATCGCTAGTCAACTATTGGGGATGGTTTATATCCTCAATAAGTATTTTTTTGACTTACATGGATGTTCAACTGAAAAAATCTTCTCCAAAGGAGGTTCAATTGGACATAAGCAGATCCGACATTAGTACTCTCTATATAGTACAATATGAGATGCTCAAGGATCCTACTGTAGAGTTTGCAGGTGTGGTCTTGAGACACCCACTTACTAGACAACTTGCAATGCGAGTAAATACTTCAAAGGGCAACCCAGTAAAGGAAATTGAAAAGGCAACAAAGACAGCCTTGGAATATACCGCTGAACTAAAAAAAGCAATTTTTTCTAAACTTAAAGGTGTCTAAATGAAATTCTGTCCCAAGTGTCAGGCGCGATTAAAGATAGATAGCTCTGACTCTGAATTTGTATGTCCCAAGTGTGGATACAGCGAAAAAGGAAACAAGGTTACAAAAGAAGTAAAAACTGAAAATGTTCCAACCATTATTGCGTTAGACGATAAAGAAATGAAAGAAGCATTGCCAACAATTAAGATCGATTGTGAAAAATGTGGAAATAACGAGGCAGTATGGTGGATGTTACAAACAAGAAGTGCAGATGAACCTACAACTCAGTTTTATCGATGTGTCAAATGTAGCTATACTTGGCGAAATTACGCATAAAGGTTTAACTTGAACATTCTGGAGATGTGAGTAAGTTTGGTATTTTCTGCAAAGACTGGTGGTTCTGAAGAATGGAAAGCAGTCATCTCTGCCATATCAACTCTAGTTGAAGAAGCTACATTCGAAGCTACAGGTGAAGGAATTGCTTTTCGTGGAATGGATCCATCACATGTGGCATTAATCGATATTTCATGGCCTAACTCTGCATTTGAAAAATATGTTTGTGATGAAGATGTAAAATTTGGAGTACGAATAGATGAATTTTCAAAACTAATTAAAAGATCTGATAAAAAAGATAATATCGAAATCAGCATTTCTGAAGACAAGCTTTTACTTGTTACAATAGGTAAAAATAAAAAATATAAAATGCGATTGATTGAAAGTTCTGCAACTGATACTCCACTTCCAAAAATTACTTACAATGCCAAAGTGGGTGTGACATCTTCAGAATTTGACAAAATACTTGGAGACATACAAGTGGTTTCAGAATATCTCACAATTAATGCCAATCCTACGGTAGCAGAATTTTCAGGACGTGGAGATTCTGGTGAGGCAATCATAACACTAGAAAAAGGAATGCCGGGAATACCAGAACTTGAAGTAAAAGAAGATAGCAATGCAACCTATAGCTTGGAATATCTCAATAGCATAGTGAAAGCAATAGGTAGTACTGTAGCAGACACAGTAGTTTGTGAATATTCAAGTAAAATGCCGCTTAGACTGGAATTTAAGGTAGCAAACATAGGAAGAATTCACTTTTACCTTGCTCCTAGAGTAGAGAGTTAAAAGATTTTAAGGATAATAAAGCGAGGTTATACTGATTTGAAACTTGTTCTAAAATTCGGCGGAACTTCTGTTTCCTCTCCACAAAATATAAAAAATGTTGCAACTCTGATAAAAAAACTAGCAAAGGAAAACAAAATCATTCCAGTGTTTTCTGCCATAAGTGGAGTTACAGACGATTTAATTCGTATAACAAATCTAATCCAAAATAGAAACAAGGAAGCTGCAAGTTCACTTGCAAAGAAAATCATCAAGATGCATACTGATATTGCAGAACAATGTGTAAAGAACTCGAAAATAAAAAAAGATCTACTCATTAAGATGAAGGCAGACCTTGATGAATTCCAAGATCTATTACATGGAATGTTACTACTTGGAGAAGTAACACCACGATCTTCTGATTACATGATCTCATTTGGTGAAAGACTATCGATAAACTTGGTTGCATTTACATTAAATGAAATGGGAATAAAGGCAGTACCTCTTACAGGAAAAGATGTAGGAATAGTTACAGATTCTAATTTTGGAGGGGCAAAGCCGCTCATGGATACAACGCGCTTGCATGTATCTCATACTGTAGAAAATCTTTTGCAAAAGAAAACTATGCCAGTAATTGGAGGATTTGCTGGTGCAGATCAGCATGGCAACATAACTACATTTGGAAGAGGTGGGTCTGATTATACTGCAACTATCATTGCATCTAGCATCAAGTCAGATGAAGTCTGGTTAATGAGTGATGTAGATGGTTTGATGACAACTGATCCAAAAATTGTAAAAGATGCTAAACTGATCAAAGAAGTATCATACATTGAAGCAATGGAGATGGCATTGTTTGGTGCAAAATACATTCATCCAAGAGCACTTGAACCACTTGTTGCAAAAAAAATTCCTTTGCGCATAAGAAATACGTTTAACGTTGATAATCCAGGTACACTAGTTACTGCTACCCCACAGGCTGATACACAAAAGACTGTAAAATGTGTGAGCACAATAAGACATACTGGACTAATTGATGTTAGGGGAGGAAGCATGGTCGGTGCTCCTGGTACTGCAGCTACAATATTTTCAATACTTGCAAAAGAAGGTATCAACATAATGATGATATCTCAAAGTCCATCAGAGTCGTCCATATCGATTATAGTAAAGAAGAACGACCTGGACAAGGCAGTAAATTCACTTGAAATGAACTTGCTTGGTAAAGTCATCAAAAAAGTAGATGTTACAGTAGATGTATCCATCTTGGCTCTCATTGGTTCTGGAATGAGAGGAATTACAGGCGTTGCCTCCAAAGTATTCACAGCTGTAGCAAAAAAAGGTGTAAATGTAATAATGATAGCACAAGGTTCTTCTGAGCTTAACCTTGCATTTGTGGTCAAAGATTCTGATTGTAACGCAGCAGTACAGGCATTGCATGATGAGTTTAAACTTGGCAAGTAATCGAAATTCTTTCTAAAAGCATATTTATGTAAATTAGGTGTTCATAGAATATGAACCGGTTTTTACTTTTAGCAATTATTATCATAGTTGGAGGTCTTGCGGTTTCATTATCATTATTCAATGATCATCTTGCTAATGCTGGATCAACAAAGAAGATCCAATTTACTCAAACAATTACATCTACACAAGATCCTGGAATTGGTCACAGCAATGAACAGATGGCAATAGTATTGCCACCAAACAATGGTTCTATTTATGATGGAACAGTTACGTACAGTTCAAGTCAACCTGTTCAAGTTGTTGTTTTGCATCAAATTGACAAAAGCGATTCAAAGGGACAACCAGTATGGACAGTAGACGGCAATACATTTTATGCCGAAACAACAATTGATCTAAATTCCACTGGTGGTAGTATGAATTTTGCAGGATCTGCAATCGGTTTTCATTCAACAAATTCTAGCCAGTTTACCGCTACTGTTAGTGTAGATGGATGGATACGAGTAACAACTCCTGATGTTGTTCAAGCTACCATAACACCACTAACTGAAAATAATACTATCAAATTAGCAAAAAGCACAATTCCAGTACAGATACCTATGCATGAGGGAATGGTCAATGGAAAAGCTGCTTATTACATCATAACTGATTCAAGCAACAATCTTGTAGCAAATACAATCTCAAGCAAACAAAACTGGAAGGTTCAACTATCGCCTGTATTGGCTCATGTTCCAATTACATCACTTGGCGACATCTTCATCTTTACAAATGGAATCACTGGAAATGGAACGCAAGGGTATCAAAATGATGTATTATCGTTTACACCTTCTGACAAGCAATACAGCCCATTAAGCAAAGTAATCAATGTATCATGGAATGTGGGAAGAGGATCATTAATTCTCAATTCTACACAAGCAATTCTTGACGCAAATATGACAGGAAAAATAAAACTGATTGTTACTGATACAATTCTGAATACTCCTGAAGTAGCATGGGATGGAGGAAAATTAAACGTGAGAACCAACAAGACATTGTCAGATCAGACATCATATCTGAATGGACAAGTACTCAATATCGATGTAAATAACATGACTGCAACCTTTGTTGGGCATAGGGGATGGGGACCTGACGGAAAGACAATATACTATATTATTACTGCAGGAACTCCTAAAGGACCTGCACAGACTATGGGAATTCAAGATGTTCCTTCACTTTCACTTCTTGATTTTTCCGCAAGAGATGTCTATCACTTTACTAATGGCATACAAGGTGCGGGACCATTTGGTTATCAAGAAGGAATCTCTAGTGCACAACTAGGAGATACTGCTTACAGTCCTATTTGCAAAATTTCAATAATAAATTGGAACGATCCAAACAATGCAAAAGTTTTAGAAAATAAAAATGATATTGATTATGAAAAATCAGCAGGAAATATCACAGTACAAGAAGCAGAAGTGCTTGGCGACAACTACATTCTTGATTGTCCAATTATAACTCCATAAAATCATCAAAAGGGATAAATTTACTTTGAAAATCTCTTACTGTACATGACCGGTAAATTGTTTATTGTAGGTGTAGGACCTGGTCATCATGACCACATGACTTTTCGTGCAAAACAAGCAATTGCAGAAAGTGATACAATTGTTGGCTATGAAACATATGTCAACCTGGTCGCAGATTTGATAGAAGGAAAAGAAGTTCATAGATATGCAATGACACAAGAAGTAGAAAGGGCACACCAGTGCATCGATCTTGCAAAATCTGGAAAGATGGTATCGCTTGTATCAAGTGGAGATCCAGGAATTTATGGAATGGCAGGTTTGATTTATGAAATTTTGGCAGAGGAAGGATGGGACAGAAAAGCTGGTCTTCAAGTTGAAATAGTTCCAGGAGTTTCATCACTTAATTCGTGCGCAGCACTAGTTGGTTCTCCTCTCATGACTGATTTTGCTGTGGTAAGCATGAGTGATCTGCTTGTACCTTGGGAGATTATAACAAAGAGAGTAGAAGCAGCAGCTCAAGGTGATTTTGTTATTGTAATATACAATCCTGCAAGCAAGAAAAGAATTCATCAATTACAAGATACAAGAAAACTTCTTCTAAAATATAGATCACCTAACACACCAGTAGCAATTGTAAAGGGTGCATTTCGAGAATCAGAAGAAATTGTTCTAACTGATTTGGAAAACATGGAAGAACACAATGACAAGCTTGGTATGATCACTACTGTGATAATTGGTAACTCTTCAACTTACATGTACAAAGATTTGATGATAAATCCCCGTGGTTATACATCAAAATATAATATTGTAGAACCGCAGCAGACCAGAAAATAATATGACATCAGTCCAGATTGGACTAACCATACCCCAAGGATGGCTAGATGAATTTCATACTGACAATCCTCATGAACAATTTCTGTTTTCAAAAAATGTCGCACTAGCTGCAGAAAATCTTGGGTTTGATGCAGGGTATGTCTATGATCATTTTGTTTCTCATCCCTCAAATAATCGCAGCAAGACTTTGTTTGAGGCCTACACACTTCTTTCTGCAATTTCTTCAATAACATCAAAACTTAGGATAGGACAGATAGTCACATCAAATTCCTTTAGACATCCATCTCTTTTAGCAAAAATGACATCTACACTTGATGCAATCAGTAATGGAAGACTAGAGTTTGGTATAGGCGCAGGTTGGTTTGGATATGAATATGATTCCTATGGATACAAATTTGATAATCTAGTAACGCGAGTAGAACAACTTGATGAGTCTATTAAAATAATAAAAAAGATGTGGCTAAATCAAAAATCAAGCTTCAAAGGAAAACACTATTCTATCAAAGATGCTATCTGTAATCCAAAACCCATTCAGAAACCGCATCCACCAATTATGGTAGGTGGAGCAGGAAAAAATCTCATGAAGGTTGCAGCAAGACATGCTACTAGGTATAATCATCCATTTGGAACACCTAAAATTTTAGAAGAGAAAATAAAACTGCTAAAAGAAAATTGTAAACTAGTCAAAAGAAATCACAATGAAATAGAAAATTCTGTATTGTTACGAATTCTGGTTGGAAAAGATAGTGATGATGTAAAAAATATTATATCAAAACTAAAAAAGAAAAATGAATCAATTGCAGAGTTTGTCATACGTTCAACTGATAGCATTGCAGTGGGCACTCCAGACGAGGTAAGTGATTACTTGAAACAGTATCAAAAAATTGGAATAAACTACTTTATTGTTAATTTCATAGGGTTATCAAAATCACTTGATATGCTATCGCTATTTTCAAGAAAAGTAAGACCTAATCTCAAGTAGTTTTCTTTATTGCTTCTGAAAGTTCTTCTGTTAGGACAATTTTCTCCCTTATTGGCCTGATTATATTAGTGACATATTTGGAGACTGTAGCCTTTAGATCTGATGGATGCAATTTTTTCTGTGCAAAATCTGCTTCTAAGTCTTGATAGTTTGTGTAGACAACATTGCCTCCAAATTTATCAGGACGCTCTACTACAACTTCATTGAATTCATGAAAAATAATATGTTTTGAGATCTCAAGTACTGGATTCTTGTCTATAATTCCCTCTGGACACCATGCTTTTTTGAATTTTGAATTGATCTCTTCATCTGTATCATGAACAAATATTCCTGATGCAGATTTTGATTTACTCATCTTGCTTGACACAAAATCTGAATCAGAATCTGAGACAGGTTCTGGTTCGCCAAGTCCTGCAAGAATATGGTGATGAACTGCAACTGGAACCTTCCACTTCATTTTTGGAAAGATCTCTCTGACAAGCATGTGTATTTTTCTTTGATCCATTCCAGCATGTACAATATCCAAATCCATTGTATGGATATCTACCGCTTGCATTGGAGGATAGAAGAGTTGACCAAGATCAATTTTGTCCTTCTCTGCACTCCTACCCATTATTGTCATAGAACGCATGGTGCGCTCAAGAGACATGTTCTTTGAAAACTTGACAAGGTCTAACCAATAATCTCTTCTTGATTCATAAAGTTGTGAGCCTTCTACAATCTCAACTCCTGGACAAAACATCTTGAATGCATCAGCATAGTATTTTGACACCATTCGTATCTTATCCCAGTCTCCACCAAGTTTGTTGTTCAGGTAAGTGTGCCAGTCCGCTAAAAATACAGTGCACTTTACTCCAGCTTTGATAAAGTCATTTATCTTAAATCCTGTTAGTATTAAGCTACCCAAGTGCATGAAACCAGATATCTCAAGACCAATGTAGTGTTTGGGCTGAGAATTTGTATTAAACAGATTCAATAATTCTTCGTCAGTTACTACTTCTTCAGTAGGTTCTCTTTTTACAAGTCTAATTTTTTCTGTTACATCCATTCCAGTCAAATTCCAATATGTTTGCCTATAAATTTAAGCATCAAGTTCTTGAATTGACTTTCTAGGACGCGTGCTGAGATAGAATGCGTGTGAGCTTATCAGAAATGCAGCAAGAAACATCTTTGTTGCAAAGATGAGATTCCATGGCCTGTTTGGATCTGGATATGCTACTGTAAGAGAATCAATGTTTGGTGTTGCACCATTTATCATTCCTGCAGTAATTTGAGAACTTAATAGAATAAAGTTGTAAATTGTTTCATAGAGTGTAACTATTGCTAATCCTACTAACATCAGTTGCACCATGGTAAGTTTCCATTTTGAAACAGTTACTGTTCTTTTCCAACCTATTCGCGAAACACAATACCAACTAATGATTGATGTAAAAAATAACCATGTTAGCAATTTAGCAAAATGTGGGGTTGGAAATTCTGTCTTGACAAGTACCTCGCCCATTACATATGTCCCCTTGGTGGACCATTCCTGTATCATTGCATAAAATCCAAATACGGTAATAGAACACATTATGAACGCGCTAACATAGAAAACATACAAGAATATCTTGTAACTTGGATCATTTTCTTGTAGGTGCACTTTCATTTGATCTCGATGTATATCTCCAAAATATAAGAATTGGTTTTAATTTAGGAAGTTTAATTATAGCGAAAATTTTCTATTGTATTATTGAAAATTCCGATAAATATACCAATTATTGAAAAAGACGAAATAAATGAAGTACGTTCAGTATTAACAGAGAAATCTCTCACAACTGCTGCAAATAGTGGTGGAAAAAGAGTACAAGAATTTGAACAACTTTTAGCCTCATATACAAAATCAAAATATGCCATAGCAGTAAATTCTGGAACAGCTGCACTGCAAGCCGCACTTTATGCTCTTGATATAAAACAAGGTGATGAGGTTTTAGTACCATCTTTTACATTTGTGGCAACTGCTAATTCTATTCTGTCAGTTGGAGCAAAACCCGTGTTTGTTGACATACGCCCAGAAAATTATACAATGGATCCAAGTGATCTCAAAAAGAAGATTACAAAAAAATCCAAGGTAATCATGCCAGTTCACCTATATGGAAATTTTGCATACATGGATGAAATCTCTGAGATTGCTAATTCGCATAATCTTGAGATAATTGAAGATGCATGTCAATCACTAGGAACTACATACAAGAAAAAACAATCTGGAACATTCTCAAAAATGGGTTGCTTTAGCATGTATGCTGCCAAAGTAATAACTGCAGGAGAGGGTGGAGCTGTAGTAACAGATGATAAAAATCTCTTTGAAAAACTGCGCAAGATCAGAAATCATGGAATGCTTCATGGTTATGACACTCGAATACTTGGACTAAATCTACGACTTCCAGAAATTTGTGCTGCACTAGCCAAAGTTCAGATGACAAAACTTACAAAATTCTTGGAAAAAAGAAAAAAGAATGCAGCAATTCTCAATGAACTCTTGTCTGATCTTAATGTCATATTGCCTGAAGAAAGAAACGGTGTGAATGTAAATTGGTATCTTTATACAATTGCTACTAAAAATCGCAATAAACTAATGAAACAGCTAAATTCACAAGGAATAGGTGCAACTGCATACTATTCTATTCCGGTTCACAAGACTCCGTTTTACAAAAAATCTCTCAAGCTTCCTCTTACTGATTGGGCTGCCAACTCTGTACTTAGTCTTCCAGTGAATCCATTGGTCACAGAAAATGACTTGCGTCACATTTCAAAAGTATTGCACAAATTGATTGCATGAATCTAATTGAAGACATTGCAGGAGAATTATGTAGAATCCTTCTTCCGATAGAAGAAGAGATATTTTTTGGGGATTCAACATCAACCATTGCAGTTTGTACTCTATCAAGTATGAATCTACTAAGAGACATTTCAAAATCGTCTATTATCAAAGAGGTTGCAATAGCTGGCAGATTGTTATCTGAAAACAAAGGAATTGATTCTCTTGTAAAATCTATAATATCAAACGAGAAAATTGACACGATCATATTATGCGGTAAAGATACACTTGGACACAAACCAGGTGATTCTTTACTCTGTTTATACAAAAATGGAATGGATGTGAACCAAAAAATTATTGGTTCTTCAAGTCCGCATCCAATATTGACAGTTACAAAAAAACAAGTGTCAAAATTTCAAGGACAAGTAAAAATCATAAACAAAATAGGCGAAACTAGTATTTCACAACTAAAAACTGTGATTGAGGCTCTAAGACAAACTCAGTAACCGTCTATCTGTCTTTGTCTGTTTATCTGATTCTTTTTTTGATATTCTTTTAGAATATCATCTGGAGTCATGTTAAGTTCAAGTGATGCTTGAATTACAAAATGCCAAATGTCTATTAGTTCTTCACGGGCTGCAGCTTCATCAAAGGGTGTAGGTTTTTTCCACCACTTCCAATTTGTGTTTCTCTGAAGCTCAACTGCTTCATGAATTATTGCTGTACAAAGTGCAGAAACCTTTCCTTGAGTATCTTTTGGATAATGATCAAGATTCATCATTTTTTCAAGATTTTTCTGGAGATTGAAAATTGTATCTAGCTTATCGTCCATTGTTCTATTTTTTAATTTGATATCTATAACCTTTTTTAGAAACGAATCATCTTTTTGTATCTATCAAACCTTTTCTTGATATCAGGTCTTTTCAATCCAGTTATTCCATATACTCCATATTTTTCCACTGCAAAAGAACCCATGACGTTTCCATATGCTGCAGCCTCTCTGATGGTTGAGGTTTTAGTACTGTTTTTGCTTGATAGATATCCTATCATTCCACCTGCAAAAGAATCACCTGCGCCTGTAGGATCTACAATATTTTCCATTGAAAAGGCAGGTGATGAGAATATGATATCCTCATAAAACAACAAAGATCCATGTTCACCTTTTTTTATTATAACATACTTTGTTCCCCACTCCATGATCTTTTTTGCAGCTTTGATCAAGTTGTGGTTCTTTGTAAGCAACTTTGCTTCTTCATCATTGATTACAACTGAATCAACAGAGCCCATCATCTTGATAACATCATTTCTTTTACTTGATATCCAAAATTCTATGGTATCACACATTGAAAACTTGACTCTATCAAATTCCTTTAGAATTCTAGTGTTCTGTACAGGATCATTGTTTGCAAGATATACAAACTCTGATTTGCGATATTCTTCAGATACGACAGGTTTGAAATCCTTCAATACGTTAAGTTCTGTCTTGTTGGTTGTTCGCATGCTCAAAGTTGAATCATAGCTTCCATCATACCTGAATGTCTTGCCTTTTGCATGAACTACTCCGCGCGTGTCAACAAATCTATTTAGTATATTTTGATAACTTTTTGGAAAATCCTGACCTACAACTCCAATCAAGCCAGGCTTGTCAAAGAAACTTGCAGAGATTGCAGCATATGTTGCTGCTCCCCCTAATGCATTTTTAACAACTTTTGTAGGAGTTCTTATTGTATCGTAAGCTATTGATCCAAATACGGTCAGCATACCCTTTTGCTGATTTTAGGAACCGTGTATAAATTCTCTGGCTTCTTGTTCTGTTGGATAATATGTAAATGGAACATTTACTGATATTATCGAGATTCCATACTTGCTTGTTCCACTCAACTTGACATTTGGAACACTAGTACTATTGTCATATTTGTCAAGAATTGCATTATCTGCAGTAAATGGTGCCTGAGATGAAATTTTTCCCATGGGCGGTATTACAAGTGGTTGTAGCGTACCTGTACCAAGGTTCTCATTGTTAATTGATATGACAAAGTCTGTTTGTCCTACGTTAATAGGAATCAATGAAGGATTTTTGAATTGAAGTGTCATATTGTATAGCGAATTATCACCATTTCTCTGCATTATCTTGCTGTCAAGTATTGAGATGCTGAGGCTAGTGGCAGACAGATACTGAGAATATCCAAATATTCCTACAGCAGCAACAGCACAAACTACTATAATTATTATCTTTGAACGTTTTTCCACGATAATAAATTGAAATATTCCCTTTTAGGACTATACGGAAAAAAAATCCAGATAAGTTGTGTAAATATTTTGATCAGTTTTCTAAGCTACTTAGAGCTAACAAAATAAATCAAGTAAATCAGGATTGAAAGTTAGAAAATGGCAAGAATCAAGATAAAATACGGTCAAAATGAAATTGAAATAGAGTCAAAGGACTTCTATATAGACAATGAAAGCGTAGAACAAGTCATATGTAATCTAGCGTCATTTGTAAAAGATTCTACAAATAACAATACCCAGTACGAGTATTCCTATGATCAATCTCTTCCACAAACAACTGGACTGTTAAATTCACTTAATGATGCTGAGGTTCACGAACCTGAATTTTCTACACCTACATTTATCGACAAAGATCAGATTAGGGGCAAAATGCAGGTACTGATTGAGGACTCTTTCTTTGATCAGGCACGAACTGTCTCTGAGGTAGTAGCACAACTACGAGAATATGGCTGGTCTACAGTTCCACTTGACGTATCTAAAACACTTGCAACCATGGCCTTTACCCATGAACTTCAAAAGGACTTGCGAGAAAAACGCAGCTATTATTCTAAAGTAAAGTTGCTTCAAGTCAATTAGACATTAAATCCACACTTTTCACACGAATCAAAGACATCCCCTTCTAGGTGATCAAAGTGCGTTTTGCATTTAAGACAGGTGTGATGCATATCAAAATATCCATCTTTTTCAATCTCTCCAACTTGCTTGGATGACAATTCCATACTGCCACATTTTATACAATGACACCCACATTGCATGTGGCTCATTGATATTCTACTATTAATAATCTAAGTTGAAATTTTATCTCAAGTCTTTTCTGGCTTGGATGTTGTCTTTGATCTGGTCTTTTTCACAATTATGATTCCAGCAATTCCTGCTGCAATAATACCTCCAATCAAAAGGTAGACTGATGTATTATCAGACTGACTTGTAGATATGGTGGTGCTTCCTATTGTAGCATTATCAAACGAACTTGATGTGCCTTGTCCAACTGCTCCTCCTGTTATCTGAATAGTGCCATTTTTGGCTGGTTCAAACCCAATCCAAGCATGTGTTGCATTACTGTGAAATTCTTGGTGTAGTGTAGCATTGCCATTTAATGTCACATCGTATGGACCAGCTAAAAGTGCTTGTGGCATTATCACAGTGATTGGTACATTTGCTTTGTCAACATTAAACGAGTATGCTCTTGATGATTCATCAAAAGCATAGTTTCCAAGTCCTGATACTGTTCTTACTCCAACTGCAACATTATTTCCTGCCAGTTGAACAGTCTGAATGTTTACAGGTTCATTTATCACATATTGTAATGAAAATCCATTTCCATGTTGACCTAGGCCAAGATTTCCAAGATATACTGGTCTACCATTTGCCCAGACCATGTCAACTCCTTTTGGAAAATGAAATGCAGTATAATCAGTATCTTGTGGTTCATAATAATTCCATTTCCATACTCCATCAGTATTTGTTACTGCATTTACCAAGTCATATTTGACCAAAGTCATATTTCGTTGTGAAACATTAATGATGATAGATAATGGTGCCTTTTGGATCTTGGCATATTCAACAGAATTACCGTTGTTGTCTGTGACATTAAGATTAGTCATATTACCATTTATGGTATCAATTTGAATTGGCTTCAAATTTGCATCAGTAGAGTTGATCTCATGTATTACATGTGCAGTACCGTTTTCATCAATGGTAACCTTGACAACTTCATGAGGCGTATCACCCATAGACAACTGCTGACCGAATGCTTGGGAGCCTGAAAGAACTAGTA
>CAYWWR010000031.1:0-14120 GCA_964462165.1 uncultured Nitrosopumilaceae archaeon
GTTTTATGGCATCTGCTGCATATCTTCCTGCTGCTCCTTCTAATGCTTGGGCTGCTGCACTCACGAGAATATCAATGGTATGTTCTAGAATTTACAAGCTAACGTTTACTGTAAAATCGTATGCTGCTATTAGTTAAATTAATTAAAGTATTTTTCACGGAATCGTTATTTTTGTATTACATTACTTGTTTGATATGATCCTATTTCCTACTAACAGAAAAGACTAGGAAATACTCTGTCATACCTATTATAATACCGGGTTATACTGTACTGAAAGGATATCAATTTGGAGCCGCTTGAATTTTGTGATGTTTGTTTTCAAAGAGGAAAACCCAATCTTTGTGAAACTTACAAGAATACATTTACAAAAATTGTTTCATTACAATTTTCTCAAAAAACTAGGTTAGACCGGATTCTTACTAGATTGGAGATAAGACCGCGCTCAGTTGAGAAACGTTGGACATTGATTGTCTCATCAGAACAACGCAAAGAGTTTCTTGATTCCTTATGGGGAGTCAATGTCACAGTACATACGTTAGAAGACCATGTTAAGGTCATAACTCAACTCTATAAACCCGAGGTGAGAAAATTGGGTGACAGGGAACAAGTTGAACTTCCAGCTCCTGAATCATGGGAAGAATTTGATCCAAAATCACGAGATTGGACTCCTCTAAAAGTTGATACAAAAAAAGAAAAATTTCATGCTCTTGTAAATTTAGGAAACGTACTCAAGTGTTCAAGTTTTGAAGGAACAACATATTTTCGTACATATCTGAACGCTGACACCCCCATGCTTGTTCCTATGGAAAAACGTGCAGTGTACAATATTGTATCCACCCTGGCAGAACCCATTACAGCTATCTGGAAGCCTGATGGTAGTGGCCAACATGGATTTATTGGATATGACCAGTTGCCAAACATTCCTGATGAGATTTACAATGTATTGCGAAGATTGGCAACTGTAAACAAGAAAGTCCCTGATACTATGATATTTGAAAACAATGATTTTGAATTGGTGAAGACGGTATTAGGCTGCATCAAGATTGAACTGATTACATCCTCTGAAACAATAACTACTCTGTCAGAGAAAAAATCTGACGTTCCAATATTAATTGAAGAGATACAAAAAGATCGTCTTCAAGTTATGTTGGACATTGTTAAAGAAATGGGTGGCAAAATCGAGATTGAAAAAGACAACTTTACTGTATCAGGTACACGTGGATTGGTAAAGATAACATTTGTTGACAATGACAAGAGTTCTCAGGATGGCAACATGGTGAAGATTGCCGTGTCTGCCCTTGAAGACCCACCACGATTTGCAGAGATCCTAGTTATGATAAAAAAAAGACTTGGTCTTCTTGATCTACCTCTTGAGAATGTACTCAGTCAACACTGGCCAATTATTTCAGATAACGATCTGCAGTATGTAATCCAGACTGCAATTTCATGGTGGTCAAGTAATCCTGTATTGGCTACAAAAATAATCGGTGATGCTGAAAAATTTGTCCGAGTAAAAGAATGGAATACAAAAATCAAAGAGGGAAAAATTCGCTCTACCCTTGATACTATAACACTTGGAAAGATAATAAAACAAAAGGAATCAAACCAAGTCGTAAAATAAAATTTCTATTTTTTGTTATCTGAAAACAATAACACTATTAATTGCGGGGAGGGTCTACAAAAATCCAAAAACTAGGAGAATCTCTGTAGACTGATCTATGGAGCGTCTTTCTTTATCTAAATATTTACTATAGTATTTTTGTTCAATACGTGTACAGCTTGTCTACTATGTGATCTCTCACGCGATCAATGGTGTCTAATGAAATAATTCTATTTTACTCACCTGTAAGTCTATTGTAGAGTACAATGCTGAAAACATATGTCTAGATTTGTTTTTCCTGTGAATGAATCTATTGTGCTAATTCTATTTTTCTGATACCGTTTATCTTTTCTACGATGTTATTCTTGAGTTGAATTGGATCCAAACTTGGTCTTGAAACTACCAAAATAACATAATTGTGAAATCCAAATGAAAGTGTAGTGAATCGCTCTCTTTCTAGAATTGAACTCTTGACTTTACCGAATTCATCATCATGATCTCTATTCATTGAGGTTTGTAGAACAGACTGCATGAAGAACATCTCTCTTTTTTGTATAGTTAATGCCTTGTCAATTCCTTCTTCTCTGACTTTGGTTTCTATGACTCTACCTTTGTGGTTTAGCACTGCGACCAATTCTATATCATTATCTAGATTGGTAATGTCATTGCATAGAGTATCGAATCCAAAATAATTATCATGTATTATTGACATGATGACAAGATGCAATTAGTGACTCAAAAGGATACGCCGTATAGACTGTTATTGTTTATGATGTCTATATGGAAAATATGAGACTATGCGGTTCATTCTTAAAATTATTGTAAATTTAATCATTGAAGCTCTGAAAAGACAATCAAGTTTTTATTTATCAGTGTACTAGTTGTCTTTTAGGTAGATGCACTAATGGAACAAATTACAATCACGGTACAATATAAAATAAAAAAGAAAAAACTTGTCAAAGCAACTAGTGCAATACTAGAGTATGTTGAAGCAGTAAAAAAGAATGAGCCTGGAACAACAGAATACAAAGTGTTTCAAGATGAAAGTGATCGTACTGTGTTTGTTCATATCATGTCTTTTGTGGACAAGGCAGCCAAAAAGACACATGAAAAAAGTGAAGAGCTAAAAAAATTGAAAAAGATATTGGTTCCAATATCAAAAGGAAAAGCTGTGTATACTAGTATGGTTTCAGTACAACCTCCAACACCTACGGAGAATATTGAAGCTAAAAAAACATGCCATCACATGAACCAATCTAAGTGTATTTGATTCATTTCTTGTTGTATTGATTTGAATAGTCTAGTCATTACATGTCATGAGATTTTATCTAACATCTTGAATTTTGTTTAAATTGTTAGTGACCAATACGTTGGAGAAAAGTATCAATTCTTTTCTGGAGGTCATTATGTATTTCTGATACTGTTCTGTTTCCATTAATTGGTATTAGACCATATTTTTTTTGCATTGCGTGAAACTCTTGCGAAATTCTTTTTTGGTAAATCAAAAATGACTCGTACATGTCTTCTGATAGACCCATGTCTGCTCCTGATTCATAATGGTCCAGCGTAGAATTCTTTTGGAATACTCTGTGTATCAACACCGATGGTTCTACATCTAGATAAAATACAATGTCTGGCTTTATTGCAAATCCATACAAATTATGGCACCATGTTCTGTCTAGTCCTCTTACCAGGTTTCTTGCTATGAGGGTGTAGATGTACCTGTCAGCAAGTACGATATAGCCTGCCTGTAACGCAGGTATTATCTTGTATTCAAATTGGTCTGCAAAGTCTGCAGCATAGTATAGTGCGAGAGTTTTTCTTCCTAGGTTATAGTCTCTTTTGGCTTCTAATATTCCCCTGCCTACAAGTTCTGATCTCTTAAGGCCTGTATTGAGTACGGCGTGACCGTCTGCCTCTAATCGTGTTGTAATCTCTTGAATGTGTGTACTACGTCCTGATGCATCGGGACCTTCTATTACGATGAGTCTGCCCTTGATTTCTATTTCCTGTAAATTCTTTATGCCGTGACCATAGAATTCCACGGTCCTTTTTCCAAGGTCTTTGTATTTTGTTCGTGTCATTTTTTATCTCCTAGTTCTTGTCCTGTTTGTTTGATGCCCTTCTAAAAGAGGCATGATCTTTTTTCTTACAATGTTTTGCTGTTCTTCGATATTTGTTGTTCCATCTATGACTGTAAATCCTTCACGTTCTGCAAGTGAATCATACTGCTCAATTATTCTTCCTTGAAAAATTCTATAACTTTCATACTGGTCGTTGCTCAAATTCATGTCCATACCAGCTTCATAATACTTTAGCTTGGGTCTGCCTATGAGAATTCTATCAACTGCAATATCTACTGGAACCTTAAAGTAAAATGCAACATCTGGCTTTATTGCAAAATCATAAACCTTTTTGACCCATTCTGGATTGCAACCTCTGACAATATCTCTTGCAAATGCTGTATACACATATCTATCTGCTAGCACAAAATGACCAGCCCTGAGTAACGGTGAGATGTTTCTCTCATATCTATCTGCAAAGTCTGTAGCGTGCAACAAGCTAAAAGTAGTTGGAGTGAGTAATCCTTTCTTCTTTCCTTTTGATGTAATCTCTTTTACCATTTCTGAAGAATTCCATTCTGATCTAAAAACACTGACACCTTTGTATGCAAGCCATTTTTCTAAAAGATGAATCTGGGTTGATTTTCCAGAGCCATCGATGCCTTCAACTATGATTAATTTACCTCTTGGCTCTGTCTTCATACTTGAATCGTTATGATGTGAGGCAATTTTAGCTTTTACTGAAGTTACCATGTTTCATAGAGTTACAATTACTATATAGATCACAGTCATTACCCATACTAATCCTACAAAACAAATGTCAAGTGAAAGAGTATCCTAGATCACGGTCGAGTTTTTGATATGTGACCATTTCAAATTAATTAATGGAATATCATGCCATGATCTCTCTAACTTATAAATACATGAAAAATCGATGAGTCGTCAATGGATTTGCTAATACTACGACATGGTGAAGCAGGTAGACATTCTCTGTCTCCAGGGGATTCTAAAAGACAACTTACTTCAGAAGGAAGACAAGAGATTGCAGATTTGTCAAATGGTTTACAATCTTTGAAAATAAAACTGGATTACATCTTTACCAGTCCTCTTTTGCGCGCCAAGCAAACAGCAGAGGTTGTAGCAAAATCTCTAAAATACAACGGCAAAATTGAAGAATTAGATTCCTTAAAGCCCGAAGGTAGCAGACTAGAGTTTTACACTAGTTTATCTAAATTAAAACGTGATTCTATGGTGCTTGTGGTAGGCCATGAACCATATCTGAGTGAAATGATTAGTGAGGCAATATCCCAGTCTGGTTGTAGGATACGTCTAAAAAAAGCAGGCTTGGCAAGAATTAAAGTAATTTCAATACTTCCAAAAATCAAAGGTGAATTGAGATGGTTGCTTGCTCCAAAACATCTAAACAAAATTTCATAAGATCTTTACGTTTCCTATGTTTTTCATTTAGTAAAAAAATGTAAATCACAAGTAGATTAATAGTAATATGCGAGTATCAAGGCAGGTAATGTTTAACTGAAAATCTCTGTGATTGATCTTGGTTTTAACTCTGCCAAACTTGTAATCTATAATGTTAAAGATGATGATTCATTTGATGTTTATCAACAGGAAGGAGTCAAAGTACGACTAGGGGAAGGACTGGATGAAAAAGATACATTAGGAAAAAAACCCATGTCAAGGGCAATTGATACGCTCAAAGTTTTCAGAGAGATAATCCAGCTAAATCCGATAAAATCTGTTTTGCCTATTGCAACCAGTGCAGTAAGAGAAGCAAGTAACAGAGGTGACTTCGTCAGTTCTGTTTCAAAAGAAACTGGATTTAATTTCAAAGTTTTATCTGAACGAGAAGAAGCACTGTATTCCTATGTTGGTGCTATAAAATCACTTCATATTCCTGATACGTTATTTTTTGACATTGGTGGGGGTAGTCTGGAGATTGTTCACGCAGAACGATTCAAGATAAAAAAAGTAATTTCATTGCCTCTAGGTTCTCTTAGATTGACACATCAATTTGATGGAAAAAAAGGCAAACTAACTGACAAGAATCTCAAAAGTCTTCAGAGGCATGTCTGGGATCTTCTTCCAAACAAAAAAGATCTTGGTCTTGGTAAAGATACTAAACTTGTAGGAGTTGGTGGTGCACTACGTGCATTGGCAAGATATGAACAAAGACTATCAAGATACCCTCTAGATAAAATTAATAATTATAAAATTAGTAATAAAGCACTTGATTCTACAGTTGACAAACTCTCAAAGATGAAATCTGATGACATTTCAAAGATTTCAGTCATAGGTTCAAGCAGAGCAGAAACAATTGTGGCAGGATCTTGTGTGATTAATACATTGATGGAAAAATATGGCTTTTCAAATCTGTATGTGAGCAATCACGGACTACGAGAGGGTGCACTGGCAATATTTTTAGAAGATCCAAAGATGTATCATGATGGAAATATCACTGCAGAGCAAATTCGAAAGACAATAGGTCTTGATGAACAACATGGTACTAGTCCAGAAAAACAGAGTCTCCTTAACAATTTGTATTCTGTTAAATTAATTTCTAAACGGGAACGAAAGATACTTGATTATGCTGAAAAAAATATATCTGAAAAATCTTCGTATAGTAATCCTCAAAGTGTATTCTATTCAATTATGGATGAAGATCTACCACTTGATCATAATGATCATCTGGTATTGGGTCTCTCTCTTGTTCATGCCAGGCATTCAAAGACATCGGATTGGCTATTTTCTAGGTATAAAACAATCTTGTCTGAACAGGACAAGGTATCCATGAAGAAAATATCTGTATTGGTAACTCTGCGAAAAATTCTTGAGAGAACAAAATCAAAAGTTGAACTAAAATTACATGGTTCAAGAATAGTGGAATTTGTAATAACTCAATCAAGATCGACCCAGACTTTTCTACTAAAAGATGCTTTGAGAAAATTTGAGACCGTATTTGATGTCAAGGTGATTCTTTCAGTTCGCCAGTATCAGGGAAGCTCACATAATACAATGCTAGAACTTTAAATCAAAATTACCTGCTTTTGGATATTTTCTAAAAAAAGCAACAAATTCATTGTATTTCTTGGTTCTCTCCAATACCTCTGATGATATGATATCTGAATATCTGGAATTTTGTTCAATGTTTTTGAGATAGTCTATTGCGATATCTTTATCGTGAATTTCGCCAAGCATGTCTTGAATATTTTTTAAATTTGCAAGCGTCTCCAAAATTGTTTTCTTGTCTGATACAAGCTCAAGTGAGTATCGTAATTTTTTAAAGTCTTTTCGAAGCATGTGCAATTCATCAATTTTTTTCTCATCGCGTAGTGAAATTATTGTATTTTTCTGTATGTCAAGCATTATGTTGTCTAAAACCTTGAGATATTTTTTCTCTAGTTTTGATTCTTCCAAGGATGATTTGAGAATTTTAGGATTGGGTATCTGTGATATCTTGATTGCTAGTTTATTGGCATTTTTGATATGTCCAACCCTTGAATCTCTCATGGATTCTACTAGACTTTGTGTCTTGTCTTGATATCGTGATTCCATGTTTGCACAAATTATATCAAAATCTCTTATCTTCGCATTCATCTTGAAAAGTTTCTTGGCTTGCTTGAGATAATTTTTCATCTTTTTTTGTTTTCTTATATTCTTTGGAAGAATTTTGTATGCCGTCTCTAGGCGTCTAATTGATACTCTGATATCATGAATGTTATCATCATTAGAGTCTTCAATGTATTTTTCTAACTTTTGACAAAAGTTATCTGAAATCTTTTTAAACTTTTTAAGAAATACATTCTTGTTAATGTTTAAGGATTTTTTCATTTTGTTGTATGTGGTACATCGTTTCTTTTAAGTTCTAGTGATTGTCATGATGCAACAGTATGCGTTAAAAATTCTGTAGTCTGATGTTGTGATGTTGCATGAAATTTAACACTAGTGAGATATTGTCTTTATGAAAAGCATTATGACAAATGATACTGCTGCACTAGCTGGTATAGTAATTATCCATGCCCATACAATTCTCTTTCCTATTCCCCATCTCACTGCAGACATTCTTCTTACTGCTCCTACTCCCATTATGCTTCCAGAAATTGCATGGGTAGTACTTGCAGGAATTCCAAGCCATGCAAGACTTGCAAGTATGGTGGCTGCACTGGTTTCTGCTGCAAAACCTTGGTAGGGTCTAAGTTGTGTAATCTTTACGGCCATTGTCTTTACTATGCGCCAACCTCCAAAGAAAGTACCGAGACTTATTGCTAGTGCTGCCATTATGATGACATAATATGGAACACTAAACTTTGTAATCACTCCCTGAGTTAGTAAGATCAAAGCAATGACTCCCATTGTTTTTTGTCCGTCATTTGCTCCGTGAGTTAATGAAAAGTATGTAGCTGAAACTAGCTGTAATCTACCAAATGCAGAATTTACTGCATGTGGTTTTGCTTTTGCAAATACTGCCATTATGGCTAGTCCTGTTGCAAATGCAGCAATAAAACCTGCAATTGGTGAAACTAGAATTCCTATTGCGACCTTTTGAATTCCATCTAGTACTAGCACATGTGAACCTGCTCCTGCTATTCCGGCTCCTATGATTCCGCCTACTAGTGCATGACTGCTAGATGTGGGTAATCCTAGTAGCCATGTTATGATGTCCCAAACTATGGCTCCGGCCAAAGCGCCAATTATTATGTTAAGTGTAACAAAATCTGGATTTATGATTCCCTTTCCTATTGTTGTTGCAACTGCAACTCCAAAAAGAAATGGACCTATAAAATTGGCAGCAGCAGCTAGTGTCACTGCATGCAATGGTCTTAGAATTCTTGTTCCAACTACTGTTGCAATCGAGTTTGCAGCATCATGGAAACCATTGAGAAAATCAAAAACTAGTGCAACTAATATTGCTCCAATTGCTAGTTCAATCATACAAAATACCTATGTGTATTTGAGAACGATGTCCTCTATAGAATCTGCAACATCCAGGCATCTGTCTGAAGCATGTTCAAGTGCTTCATAGGTATCTTTCATCTTGATTATGTTTATGACATCTGTTGTTTCAAATAATTCTCCCATTGCTTTGCGATAGATTGCATCAACACGATGTTCTTGTTCGTTTATGGTGCGACAGTGTTCAATTATTGATTTGTCTGCCTTTACTTTGTTTAATTTTGTTATCATGAAATTTATTTCTTTTGTGGAATCATGGATCTCTTTTGCTATTTCCAACATGTGTGGTGGAGTAAATTTAATTTTAAAACCAATGAGTCTTCCAGATATTCCCTCTATGTAATCAATGATGTCATCAGTCTTTGATGCAATTCTGGAAATGTCTTCCCTGTCTAGTGGAGTTATGAATGTCTTGTTTAATTCTTCAAAGATGGAATGTGTAAGTTTGTCAGCTTCTTTTTCTATTACTTCAATCTGTGCATGAATCTGGATCAATTTATCAAAGTCTGCAAATAATTCAACCAACAGTTTTGCAGATTCTTCTGCTTTGCTTGCAAGATCGTTTAATATTGTAATGATTTCTTTATCATTTGATTTTATCCATGATAACCATTGGGCCATGTAGTTTCTCCTAAGATTCATAGATAAATACCTGACCTATATAGGAAATGAAATCTATATAGATAAAAAAACGTCTACGATCTGTCTGTTTTAGGGTGAATTGTTCTCTGAAATTACATCTTGTACTGTTTCATTAATGACTGCCTCTGCAATATCACTTGAATATTCTGCGGTTCTGCGAATGTCTTCTAGCACGAACTTGATGACGCTAGAATATTTCTTTGATTCTTCTAGGCTGTCGGTGAACTCTCTTTCTTTTTCAGCTATTCTATGTGCGTTTGATGCAACATTGTCTGCAAGAGCGTAATCTCTTTTATTTAGAGCTAAAATGGAATCTTCAAAGACCTTGAGAGAGTCTTCGCTTAGACGTGTTATTTTTTGTATTAATGCTGGTTCTAAAGTTGATTTTAGGAATTTTATTCTACCTGCAATTGATACTGCATGATCTGCAATTCTTTCAATTGATTTAACCACAATTCTATAGCTGATACAATCTGATGGTTTTTTGAGTCCTATGTCTCGAAGGATCTTTTCATGTTCGACGGCAAGTGTCAAGTTTCGTAGTATATACAAACTGAATCTGTCTACTTCATCGTCAAGATGTGTTATCTCTTCGCCAGATTCTACATCCATCTCCTTTAATGCGTCAATTGCTTGTCTATGCATCGTTGATGTGAGTAAAAACATCCTCTTTAGCGCATCACTTATTGAAAGTTCTGGAAGGCTGGTTAAAATTTGGATTGTGATTGACTCTGGAGTAGTTTCAACTATTTCTGTTCCTATCATGTTTTTTCTTACAAGATCTCTTATTGCTTGTTTATGTTCTATCTGTATTCTTCCTCCCTTTGCATGCACTTCTATGATTTGATAGCCTGCCAAGTACATTGCAATGACTTTTCTCTGGATTGATTCGACAGAATCTTTTTGGCTTATGATTGTCTTTGATTTCGAAATCTTTGGAGATGAATAATTCTGTGTTGGTAATATTGAAAGTGATTTGTTTACATTTTTAACTATTGAAACCGGATCTCCAGTTTTTAGTTTCAATTCGTCGACCCATTTTTTTGGAAGCGATAAAACATACGTGGATCCGCCCACAAGTTGTAATTTTCTAACTTCTTTATCGTTTAGTACTTCTGACAATGCATGCATTGTACTTCTTATAGTTAAAGCACTTGTCTCCCGATTCTATGTATGTCTATATAGTTAACCATAGAACTATGAAATCTAAGAAATTATGGTCGATTCTCTCATATCTGATTTGACGACCAAATGTGTATCATGATATCTGTTAAAATGAAGAAAGGATCGCCTATAACTGATAAAATTTTCAAAATTGTCGCTATTGCCGCTGCAACCTACGTTCTGGTGATTATAGCCATGATTGTGATTAACCTCACTACAGGTTCAGCACAAATTTGGCAACAGGAAGGCATCTCTTTTCTCACAGGTTCGGACTGGAATTCTGTTGACGGTAGAGAATCTTATGGTGCCGCACCTTACATAATGGGTACTCTAGTTAATGCTGGAATTGCTATGGCAATTTCAGTACCTCTAAGTTTTGGAATTGCCATGTTTCTTTCTGAACTTGCACCTAAATTACTTAAAACTCCTCTTGCCATGGTTATAGAACTTTTAGCTGCTGTACCAAGTGTAGTGTATGGATTATGGGGTCTTCTTGTTTTTAGAACCTATATTCAAAATTGGATAGAGGTGCCGCTTCACAATCTATTTGGCGATCAAAGCATAATATTTGCTGGAACTCCATTTGGATTAGATATTTTCACTGCAAGTGTAGTTCTTGCTATCATGATTGTTCCTACGATTGCTTCTATATCAAAAGAAATCATGTTGGCAGTACCTAACAGTCAACGTGAAGCTGCATACATGCTTGGAGCAACAAAATGGGAAGTTTTTAGAATCGCAGTTTTACCATATTCAAAATCTGGATTAATTGGAGCTACTATACTAGGTCTTGGAAGAGCTGTTGGAGAAACAATGGCAGTTACAATGTTGATAGGAAATGCAACTGGTGCTGCTGCCTTTCCATCTTCGCTATTTGCACCAGGACAAACATTGGCAAGTATAATGGCAAATGAATTTGCAGAAGCCTCGCAAGGAGGTCTTCATTTGGCAGCACTCATTGGTGTTGGACTGATTTTATTCATGATGGCTTTTGCCATAAATGTAGTTGCACATCTTCTTGTTGCAAGAGTAGTAAAATCACATGAAGGAGCAGTATTGGCATGATAACTGTTGAACAGAGAACGGAATTTAGAAAACATTTTCGTTATAATGTTGGTAGAAGACTTGTTCTTGACAAAATAGTAAAGTGTATGGTCTTTGTGTGTGTGTTAGTTGCAATTGTCCCACTCATAGCTATATTGGTCAATGTCTTTAGTAACGGTGCAAGTGCTCTGTCATGGGAATTTCTTACACAAGTACCTGGAGCAGTGGGAAGTGACGATCCAGGTGGAATAGGTCCTGCTATACAAGGAACTTTGGTACTTATTGGATTGTCTAGTCTAATAGGAGTTCCAGTCGGTGTTATGGGTGGAATATTTCTTTCAGAGTATGGTAACAACAGGTATGGAAGAACTGTACGATTTTTTAACGATGTTCTTGCAGAATTTCCAACAATTGTAATTGGAGTATTTACATTTGTCTTGATTGTTTTGACTTTTGGAGACTTTTCTGTTTGGGCTGGATCTTTTGCTCTTTCTATTATTATGCTGCCTATTATAATGCGAACAACGGAAGAATCGCTCAAGTTAGTGCCTGTTACATATAGGGAAGCAGGATATGCACTTGGAATTAGAAGATGGAAAGTAGTTTTTACTATAGTACTTAGTAGTGCAAGAAGCGGTCTTATCACTGGAATTTTATTATCTGTTGCAAGAATTGCTGGAGAAACAGCACCACTTGTATTTACAATTCTTGGAAGCAGTCAATTCATACAAGATTTCAGTGGACCAGTTGATGCACTCCCACTTCGAATATGGAGACTCTCGTCTCTTCCATATGATAGTGCAGTAGCTCAAGGGTGGGGCGGTGCATTCATTTTGATAATTATTGTTCTTTCAATAAATATTGGTGTGAGATATTTGTTCTTACACAAGAAAGGGCAAACACTAATCAAGTTCAAAAAACTAGGGAGCATATCATGATGGAAACAATGACAAAAGTTCCATTGAAAGATAATTCCACTGAAGATATAAAATACAAACTAATTGCAGAAAATATTTCTGCAAGCTATGATGGAATTGTTACAGTCAAAAATGTTTCAATGAAATTCCGGGACAGGGCTGTTACTGCACTCATTGGACCTTCTGGATGTGGAAAGACAACATTTCTTAGATGTCTAAACAGAATGCATGAACTTACAAAGAATGCAACATTGACAGGAAAAGTTTTGCTTGACGGAGAAGATCTTTATTCTAACAAGGTAGATCCAATAATCAATAGAAGAAAAATAGGAATGGTCTTTCAAAAACCAAATCCATTTCCTACCATGTCTATTTATGATAATGTGGCATGTGGACTCAAACTTAATGGTGTAAAAGACAAAAAAATAATCGATGAGGTGGTAGAAGGATGTCTCAAGATGGCGTCACTCTGGAACGAAGTAAAAGGTGACTTGAAAAAGCCAGGCATGAGTCTTTCAGGCGGTCAACAACAACGTTTGTGCATAGCACGAGCACTTGCCATACAACCCGAAGTTCTCTTGATGGATGAGCCTGCCTCTGCACTTGATCCAATTGCAACTCAAAAAATTGAGGAAATGATACAGGAATTGAAAAAAGAGTACACCATCATTATTGTAACACATAACATGCAACAAGCAACTAGAGTTTCTGATTATACTGGATTCATGTATCTTGGAGACTTGGTAGAATTTGGCGAAACAAAACAAATCTTTGAAAATCCTAGAAATGAAATAACTGCCAAGTATGTTCAAGGCCAGTTTGGATAATTATGACCCGCCTCATAGACCCCCATCTATCAAATTTATCTGAAATGATGAAGCAGATGTGCGATCTTTCTGTTCGATGTACAAATCTTGCAATTGACGCCTATTTGGGTGGACAAAATGCGCGAAAAGAGGTACATACTCTCTCAAGCCAAATGATGGATTTGTACGATAAAGTTGGTGAACTAACATTTGACATGATTTTACGATATCAACCAGTAGCAAGTGATTTTAGACTCATACGCTCTTCACTTGAAATCTCATATGGGTTTACCAGACTTGGAAGATATGCATATGATATAACACTAGTTCGAGATACTTTTGGTGATCTCTCTGATTGTAAAAATGAAGTTATCTACACTCTATCTGGTGAGATAAAACAAATGGTTCGACTTGCTGTGGAATGTTTTGCAACACTTGATTTAGAAAAAGCCAAGGAATTGAGAACTGATGAAGATCTTGTTGACAAATACTATAACAAGCATTTGCCAATGTTGATAACACTAAACAATGTTAAATGTGCACTTGCTGATGCATTGGTTCTTCGATATATGGAACGAATGGCTGATCATGCAGCATTTGTAGGTGACTCTGTAAGCTATATTGTTACAGGCGCAAGAACATATCACTAGATCTATTTACAAAATTTATTTTCCAAGTTTTGATCTATATAGATTATTAATTAATATGAAAACTATGTTGGCCAAGGGTAAATAGCATGTTTTTCCTGTCGTTGCTATGATTAAAAAAATCATTATGGGATTTACATTAATGTTAATCCTAATAGTGCCCGCAATGTCTTTGCATGCAAGTGCGCAGACTAGTCAATCTTATACAATAACTGGGGCAGGATCAACCTTCGTGTTTCCATTGATGGATAACTGGAGAGTTGAATACA
>CAYWWR010000032.1:0-14019 GCA_964462165.1 uncultured Nitrosopumilaceae archaeon
TGCACATCAGAGAATGCATCAAAGCCTTTGAAGATGCGTTTACAAACTGAGCAAACTATTAATGTGCAAAATAGGGAGAATTTTTTATGCAGAAAGCAACTCTAAGCGATGAAGCACCAAAGATTTTTGCAGATTTAAGAGAAGTAGAGATTACAAGAGCCATAGCAAATGAATTTCATTCAGTACTAATTGATAGATCAGACAGTGATGTGATTATAATCGGTGCAGGTCCTGCAGGACTAACTGCAAGCAGAGAATTATCCAAGATGGGATTCAAGGTACTAGTAATTGAACAGAACAACTACCTAGGCGGAGGTTACTGGCTAGGAGGTTACATGATGAACCCAGTAACTGTTAGAGCACCAGCACAAAAAATATGGGACGAACTAGGAATTCCATACAAGCAGATTTCAGAAGGTCTCTTTCTAACACCAGGACCACATGCAGTATCAAAATTGATTGCAGCCGCATGTGATGCAGGAGTCAAGTTTTTACAGTTAACCAAGTTTGATGATCTAGTTTTGAAGAACGGTCGTGTCTCAGGAGTTGTGGTAAACTGGATGCCAGTATCTGCACTTCCAAGAAACATTACATGTGTAGACCCAATCGCACTAGAAGCTAGAATGGTAATTGATGCATCAGGCCATGATTCTGTCGCAGTAAAAAGATTGGTAGACAGAAAACTTGTAGAATGGAAAGGAATGGATCCAATGTGGATAGATGATGGTGAGAACCGAGTTGTCTACAAGACAGGTGAATTGTACCCAGGACTAGTCATTTCTGGCATGTCTGTAACTGAAACATATGGACTAGCAAGAATGGGCCCAACATATGGCTCCATGTTACTATCAGGCAAAAAGGCAGCTGAAGTGACTGCTGCAAAACTAAGAGAACTAAGAAGATAAATCAATTAGTTTTCAAAAGTACTTGATGAAAATATCTAAAATTTTTCTCTACGACGAGCCATCAGTTCCTGAAATCAAGATAAACGACCTTGCAAAATTTTTAGAAGAAATGTTATGCATACCAGTGGAAACGCGAGAAAATTTCTTTTCCCATTTCCAGTCAGACAAAAATACTGCATACCATTTGGCATTATCACGTGTTTTCAATCCATACATTCCATTTGAAAAACATGTACCAACAGAGGAAGAGATTGAGTTTGAAGAGAAGTCATTTGAGAACAATTCCAACTCTAACATCATATTGTATGACGGCTTTGAGATACAAAAAATTGTACAAAATATAATTCCAGAAGAGGAATTATCTAGTGGAATATTTCATCTTGTTTTTACCACAAGACTAGGATGTACATATGATTATGACGATTATAGGTATCATGGAAGAGCCGTAATTTGTTCAAACCCATCTGTAATCTCAACTACGGGGATAATAGAAGCACCTGCCAAGCCCCGTGAATATTATCTCAGTATGTACCAAACTATATCACAAGGTCTCAACATTGACGCGTTAAAGGAACAATTTCATGGCAAGTTTCTGGAATATCATGATAAGAATTTAGACCAAGTGGTAAGAGGATATGCGCTGCAGGCGATTTTTTATTATATCACAGCAGATCCATTTTGTGATTCCAAGGAATGTATCTTGTATAATGCACACTGGCAAGAAGATCTAATCCATTCCCAAATGCAATCAGGAAAACTGTGTGAGCATCACCAGAAGATTCTCGAGTCGATCACAAAGCATGAATAATTTAAATATGAACTTGACCGAGTTTGAATTGTGCAAGCCGAAGTAAGATCAGATAACAAAAAACCAGAAACCAGAAAAAAGTTTGACGTAATAATCATTGGTGCAGGCCCTGCAGGATACACTGCTTCCATTTACACATCACGTGCAAAACGTGAGACACTCATAATTTCAGGAATTCTCCCAGGAGGCCAGTTGATGCTTACAACAGAAGTTGAAAATTTCCCAGGCTTTGCAAAAGGAATCATGGGTCCAGAATTGATGACCACAATGAGAGAGCAAGCAGAACGAATGGGAACTACAATCATTGATGACGAAGTGGTAAATGTCGATTTTAGACACAAGCCGTTTAAGATATTGACATATTCTGAAGAATATGAAGCAGATGCAGTAATCATTGCAACAGGCGCCACACCAAGAAAGATTGGCGCAAAAGGAGAACAAGAATTTAGTGCACGCGGGGTATCATATTGTGCAACATGTGATGGACCATTTTTCAAAAATCAAGAGATTGTGGTTGCAGGTGGAGGAGATTCCGCCATGGAAGAAGCCATTTTCCTTACCAAGTTTGCAAACAAGGTTCATGTCATACACAGAAAAGACAAGCTTCGTGCAAGCAAGGTTATGCAGGATAGAGCATTTGAGAATCAAAAGATCCAGTTCCACTGGAATACTGTAATTGAAGAGATAAAGGGAAATCAAAAGGTAACCCAGATCACCGTAAAAGACACCACAACAAACAATGTCAACACATTAGAAGTTGGCGGAATATTTGTCGCAATAGGACATGAGCCAAATACAAAATTGTTCCAGGGACAGATTGACTTTGATGCAAATGGTTACATTGCATTAAAAAATCACACTCAGACAAATGTGGAAGGAGTCTTTGCGGCAGGAGATGTTCATGATCACAGATACAGACAGGCAATTACAGCAGCTGCATTTGGCTGCATGGCTGCAATCGATGTAGACAAGTATCTCTCAGAGCGTAAATAATCATCTGTTAACTGTACAGATCATCTAAACACAATTCTTCCAAGTGTAACAATAGTAATCAATGCAATCACAAATGGAATAATTCCACTTGGAAATTCAGGTACTGCATGAATCACTTGTGACATGTTAGTAATTTGCGTAGATTGATTTACAGTCAAATTTTGGTTTGGCATATTAGTAGAGACATTTTGAGATGCCATTCTAGTGCCAATAATTTGAATACTCTTGGTTCCTTGTAAGAATTGTATAGTCAAAATTCTTTCGTTTGCAGTTACTTGTTCCTTGTGTGGTTGAACATCCACGCCATCAACTAGTATGCCAAACAAATCGTCAGAACCATCACTTGCTTTGGAATCAATCAAAGATCTTGGAAGTGAAAGTGTGATGGATCCATAATTAGTGGATTGTATAGATACAGACAGCATGAAATTTGCGGGAGTGACATACATGTCAACCACAGAACCTCCACTAATGGTATATGACACATCAAAGGTTTGGTGACCAGGAATTTGTATTGGGAATGCGTCATTGATCGGAGCAGTTGTTGCCATGTATGAAAAAGTTGTTTGGGCTGGAACTTCAGAACCATACTGAGATGATACAGTATAAACACCACCTGATTTCCACATGGAACCATCTATCCCAATTGTATCCGTGTAAGAACCATCAGAGGCAACAGCAACCTGCATTGTTTGGATTTGATTACTATAAGGATCTAAAATGCTAATTGTCAAAGTATTTCCAGGTACAATAGTCTTGACTGTACCAGAAATTACAATCGTATCACCAAAGATGTAGAATGGTTTGTCAGTTGTTAACGTGACACTAGAATTTGCAAGAACTTGAGGTATAAAAACCGGTTCTGACAAAACTAGAATTCCAAATACACCCAATGATGTAAAAAGCATACAATAATTATTGCGAAATTTTTTCAAGGCGTAGTGAGCAAAGTTACATTATATAATAGATAAACATTATAATTATTCTCGAATTTTTGAGATGTGTTTTGAATTTGCAAGTGCAGAATCATATTCACTTTCTGAAAATATTTTTTGTTGAGTATAGAGGCTCTTGAATTTTCTGCCATCATCTGCAAATATTCCAACGGCATACCCATTTGAGATATCATACTTTTTCATGGCAGTGTATACAGTAGCAGATGATGGGCTTACAAGCATATTTTCTTTCTGTAGTATCTCCTTGACAGACGCAAATGCCTCTTCATTGGTTATAGTTATCCAATCATCAACTACCTGTTCACGCTTGATAAACAAGTCTGGTTTTGAAGATTCTTCAAAGTTTCTCAAGCCCTGGATTAGGTGATTTTGTTGTGGTTGAACCGCAATTACCGTGATGTTTGGATTTTTCTCTTTTAGATATGCACCAATTCCTGTAATAGTACCACCTGTTCCAACACCAGTAAAAAAGTGAGTTATCTTTCCCTGTGTTTGCTCCCAGATTTCAGGACCTGTTCCCTTATAGTGACCCACGAAATTTGCCTCGTTTGCATATTGATTTGGAGAATAATACTTGTCAGGTCTTGCAGATGCAATAGACCTTGCAAGTGCAATACTTTGATCAGTACCTGCACCAACCTTTGGACACAAGTCATCTGTTGTTTGATATAACGTAGCACCAAGGGATTCGATTATTTTTTTAGTTTCATCGCTTGCCTTTTCAGGAATTACAATTTCAACTTTATATCCAAGAATTTTTGCAATTCCTGCCAGTGCAATTCCAGTATTGCCAGAAGTTGGTTCTATGATTATAGTATGCCCTCTTCTGATAAGGCCTCCTTCTTCAGCCATCTTCACCATCCAGTATGCGGCTCTATCCTTTACAGAACCAAATGGATTGTAAAATTCTAGTTTAGCATAAATGGCAACGTCATTTTTTGAAAGTGATCCCAGTTTTACAATTGGAGTACCACCAATTTTTATTGGTACACCGGCATCTTCTAGTGTTTCAGCCAAGAAATTATTTCACCTTTTTGATTGTAAATTCTAGATCCTTGTCTGTTTTTTTAATACCAATTAATCGGTGACCAGTTCTATTCACCCATCTTGTGATATCTTCTTCAGATGCAGGATCGTCTGCAGTTATTTTTAGAATATTTCCTACAGCCATTCTTTCCATCTCTATCTTTGTTCTAAAGACAGGCTCTGGACAGAACATGCCTCGTACATCAATTGTCTTGGTTGTAGTTGATTCGGAAATATCGGCCACCTGTAAGCCAAAAAGTGCTCACGCAATATTAAAATCTATTCATGAGTGCAAGAAAATTCTATCATTTCAGAATCATTGGCAGAATTGCTCGTAGGTTTCTTTCATACAAAACTGTATGATCCTGGTCTTTGAAGTTTATCTTGTTTGAAAGTTTTGTAATCAAACGCACCGCAACTTTGTATGCCGTAGTCCATACAATGCTATTAGGATTTGATTCAAAAGCATTGATTAAAAATTTACACACTCCTGTCAGATGTGGATGATTTTCTTCAAAGTATATGATGATATCCTCTTTAGAATTTTCAATCTTGTACAGTGCATGCTCTATCATTTCCCGACTTGTAATGTAACCTGTGTCCCCTACTGTTACTTTTCCATGTCGTAATGCGTGCAGGATGTCATCGAGATTGTTTTCAGAATCAATTATATTTGTACATCTTCCAAGTGTTGATGCAACATGGGAATCGCTTCCTGCAACCTCGATTAGGTTTGAGGCTTTGGCAAAGTGATATGCTCTAAGATTAGAATACCTATCCACATTATTGCTGTTAAAGACCTCAATTATATCACACAGTGCTGCCCTTTCACGCAATCCATTACTCAAACCAAATGGATGTGGTGCACAAGATACTGCCCCCTGGGATTTTACAATGTCCAGTATTTCTTCAAGACTGTTTCCAGCCTTTACTGTTTGATTTAGACCAAATGCGAGTACATGTATCCCTTGGTCAGTTGTTATTTCTTCACCAGGATATACTCGAATCTTTTTGTATTTTTCATGATTTTGTTGATACTCCAAAAGGGAGCTATAGCCATTGATTGTATTGTGATTTGTAATGAAAAACGCATCGAGACTTGTCTCATGAGCTTTATCCAATTGTTGCATGACTGTAACTCCGCAATCATATGGAGTCTCTTTTGGCCCAAGCTGAAAGTTTGAAAATTCATTATGACAATGCAGTTCAACTTTTAATCCAGCCAATGTTTATCGAATCCACCTACAATACATATAATATCTTTGTTTCCGGAATTTTTGCTTATCGGAACAGATCAAGTGATTTGACGCGCAACAGATCTTGGAGAGTTCCATTTTTTTTCTCAAAGGTATAGTTGCGCACAATTGCAATTGGCGTGTAAAGTGTCTTTCCTCTAACTAGCTCTGTTGCAGAACAAATTTCATCTGCAATTGCAATTGCAGTAACTCGAAGAATCCGCTTGAAATTATCTTGCTTGCCTTCATAGTCAATTATTGGAGATATTCCGGACATCCCTATTGCAACATCTGTCTGGCCTTCTCGAAATGGCCTTCCAAATGTATCAGATATTATCACTACAACATTTTTTCCAGTCCTTGTCTTGATACGTCTTTTTAGCCTCTGAGCAGAATTGTCAGAATCTTTTGGAAGAAGTGTTGCAAACCCTTTTTCCATATTACTTTCGTCAATTCCTGCATTTGCACAGACAAGACCATGTCGTGTTTGGGATATGATGATACCATTTTTCATTCGAATGATTCTTTTTGTTTCATCAAGAATTAGTTGTACTATCCTTGGGTCCTTTTTGTATGCGCTGGCAATTCCTATTGCAAGAAGTGTTGGTTTGACTTTGGACAAATCGATTTTCTGTCCCTCTTGTTTTGAGATTATTTTTTGTGTAAATACTAGAATGTCCCCTTCCTTGAGTTCCCTGCCAGCCTTGGTCCTGAGCAAAATTTCAACCAAATCATCCCCTGGCTCTACATCAGATGGTATCTTGACAGGAATAATTTGAAGAGACATGCAATCAAGTTTGGGGTTTTACTGCTTAAAATGATATCTTAGGCAAATGTCTGCAATGGTATTTCTAGACCATAGTGTTTGTTTATCAATCCTATAATCTTTGAGAGATCCTTTTCTTCAAGTGTTACAGTTGCAAGCTCTTTTACCATATCTTGGGCTCGAAATGCAATACCAAGGCCACAGATATTAAACAGTTTAACATCATTTGCGCCATCTACAACTACAACTATATTCTCTTTTTTTTCTTTCCATTCATTTATTTTTATATTTGCAGATTTTGCCTTGTCAGAATCTACTTCAATTGTAACACCATCAAGTTTTCCATCCTTGAACAATAGTTCATTTGAGAAAACATAATCAAGGTTCAGTTCATCTTTTAGTCTATCAGTCATTAATGTAAAGCCACCAGATACTGCCATAATTTTCCAGCCTGCTGCTTTTAATGCTCTACAAGCCTCTTTTGCACCAGTCATGATTTTTAGCGAGTCAGATACTTCTTTGCAGGTATCATAATCAATTCCCCTTAGAAGATCAATTCTTCTTCGCAATCCATCTTCCCAGTTTATCTTTCCTTCAATTCCCTGTCTTGTGATTGCCCAAATTTCATCTTGCTTGTTAATTTTTTCGGCAAGTATTGGAAGAAATTCTGCGTCAAGTAATACACCTTCAACATCAAAGATTGCTAACATCAGTTTCTTCTTTCAACCATAAATCAGATTATATAATCTTAAGCGATTGTTGGATATTTTTACCACTAGTAATATATTCAAGGTTCTCAAGCTTGAGAATATGGCAGAGCTTCCTCACAAATACGAAGTACCAGTGAAAGTTGTACCAAAAGCTATCAAGTTGTCAGATCAAACAAAAGATGAGCTCAAATCATCTGGCATGATGGACGACAAGGGAAAACTCAAACTAAAAGGAGTTAGTCCAAAGATGCTCAAACGCATGAAAGAAGAAGCAGTAGATTGTCCTGTTGTGAAAAGCGAACTTCCATTTATCCAGTGTTTTGTATGCCCCAATTTCCAAAGCAGAGTATCAGGCAAGGTACTATGCAAAGGCGATCCGCTCTAAAAACCAGAAAAGCTCATTAGTGTAACTAAAAGAGAGACTGGAATTGAGTAAAGAGATAGGAATTACAGCAAAGAAGAATGAAAATTTTAGTGAGTGGTATACACAGGTAGTGCTAAAAGCACATCTTGCAGATTATGCTCCAGTAAAAGGTCTCATCGTTCTCAGACCTTATGGATATTCAATTTGGGAATCATTAAAATCATCACTTGACCAAAAGCTAAAAGCAACAGGCCATGAGAACGGTTTTCTTCCAGTACTTATACCAGAATCATTACTAAGCAAAGAGTCTGATCACTTTGCGGGATTTACACCTGAAGTGTTTTGGGTAACACATTCTGGTGAGACAGAGATTGGTGACAAGCTTGCACTGAGACCTACTTCCGAGGCACTTGCATATTCAATGTATTCAAAATGGATAAAAAGTTGGAGAGATTTACCGCTCAAAATTAATTTCTGGAATACTGCATTAAGAGCAGAGATCAAGGCAACAAAACCATTTCTTAGAACATCAGAATTTTTATGGCAAGAGGGTCACACGGTTCACACTACAAAAGAAGAGGCAGAAGAAGAAGTTACATCAATACTTGAAATGTACAAAAAAACAGTCGAAGAAGAACTTGCAATTCCCGTAATCACCGGTAAAAAAAGTGAAAAAGAGAAATTTGTTGGCGCAGTATATACAACAACAATGGAGTCCATCATGCCAGATGGTAAGGCACTCCAAATGGGAACATCACACTTTTTGGGACAAAACTTTTCCAAGCCATTTGATGTCAAATTCTTGGACAAGCAAAATGTAGAGACCTTTGCATGGCAGACATCATGGGGAGTTTCATGGCGTCTAATTGGAGCACTGATTATGATTCATGGTGATGACAAGGGACTTGTTCTGCCACCACGTGTTGCGCCAATACAGGTAGTCATAGTACCGATTTACTACTCGCCACAAGACATGGAACTTGTTCTAAGCAAGGCATCTGAAATAAAACAAATCTTGGTAAAACACAATCTTCGTGTACACATGGATGTAAGGGACGAAGTTACTCCAGGATACAAGTTTCACGATTGGGAGATGAAGGGTGTTCCATTGAGAATAGAGATAGGTCCAAAAGACATTGCAAAAGGCAAGATGGTTCTTGTCAGAAGAGACAGTCTGAAGAAAATTGATCTATTATTTGAAGACACAGAGAATGGAATTCTTGGCATGTTGGATGAGATACAAACTAGTCTCTTTGAGAATGCCAAGAATTTGTTAAAGGAAAAGACAATCGAGATTGAAGATTTGGACAAGTTCAAGTCAGAGATGGAAAAAGGTGCATTTCTCCATTCTCCATGGTGCGGACAGACAAAATGTGAAGAAGTCATAAAAGAATCAACAGGCGCTGATATCAGAGTAATTCCATTTGACGCAAAGACACAAGACTCTCAGTGTATCGTATGCAAAAACCAAACCACAATACATGCAATTTTTGCAAGAAGTTATTAGCAATGAATCAGGGACACCACTACAATCAGGCATTATATTATACCAAGAAGGTAATATAGCCAATGTCAGGATCAAACCCATATCGTGACAGGATATACATAATCAAGGACATCATTCTCACACTGGTTCAATACGGAGAACTCAATCAAACAGCATTGGTTAGCTTTTGTGGTCTGAATTTAAAAAAACATAAGTCAATACTAGATGAATTGGAAAGAAACAGTTTGATTCAGAGCGAAGAAAGACACCTTGGAAAGCGCATTATAAGCATATACAAGCCAGCACCAAAAGGAATAGAATTTTGTAAAACAATCTTGGAGCCTTATGAGAATCTATTTCCAAGAAAAAAAAACACTCAGGTTAAAAACGAGTTCTAGTCAGAATCCAGTCCGTACTTTGATGCAATCTTTTTGTCAATATCGTCTTTTTGTTGCAGATATTCGTGGTATTTTTTATTCCACGATTTTAGTGTCTTGTATTGTTGGATTCCAGTTATCATCCAGCCTACAGATATAGCAATTATCAGCCCAAGCAGTATACATAATGCCATTCCAAAGTCATATTCATGCTCCAAGACAATGAAAAAGTTTTTGTGAGTTAAAAGAAATACAGAGAGCCCAATTGCAAATGGGGCCAAGATAAAGCCAGAGATAGATACGCCAAGAAGAATTCGTCGTATTTCAAGAATTTTTTTTATGAAACTATCCATTAAATCAAGTACATCAAAACGAGAGCTTTGTGTTTTATCGTCGCTCATATTGATTTGGCCATTTCCTGTTTAAAGTTGACAGACTTTTTAAAAAGTATTTTGGCAGTCAAGTTTATGGATCCACAGTAAGGGTGCCATTCATTTCGGGATGTATTTTAGAGTAATATGGGAAAGTTCCAATCTTATCTGCAACAAAGTTTATGGTTTGAGCCTCAAAGTACTTCAAGTGTCTCGTGTGGACATTAAATGAATCAATATTCAGATCCTGGTCAGAACCCGTATCCTTGTCCTCATTTATCACATGTAATGCAACAAGTGTTCCCTGTGCAATGTGAATTGCAGGATTAGTATTTGTACTAGAGATAGATTTCTTGCCAGTTTTAGTAGACTGTTCATCATAATAATATCCTTGGTCATTGTGAGTTGCAAGTATGTAAACATTAGAGGCTGTTGCAAATACGGGATGATTTTCATTTACTGGAACTGATGAAGTCCACAGATAATACACACCACCTGTAACGGCTAGAGCAATAACTGCAACAGTAATTGCTAGACCCTTTGTAATTGGAATACTAGACTTGGATTTGGCCTTGTTCTTTTGCTTTTTACCCACTATAAAACCAGTGAATTCTGTGTATATTTAGGTAATGATTACCAAAGTTTAGCAAAGGATAATACGGAAAAATTAGACTCGATGATTCTACAATGTATAAGGAACAATTGATAGTAAAATATAATATTTTGATGTACGAAATTGGGACAGAGACTTCATCATGCGAAAACTTGAGATCATACTTGTTGCAATAACCATAGTTCTTGCAGGTACCGTTGTATTACAATTTAGCAATGGAAAAATGTTAAATGACATATCGCAGGCTGCAGTCCAAGGACCACCTGGACCTCCAGGACCACCCGGTCCACAAGGACCTCCAGGACCAGCAGGAACGGGATCAACTCTTGCAGAACAGGATAACGCTCTTACACAGATTTACAAAAACACTGAGAATTCAGTAGTACAGATAACAAGCAAGGTTTCATCAGTTGATAACAATTTCATAGTCAATGGTCAGCCACTTGAAAGTCAGTCTACAAGACTTGGATCAGGCTTTGTATATGATACAGATGGGAGAATAATCACAAACAATCACGTTGTAGAAGGATCAAAGACAGTAAACGTTTCATTCATTGATGGAAATACATACACTGCCAAAGTTGTAGGAACCGATCCAGGAAACGACATTGCAGTAATACAGATAATAGACAATTTCTCTGATGAGCAACTTGTTCCGTTAACCCTTACAAACTCATCAAATCTCGATGTGGGACAACAGGTCATTGCAATAGGCAATCCGTTCGGACTAAGTGATACAATGACAACTGGAATAATCAGTCAGATTGGAAGATTACTTCCAGATGACAGCTCAGCAGGATTTTCAATACCAGATGTGATACAAGTTGACGCAGCAATAAATCCAGGAAATTCAGGTGGTCCCCTACTAAACCTCGATGGCAAAGTTGTAGGAATGAATACTGCAATTAGTACCAATACAGGAGACTTTGCAGGAGTTGGATTTGCAGTACCTGCAGATGCAATAAGCAGAATAGCTCCAGTTTTGATTAAAAATGGAACATACACTCATCCATATCTTGGTATATCAGGAAGAAGTCTTGATTCTGACATAGCACTTGCAAATGGACTGGCAAGAAACTTCAAGGGAGTAATAATCGAGAGCACTATCAAGGGAGGACCTGCAGACAAGGCAGGAATAATTCCTGCTACACCAGATGATAACAACATCCTTCATGGTGGAGACATTATCACTGCAATAGATGGACACCCAGTCAAGACAATTTATGATGTAATATCATATCTGGATGAAAAGAAAAATGTGGGAGACAAGGTAGTTTTGACAGTAAACAGACAAGGAAAATCACTTGACCTGACTGCCACGCTTGGCCCAAGGCCAGATCAGACACCTAGCTAGACAAAGACATTTTTTGTTTTAAAGTTCCACATCTTGTCAATTGCTTTTCGTATTCCAATTCGTGGACCTGATAAAATTTCAGATTGTTTTATTTCAAATCCATCAGTAATGTACAGACTTGATTTTTTTGTCAGGTCTTGTCCATATTCTTTTTTTGTTATTGCCAAGGCTTGAGTAAGCTTGGCAGGACCATTTGTTAAATTTGAAACCTTGTCAGTTTTTCTTTGTTGTGACATGAAATCCATTCCTTGTTTTGGTACAAGAGAACGAAATAGTACAGCACCTGCTTCAAAATCCGGACTTTTAGCTACAACATTTACACAGTAATGCATTCCATATGTAAAATAGACATAGGCACATCCAACAGGGCCAAACATTGCCTTGTTTCGTCCAGTCATTCCACCAAAAGTATGACTTGCAGGATCGTCTTTGTATCGATAGGCTTCAGTTTCTACAATTATTCCAGATATGGTTTTTCCATTAATGTTTCTAACAAGTATCTTTCCAAGCAGGTCTTTTGCAACATCTATGGTATCCCTGTTGTAAAATGAGCGTGCAAGTATTTTCATTATGAAATTTCTATATCCAAACCCTTTCTTAATTTATCCAGAGATTTTGCAAGTAAGACAAAATCATCCTTGAGTACCTGTCTTAGACCAGGATTGTATATTACAGCAGCTGGGTGGACAGTGACAAAATAGAGTTGGCCATTACTTTTTACAATTTTGCCACGATTTTTTGTTATCTCACTACCATCAAGCAATGAGCGATATGCAGTGTTTCCCAATATGCAGACTATTTTTGGTTTCATGATTTCAAGCTCTTCTGATAAATACGGCCTGCATGCAGTACGTTCTTCTGTCAATGGCTGTCTGTTATCGGGCGGTCTGCATTTTACCACATTTGTAATGTAGACATTTTCTCGCTCAAATCCTGCATATGCAAGTGCCTCAGAAAGAATCTGTCCGGCAGTTCCCACAAACGGTTGTCCCTTTAGATCTTCATTTCGTCCAGGAGCTTCACCTACAAAGATAATATCAGAATTTTTATTTCCATTTCCAGGTACAGCATTTGTTCTTGATTTTGATAAACTACAGTTAACACAAGAGATCACCCTATTTTTTACATCATCAAGTTTATCAGACATTTTATGTTGCCACGCTTTTTACAATTGACTTGCCACGTATATGTGGACCGCCATTTCCCATCCTCATAATTTGCATCGGGTCACCTTTTCCACAGTTTCCAATTGGTCTGACCTGAAAATCTTTTCCCCTTGCATCAATTGACTGGAAAAACTCTGGAGAGTTTCCCATGACAATTACATCTCGTAATAGTTCACCCAATTCGCCATTCTCAATTTTTTGTGCATACTGACACGAGATACTCCAGTTGTATCGCATCATATCTATTGATGGAATTTTCATGTTAGATATTAGAAAACCATTTTTTACATCTTTTATCATCTCTACTGGGTCCCAGTTTCCAGGTGCAATGCATGTACATGCCATCCTCACAAGAGGCATGAATGAATATCCAGTTGCACGCATTGATGAGTTTGGCGCGGTATCAAAAAGCGATGCAGTCTCGCGGCTTTGCATGTGGTTACACAACACTCCATCTTCTACCAACACTTTTCTTGTTGCAGGTACACCCTCATCATCATACTTGTACCATCCAAGACTAGATGGAATTGTGGGATCGTCAATTACGTTTAGCTCAGAAGAGCCAATCTTTGTTCCAAGTTTTCCAGCCCACCAGGAACCACCTGCCCACGCCATTTCTTTTCCAAGTACCCTATCAGCTTCAGATGGATGTCCAAGAATTTCATGTGAAAGTAGTGCAACAAAGTCAGGGTTCATCACCACAGTAGCCTTTTCTTCTTTTACTGTCTTGGCGTCAAGCAGTGCATCAGCTTTCTCTGAGATTGATTTTGATACAGCCAATATGTCATTTTTTCCAGTAATCATCTCCAGTCCACCCCTTCCCACTTCAGTAGTATTGAAAGATTCTGTCAAGCCAGAATTATGTGCTGTTGCAGACAGGTTTGCCATG
>CAYWWR010000033.1:0-13826 GCA_964462165.1 uncultured Nitrosopumilaceae archaeon
TTGATGTAGATTTACATAAAATTGACGGGATAAACAACATCACCACACTTGTTGCTGTAAACTAGAATGGCCCAAGAGTACGAAGTAGTCATAATAGGAGGAGGACCTGCAGGACTTTCTGCAGGAATATTTGTAGCAAGACAAAAAGTCTCATGTCTATTGATTTCAAAGGACTTGGGGGGACAGCTAAATCTCATTCCAAAACTAGAAAATTATCCCGGAACAATAATGTCAAGCGGACCACTCTTAGCAAGAACACTTGAAAATCAATTTCTAATGTTTGGAGGAGAGATGATTTATGATACTGTAGAGCAAGTAGAAGAAACAGAATCAGGTCTGAATATCAAGACAACACGTTCAGAATACAAGACAAAAGCTTTGGTGTTATCACCAGGCAAGGTGCCAAATAATCTTGGAGTAGAAAATGAATCCAATTTTGTAAACAAGGGAGTGCACTATTGTACAAAGTGTGATGCTCCATTTTATCAAGGAAGAACAACTGCAGTCATTGGTGTTGGTGCATATCTTTTGGAATCAGGTATCTTGCTTTCAAGAATGGCGTCAAAGATTTACTTGATCTACAAAGGCGGTGCATTAGGAGGAGACAAGGAAATGATTGCATCAATTGAAAAAAAAGAAAACATTGAGCTTGTTCCCCAATCGTCTGTCAAAGCACTGTCTGGTGGAAACAGTCTCCAGTCAATTACCATAGTAGATAATGCAGGTCAGGAAAAAGTTGTAAACGTTGATGGACTATTCATAGAGATGGGCTCAAAAATTAATCTAGAATTCATAAAACATCTAGTCAAGATAAACACAAAAAGTGAGATCGAGATAACACCAGACGGCAAGACATCACATCCTGCAATATTTGCCGCAGGCGATGCAACAAGCATACCATACAAGCAGATAATAGCAGCATGTTCAGGGGGTGCAACCGCAGGTCTATCTGCGTTTAACTATGTTGAAAAATTAAAGGGCAAGTCAGGAATCAGGGCAGACTGGAAAAAGACCATCGGGGATACAGTATTTCACTACTAGTACCATCAGACTGTAATCTTTGATTTTCCAAGTTGCCGTCTCAAGGCAAATGCTATTGCTATTGATGCGCCAGATATCAGGGTGGCAGTCAGAAATATGAGATTGTACGAGTCTGCAGTAGGAAATGCCCCGGATATTCCTGCAAGTGTTGTCTTGTGAGTCTGCATGTACATTGCAGCCATTGCAGGGCCTAAAGAGGCACCAACTATTCTTATCAGAGTACTCATCCCAAGTGATACACCCATGTCTTGCTTGGGTGTTGCAAGCATTATCACATTCATCGCACCTACATTTGTAAGAGATAATCCAGTTGACAATATTGCAAGGTTGAGAGAAACTAGCAGTTCCGTAGAGTGGTTAAGATACAGATCTGCAAACCCAATTGTACTGATTATACTTCCAACAATGATTGGTTTTGTAGAGCCAAGCTTTGATACAATAAATCCAGATGTTGGTCCAAAGATTAACAATACAAGTGCAAATGGAAGTTGAACATTACTTGTCATCAACGGATTTTCTCCAAATCCCAATGGTGATGGACTACGAACAAGAACAGGAATTGTCTGAAATACCATAAACATTGACATGCCAACAATCATTATCATGATATTTGACGGCAAGATTATCTTGTTTGCAAGAATCTTTGCACTTACAAGGGGTGAGCTTGATCTTTTTTCAATTACTCCAAACAGTATCAAATAGACAAGACCAATTGTAACAAGACCCAATACTGAAAACAAGTTGGACGTATCACCATTTTCTACCATGGTTAGTGCCATCAAAAATGCACTAATGGATACAGTCAGCGTGATTGCACCTTGGATATCTATTTTATTTTTAGGATTGTTTTTTTCTTTTCCTGTTGGAACGTGGGATTCGTCCACGTGTATAAAACGTGCAATCACCACTAGTAGTATAATCACAACAGGTATTATTGAGAAAAATGTTGCATTCCAGCCATAGGTTTGAATCAAATGACCTCCAGCAACAAGGCCAATTATAGCTCCTGTTGCAAACATCGACGTTATCACTCCTTGTCCTATTGCCATTTTGCTCCTAGGGAACAATTCCCTGATTATACCAAATGCAATAGGAAACATGGACATGCCAATTCCCTGGAGTATACGAACTGAAAGCATCTGGTAAATGTCGGTGGTAAAACCTCCAAGTGACACTCCAACTGCATACACTCCCATAATAACAAGAAGTATTTTTTTTCTCCCGTAAATGTCAGAGAGTTTCCCAGCAATTGGAGTCATGATTGCACCCGCAATAAGATATGCAGTAAGAATCCATGATGACATTCCATATGATATGTGAAAGTCTTTTATCAAATCAGGAATTGCAGGAACTAACATTGTTTCAGCATACATTACCATTGTAGCAATCAGACTAAGAATTGCAAGTGTCTTCCATGCAGATGGAGAAATTTTTTCAGATATGCTATCACTTGATCTTGAAACACTCAATCTATGTCGTCCTACTTTTTTTCACAGAGATTACAGCCTTTTCAAGATCAGAGAACATGACCAGGTTCTTTGATATCTTGCGAAGTGTGTCAAGTGTTGTCTGGATATCACTTTCAGAAATATTTTTCAGGGAAGATTTTCGTATTCGAAGTGCACACTCTATCATGACTTCCCATAGAGAATCTGCTTTTTGTGTAAGATAAATTCGGTTTACTCGCCTGTCATCAGAGTCTGGTTTTCTTTTCAGCAATCCTTCTTTTTCCATCTTGTCAATTACTGGAACAAGTGTTGCCCCTTCAATTCCCATCTTGTCAGCAATTTCCTTTTGTGTAAGGCCAGGTTGCATAACAAGTGCCCCAACTACACGCCATTGACTAAGTGAAACTCCTGCATTTTTTCGCAATTCAATATCAAAGGATCTCTGAAATGCCTTGGCAGTAGTATTTACAACAAAACCCATGCTATTTTCAAAATCATATTTAATCATACTTAGAGTACTAATCATCAGTGTACTAATGATATAAAGCTTGACGATGTCTTTATCGATTTGCTTATATTTCAAACAAACTTGAACGCAGCCATGGTTAAAGAACCAAACGTAGTAGGAGTAAAAGTCCTAGAACAAAATGGTGTAAATGTAAAGGAGCTAATCAAGGCCCTAGTTTACAATGCATCAGTAGAGTTTACGGCATACTATTACTTCACAAATCTAAGAGCCCATTGTGTAGGATTGGAAGGAGAAGCACTCAAGGGAATAATTGAAGATGCAAGATTAGAAGACCTTAGTCATTTTGAATCTTGTTTATCTAGAATCTATGAGCTTGGCGGAAAACTTCCACTAGAAGCACAAGACTTTATCAAGATGTCAGGTTGCGAATTTTTGCAGCTGCCAACAAATCCAATAGACACCAAGGCAATCTTGGAAAAATGTCTCAAGGCAGAGCAAGGCGCAATAGTCAACTGGAACAAAGTTTGCATGATGACACATGGAAAAGATCCTGCCACTTATGATGTTGCAAAAGACATCCTAAGAGAGGAGATAGAACACGAGGCATGGTTTTTGGAATTGCTTTATTCAAGACCATCAGGTCACATGCGAAGAAAGTTTTCAGGAGAAAGACCACACACCCAGAAACATTCAAGAGCTTTGGGTTAACCATTTTTTATTTTATTTTTTCTATCATAACAAATATCTAAAAACAGATACAGTGTAAGAAAAATACAATTGCTAATCATAATAACCGGTCTGCCAGGAGTTGGAAAGACCACACTTGCAAAAAGTCTTGCACCACTCGTTAATGGTCAAGTGTTATCTACAGATAAAATCAGAAAGGAATTATTTTCCAATCCAACATATTCACAATTAGAACAAAGAGAAGTTTTTGATGCCATGATTTCTGCTGCAAAAAATCTTACTAGTTCAGGAACAAATTGCATACTTGATGCCACATTTAACAGAGAACAATCAAGGACAGAAGTGAAAAATAAACTAGGGCTGACAGATGATCAATTTCACGTAATAGAATGTATTTGTCAAGAAGAAGTAGCCATATCAAGACTAGAATCTCGCAAAAACGACTATTCGGATGCAACAGTAGAAGTATATCAAAAAATGAAAATAATCCGTGAACCCGTCAAGGCAGAACACCTCACCTTGAATACAATCATTCCCCCAGATGAGAATGCTAGAAAAGCAATGGATTACATTTCAAAAAGATCTACGTGATACCACTAGGGCAACTCTTCAGATTCTGCGGTACAATACTTGTGGACCCATTTGCCTGTAGGATTTTTTGCAATTTCCTCGCCAGACTTGATCGGTGCATTACACTCTGAACAAGTAGTCTTGAACTTGGCCTTCATGATATTACCATATAAAACTGGGTAGATAAACTATCAAAAATGCAAACATGTGATAAACTTGGTCAGATCACTAGAACATCTTGTTTTTATCAAACCAGATTTTTCTAGAAAAACTATTTTCACATTTTCCTGTAACAGTGCAGAAACAAAAAATATGACATCACCCTTAAATTACCTTCAAAATTGCGTTAGTTTGAAAATAAATGGTAAAGCCAATAATTTATGGTGCAATAGGCGGAGGAGCTGCAGTAGCTGTTGCAGTAATTGTTCTTTTTGCATTTCATCCAGCAACAGAACAATATTCATTGTCTGTAGAACCAAGAACTGACATGGTCATGGGCGTAGGAAATACTGTCCGTGTTTATGTAGAAAACACTGGTTCTGCACCTTTGACAAATGTCAAGATAGATTATGGAACCAAGGCAGACACATTACCAATTTTGAATTCAGGTGAGAAAGAAATGTTTTCCCCACCAGATGGTACAAAAATGGTAACAGTGACAGATGACCAAAATGTCACAGTGGTAAAACCTGTCTCGGATTCACCATAGTAAGAATTCAAATCATCAAACTTGTTTTATTATTTAAAAATCTGAAAAGATATTACATTTACAAAGAAATACAAGAAAAATCCTGTATACACCATTACGTTGATTTTATTTTAATTATGGTAACTTTGTTGTATTCTTCAGGATTTTCTTCTCTTAGTCTTTGAAAATAGACTTCTTCATACGGCATTTTGGTAATTTGCCAAATTTCTATTTAAAGAAAAGATTCACTAATTTTACTAGGCTTGGTCAAATATTTGACAATCTAGGAACACCAAGTGTCGGAATAACTGATTTTTAACCGAGTGTAACATACCCACCAATGATAAAATGACAGACGACATCCTAGTCAAAAAAATAAAGGAGAAAATAGGCAAAAATGAAGCCAAATTGAAGAAACAAATAGACGAGGTAGGAAGAATTTGGGAAGATACAGGCCTGGACCCAAAGGATCCTTCATACCTAGTAGAAAAGACAATGAGGTTTGAAATGGCTCAGGAAACCATCAATAGAGCGTTTCTGCTTGCAAACGAGACTATAAGCGATTACAAGAAACTCTGCTCTGAACTTGAAAAACAAGACAATTCCTAGAGAATAGAACCATCAGACATTAGAAACCAGGACATGTTTTAAGATTCTACCAAGGTTTTGGTATTATTTTTTATGGCATCTACTTTTTCATTAACTCGGATTACCGCAGTATACAATTGGAATAACAATTCATTACTAGGATTTGTAGATTCTAGCAATTTTCTGTCTATACCATATGCTTCTATCTTTTCCCACATTTCATCAAGCGATAGTTTCGAACTCAACTGCTCTCCCCTTCTGAGTAAAATAATTCACGTTTTTTAAAACTTACTACTAACTACATTAGACCAAGTGTCAACAAGCGATAAAGATCAGAACCAAGTTTTTCCCAGATTTGGGAAATGGAGAAGAAGATATTACAACTGTTAGATTTTATTTAGATCGCAGATTCAACACATGACTTAGTTGAAAAATCTGACTTTGCCAGATTTTACATCAGCTTCAATTTCATCCACAATTTTTACCAAGTCATTGATATCAAATGGCTTGTACACCACAGCTGTAGCCTTGAGATCTTCTAGTCGTTTGGCAGTATCCTGGGAGAGATCTGTTGTAATCATAACCACTACAGCTTCTGGATTAATTTCTCGGATAAGATCTAATGCGTAGAGCCCATCAGTATTGGGCATAACTACATCTAGAAATGTAATATCTGGCTTTAGTTTTTCAAATTGTGCAACAGCCTCTTTGCCATTGCGTCCAGTTCCAACAACTTGAAATTTTTTCAACTCCAAAAGTTCTACAAAAAGAGATAGAACATCAGGATTATCATCTATTACTAGTACAGTCTTCAAATGCCTATTACTTTCCACTTGGTTCAAAGTGTATATTACCTATTTAAGGTATTTTTATATTAAATTCGCTATTTATAGAAAATCAAATTAGAAACATGTTGTTTTACGCATCAATCTAGTATTTTACATACACTTAATGGGAAAACATAGTTGAAATTCACCAAAATTGATATAAAGCCCTTATGATGTCTAGTACATAGAAATCTATGAAGACCATTACTGAAAAACAAATGGGGGAAAATTCAGGTTCTTCTTTAACCTCAAATGATAGTTCTAAACTTTTAGCACAATTAACCGAAGTATTATCAGTATTATCAAAAAATGATGCTTTGACAATTTTCCTCATGGCAAATGAGGGAATCAAGTCAGAACTTGATACACCTGTAAAAATAGGCCTTACCAAAAAACAATACTATACCAGACTAAAACAGCTAGTTGACTTGGGATTAGTTACCAAACAAAATGAGTCATACATGCAAACAGCATTTGGTAAAATAGTTTATCAAAAACACATCATAGGATTAACAAACCAGATCAAAAATTCAAAATACTTGCAGATGGTCGATGTTCTAAAAGCAGATTCAAAGTTCAACGATAGTGACATCATGGAATTCATGGCAAAAGTGCAACCACAGATAAGTTCTGATTTGCAAGAACCATCCTCAAAAATTTCCACAATTGCTTTATCTTATGAAGACATGGTTAGAAAAATTTTAGAGATGACAGAGTTTGCTCAACAAGAGATACTTCTTGTCACCAGATTTCAAAATGAACTTATTATTAATTCCATTTTGAAAAAGGCAAGTGCAGGAGTAAATGTAAAAATTCTTGCCGATACAAACTTGGTAGAAGACTATTTTGGAAAGGAAATGTCTGTAAAATCAGACAAGAATAAAAAAGAACGCGAAAATGTTGTTTCCAATCCATACTATCCTTCAAAAATAGACAGACGTTATGTCCAAGTTCCTTTTTGCATCATGATTGCAGACAATAAACATGTAGGATTAGAGATTGTAGATCTGAGTGAATCAAAAAAATTCAAGATGGCCATCTTTAGAGAAGATGTAAGTATTTCATCATCTATGACACTTCTCTTCAATAATCTATGGCAAAAATCAAGTATAAATCCGCCTCAAGTAATCACAAAATCATCCTAAACGTAGATATTTTTACTGAATCATAAATTGATTCAAAATAAGGCCTACAAACATAGAGATTTGAATAGTAAAGATACTATTTCGAACAGTAGTTCGTGTTTTATTCATTTTTTCCTTATCGCCATAATTTGTTGACAAGTTCATAATTTTCAATACAAGATAACCACACACAGTCAAACCCAAAATCACTCCGACAATATTTATACCAAGAAAACAATAACTTGCTACAACCATAGTAGCAATTGAAGATATGGAACAAATAATTATTACAAAACTTTTCTTTACTCCAATAACAATAGGTATGGTTCGCCTACCTCCTTTTCTATCACCTTCTAAATCACGTATATCGTTCAAAGGCCCATTAATGAAATAAATTAAAAACACTATGGCAGAAGAAGTAATTGCCAGATAAGATATATGCTGTATTGCAAGAGCACCCATCATGGATGCAATGAATCCACCCAAAGCAGTTACGACTGTTTTTACTACAAACATATTTTTCAAATGCACTTTGGGATGAGAATATGCAATAGCCAATCCCAGAAAAACAAGTGCGCCCATTCCAGTCTGCATATTAATTGAAAATGCAAGTAGAGTAGAAACTACAAAAAAACCAATTGTGTGATACAATATTTGTAGACGGTTCTTTCTTTGAGAACTTAATGTATCTCGATCATTTACTTGATCAACATCATAATCAGTAAGATCATTATAGAGATAGGTAGCAAGTGCAAGAAAGAATACAGAGGTTGTGAGCTTGACTAGTACAAAAAAATCTGGAATTTTCATGCCAGACGCAATAAAAAATGTACCCAGTGCAGCTAGGGCAAACCCATAGACTATGGTCCTTGATTTTATTATCGAATAGAGAGTATTACATTGTGTTAGTATTTTGACACCCAAATTAGACGGACGATTTTGCTGTGCTAGAGCCATTTCATATCGTCATATGTTCACATTTTACAGTAACGAATTGACATATATTCTCCATATTTGGATAAATACATGCTAGATTATAACTTTTTGGATATTTTCACATAAAAGATGAAAAATATATCATAATTATAGTAAATTATGTAAATTTTTACAGATTTTGAATATACATCACCAAATGACCACAAACAAAGAACTTGTACAATACCATACAATACAAACAAGATACCGTATACCCATGCATAACAAACAAAAATTTTATGTTTGAATCAAACATGACAAAAATTCATTTTTTAAAAATATGTGATTCCACAAAATAATTTTCAAACTTTATTTTTAATAAATTTGAGATCATACATGTATAAGTTAATGTGACGACATCCAGTCTTTCACCAAATTTGTTATTTGTTTTCTAGACTCTTCTGAATATCGATTGTCATTTTGACTATAGAACATGCAATGATCAAACCAGTGATCACAATCCAAGACATTTATTTTTTTATCAACACTTTTTGCTAAATCACAGAACTGTACACCTACTTCAGAGAAAACATTTCTATCTGTCTTACCATGAAGAATCAACAAAGGTACATCAACATCAGACAAAGCAGAGATCTTAGTATTGCGGAGCGCTAGAACATTTACAATGTATCGGTATGTATAATAAAAATTAAGAGATTTATCATTTAACATTTGTTCAATTTCTAAACCGCCAACTTTTAAAAAGTTAGGCAGTTCTTTTGTTGCCAAGATTCTAGTCCTAGGAGTCAACATTTTTCGTAATAAAAAATATAGAAAACGAGTATTAGTGGGTTCGATCTCACTTCTTTTTTTTATACTAGGTATTCTCACGTATGGCGCAAATAAAATCAACCCATCAATTGATTTTTTAAAAGTATGGGCATACCAGAGTGCATGTGTACATCCCATACTATGAGCTAAAATGAATAGTTTGGATGTACCTTTTAATTTTGTAATCACATCATGTATTGAGTCTAGACATTTGTCAAAGTCCAGATCTCCTTTTTCTCCATATGACTTTCCATGACCTGGCAGATCAATACTGTACACATCAAAGCCATCATTTGACAAAGTCTTACCAAGATAATCAAATATCCTTGCATCGCAACAAAACCCGTGTATACATAACACTATTTTATCAGACGGTATTGGGGAGGAATATTTTATTATGTTAATTTTTCCATTACTTGTTTCTAGTAGTGTCATATTACTTGGATTGTTTTTTTCCTATTACGCTAAAAAGTCGTGCATAAAGTACAAAGCTGTGTGGATCTTGTGACATGTCTTTGAGATCAGTTACCATGTCATCGAATTCTTTTTTTCCCATCAGACCAAGAGAGATAATTTGTGGTTGTAGGCTCTGCGCAATCTTCCATCCAAGAGAGTTGAATGGTTCACGTCCCATTACAAGACAAGGAGAATAGGACTCTATAGCGCTGTCAAGATGCTGATTAACGAACATTTTATACAGTTTTCTGCCAGAATAAGGATCTCCACCAGCGTGTTTTACAAGTTTTACATACATTTTTCTCAGAGTGTTAACACTCTTTCGTTTTGGATATGACAACCAAGAGTCTGGAGCATGATCAAGTTCTTGGACTATAATTGTGCCACCTTTTTTTGCTAGTCGAACCATATGTTGCAAGGCATTGACAGGATTACTCAGATGTACAAACATGAATCTAGAATACACAATATCAAAAGTTTCAGCTGGTAAATTTTTAGATGTGATTATATTATCACATACGTATGAAATGTTTTTTTGTGTTGTAGATGCTTTGCAATACTTGATATAATTTTCATTGATGTCAAACCCCACTACTTTGCCACTTTTTCCAACCATACCGCCCATCATTCGTGTGACTTCTCCAGGTCCGCATCCAATATCACAACATTTTATTCCTTTTTTGATTCCCCCTTTTAGTAAAGAATCCCTAGTCAGAGATTCAAACAAAGCAGATTGGATCTTGAGTCTTTGAATTTCATCAGACGTGCTACCTAAAACATAATTGTTACCCAAGTGACTACCCCCATTTCTTGCATTTGCCTTCCATGTTGCCTAGACTGACAAGATTATTATCAATTATGGTATACCGTACACAAATACACTTTGATATAACATACTCCTCTGTCAGACAAACATTGTTCGGTCTCATTAGGATATTACAGTATGGTTTTCATACAAACTTATCCCGGATATTTTTACACATGGAAATAGTTAAAACTAAACAAATTCGAATATCCGTTATACCACAAGGGTTTGATTAGATGACAATATTAAAGAAATTTTGTAATCGTGTGTCACATGGATGCAAGTTATCAGTTGCATTGTTATTGCTGACTATACTATGTTTAGAAAATATACCGGTACAGGTCAATGCCATAGAACCATTGCTTCCACAATACGAGCCTACACAACACGTTTCATCTAATCCAAATCTCTTCGTATCGGCAGAGAATTCATTTTTTCAAAATTATTTTGCAGGTCCACAAATAATTCAGGTAATCATAACTGATCCCAACATAAACAGATTAGACCAAGCATATGGTGAACCAGATGTTACAGTTAACGGAAAAAAATTACGTATGGCTCAAGCAACTGATGGAAATTGGTATGCATATTTTGCAGATAGTAAACAAGCCCAGATTGCAGATTCTACACAGACAAGTACTTCTGGTAAAGGCCTTGATTTTGGAAAATTCTGCTCTCCAACAAGTGCAATAGTTGCAACAGGTGTTGATTTTTCAGAGACAAATGGAATTGCAATTGCAAGAAGTGCACCTGGATCAGTTGATGGAAGTCAAAGTCCACAGACTACAATATCTGCAACATGTACTGGAATTGTTGATCATACAGTAGTTAGCATCACAGGTGCATCATCCAATTTACTGAATCATGTTGTGAGAGAAAATAAAACCCTGAATACAAATACGCCAAGAGTAGGTCAGATAGCACAACAATCAAACAATCAGGCCCTTATCGATGCATGGCCAATAATTCAGTTATACGATTTTGGAACTACAACAAAAGTTACAATCCAATATAATGCAGGAGGTACTGGAGTTCAATCTGTTGAACTCAATTTTGACAGAATTCCTTCCAATCTAATTGGAATTGTAAGTAACAGACAAACTTGGCCACAAGGTGCACATGTACATGGAGACTTGATTGATCCACAACTCAATATTGATCCAACCGAAGAGGATTCATGGACATGGGGAACATCAATGACAAACAATACTGTATACTATCAAGCATTTGATAGAAGCGGAAATGAAGATGCTGACGGTACTGTTGCAATGCAAAATCTGAGTGGTAATTTATCGTCTATGATGTTCAATCACAATGGTAAATTAACAGAGAATCCAGCACCACAAGGAGTACTAGTAGCTACATTGAATCCAAATGGAATACAAAAAATAACAAAAAGCAGTGATGGATTCTATAGAACTTTATCAATTAATGAATTCTCCATACCACTTACTATTCTAGAACTCCAACCAAATGTGGGAATATTTGGAGATTATGATGCAAACGGCATGGCAGAAATTGTAACTCTGGATAATGCACCAAGAGACAAATCATTTACAGTCAATTATAATGATAAAGCATATACGGTTCCGATAGAATTTTCAACTGCAACGTTAACCATGGGAGCACCTCTCAATTCAAGTCCTGCAACAAAACAAACAATGTTTGACCAATCTCCAATAAACCCAATTTTTGCTGCATTTCTCAAGTTGATAATCTCTTAGAATTCATTCTAGAATAATTTCAGTTGTATCAAAATTAGACAGTTATTTTTTTCTAGCATTCTCTCTTGTGATTACATGAAATATCGAGTCAGTCAAGCCAGGCCTTCTAGTAGGCGAGAGAAACAGTGCAAGATCTGTAACAGTTACAATTCCAACTATTTTGCCTTGCTGTATCACAGGAAGTTTTCGTATCTTGTTTTTTATCATAAGGTCTGCAACTTGTTCAACTGTCTGACTGGATGATGCATAAATCAGTGGCCTTGTGGCAAACTCTTCCAGGGAGACATTTTTGAATGACATCCCAGTACTGATGCCTTTTACAAGATCGCCTTTTGTGACAATACCAAACGGTTTTCCTTTGGATGTAACCACGAGAGATCCTACCTTCCTTTTTGCCATGATGACAGATGCATCATAGATTGTCTTGCTAGATTCTAGGCTGACAACTATCTTTGTCATTATCTTCTCTACAGATGTTTTACTGTGCTCTACTAGAACTTCAAGTGCTTCTTTCTTTCTTATTTTATCTATAATGCCCTGGACCTGTTTTATGCTCATGTCTGCCTGATATGATATAGATTCTACTGACAAGTCAGAATGATGGTATAGAGTATCAATGAGACTCTTTTTTCTTTCAAGTTCTGATTGACTGTCTTTTGGTATTACCATCATTTGATACTAGATTCTCTCTAAATTATTAAAGAACTAGCTCGGTTTATTTGAAAATCAAAGTATTGAATTCTAACATACAAAATCAAACTCAAACCTTGATGCCGATGATTGTCGGCGTTCCTTTTCGATATACTGCAAGCCCTATCAATTTTGCCATGAGACCATATTTTTTCTTACGAAGCTTGATTGCCTGCAATGATTCTGATTCATTTGCAAAATATGCAGTAGCATCAATCCATTCTCCTTTTGGATTTCCTTTCACATCACATGGAGCAATACGAACATGTTTGTTGGAACTGATGCGCTTGACTTTGCCGGTAGTGGCAGGTGTTGCAACATAGATTATTTCATTATCAATTACAAACCAGACAGGAGTTTTTACTGCTTGATCATTATTCCTGTATGTTTCAAGATTGATGTATTTTGCATCAAGAAATGGAGTTATGGTACCAGACATTTTCTTACAAGTGCTCAACATCAAACCAGATTAAAAGATGATGTACAATACATCATTCAAATTGTTTAGTGAGACATGGCTCTAGTAGCTAAAACATCAAGACATCTCTTACATAATTGACTCTTAAACAAATTACTCATGTTAGTTATTTTGATGTGCTTCATATCATCAGCAGTAAATGTATACAAATGACAAATTGATTGTGTTGTTTGTGATAGCAAGAAATGACTTTTTCCTGTTAAATGTCTGCTTCTTCCATAATATGTCCAGCCTGAATCAGCATCATCATTCACTACATCAAAACAGGATTTCAAAGATAAAATATTTTGCGTAGGAATTATTTGTTATACATATATAGTTCACACTAATTAAAAATACAAAAAAATTCTAGTTTCTTTTTCCTTGAAAATTAGACTTTGGTCCAGACCTTACATGAAAGTTCAGACAGCATTTGCATTCCTTTTCAATACATTCCTGTTCTGTATAATGTCCACAAATACCACAGTCACAGTGTATCTGGACTT
>CAYWWR010000034.1:0-13529 GCA_964462165.1 uncultured Nitrosopumilaceae archaeon
TGTAATCGATTAAGTTTTTGTTATGATCAGTATTTGACATATGAGTTAAAATTTTCAACATATTTTTGATCTTTTTAGCAAAATTTTGAGATGTCCCAAGTATCACCAAGTAGATTTTATTTAGCAAGTGTGCATGGAAATCATGGATTTTCATCCATCACAACTGCCAATCGCCCATTCATTTCAGATCGAGGATGAGCGAAAGGCTCCAGATCTTGCTGAACAAATGATAAGACTTGGTTTTTCAGCACAGAAAGGTGCATTTAGAATCATCATGACAAAGGAACAAAAATCTGCAAAAAAGATTGGTTTTACAATTATGAATGAACTCAATTTCGGATTGAGAAAAGCAAAACAAGAACGCGATGTAAGATATTGGATATACAGTTTTGATACAGATCACTATGCAATGGTTCTGATAAGCTCCAAGGTCATGGAAGAATTAGGATTTTGATTTCTCAAAGATAAGTTCTATCTTTAATTTTTTGGAAATTATATTTGCAATCAATATTCCAAAGACTACGCCAGCAATTATAGTTGAAGGATACTCTTGCAACAGATACAATCTGCTTATTGATACCACTGCAGGATATATCCATAAAAGATAGCAACCCCGTGGAAATCTTTTAGACAAGGCATATCCGATGATAAATGCAAATATTGTAGTTCTTACAGTATCCCCTGCAGGAAAAGTACCTTGTATAACACACGGTACACTCACATCTGCGCCAGCTTTGATTGCTAAATGAGCACCGATAAAATCAAGTGCCGGCTTTTCATATCCAGTATAGCATCTCATGTATGATGCAACCATGGTACCTATCAACAAAGAGAGAAGAAGTGTCAATCCAAGACGCCTTGTTCTTTTCATGATAAACAGTACAATGCTGACAAATATTGGATACAAAACCCATCCAAGTTCTGTAAATACATCCATTGTTAGGTCTATGACTTGATTTCCCGTAAATTTTGAAAGCGTTGTTTCAAACCCTGCATCAGGCACAAGCACTGTTTTTGCAACAGCTAGATAGAGCAGAATGAAAAAAGCCAACAATAGTAAGAAAAATGTCCTGCTTCGTATGTCAAAGATTACGTTCTGCAATGAAATTTTCTCCCAGATGCAAACATCTAACCAATGCTTGATGTGACCATATTAAAATCAGATTGATCGTGTTTTCATTTTTGTTTTATTATGGACAACCAGTATAGATTTGATATGCTTTGTTTATCTCCAAATGATAATCATATCTTGTTTTTTATTCAATAAAAATACACATGATCTAGAAACCGTGGATGTGTCTTGTACGATCACAACCAGTCTGACACCCTTCCAAATATCCACGGTTTCTAAAAATTCAAACATTGTGAGTACCCACCTAAAATTATAATCAAATCTTGTACATGACAGGTTTAGCACATAGGAATATAATAGAAAAAAGATCGGGTAAAAAGTTACATAACATAATAGCGACTAAAAGATTTTAACCACATCTAAAGATAGAAACAATATTGAGAATACTAACAATCAGTGATTTTGATACAAAGGGTAAGACAGTATTTCTTAGAGTAGACATGAACTGTCCCATCGATCCTGTTACAATGGACATAATTGAGACAAGCAGAATTCGAGAATCTACCGAGTCACTCAAAGACCTAGAAGGTGCCAAAGTGGTGATCGGCTCACATCAGGGAAGAGTAGGTAACAATGACTACACCGGAATGGAAAAACATGCAAAGGTGTTAGAGCAAATACTTGGCCGCAAAATAAAGTACATTGAAGATGTGATCGGTTCAGATGCACAAAGAGAAATTAAAAACATGAAAGACGGTGACATCATATTACTTGATAACCTCAGACTGTGCGCAGAAGAAAATTATGAATTCTCAGCTTCTGATGCATCTAAAACAATAATGGTGCAAAGACTTTCAAAATTATTTGATATTTGTGTACTAGATTCATTTCCAAGTTCACACAGATCACATCCATCAATAATTGGTTTTGCACATGTTCTTCCATCATGTGCAGGAAAGTTGGTAGAACGTGAAGTTCGAAAATTAGACGAAATAATGACTGTTGCCAAGGGACCACATGTAGTAGTTTTAGGTGGCTCCAAGGTAGTTGACAGGCTGGAGGCAATAAAGGAACTAATTCAGAACGGTAGAGCAGACCAAGTTCTTCTTACAGGAGTTATTGCCAATGTCTTTCTCAGAGCCCAAGGAAGAATCAAGTTCCCCTTGGGAATCAAGAGAGAAGAAGAGGTAGTCTCAAAGGCCCATGCCTTGATTGGTGAATACCCAGACGTATTTTCAGTTCCAGTAGACATTGCAGTTGAAAGAAACGGAAAAAGGGAAGAAATGGATGTCCGTGAACTTGCAAAAGGCGAGAGGATATTTGATTTGGGTCCAAAATCAGTCGATTATTACCTAAAATCAATCCAGAGTGCGGGAACTGTATTCATGAGTGGGCCTGCAGGATTTTTTGAAAACGAGAATTTCAAATTTGGAACAGAGTCACTTCTTAAAGGAGTTGCAAATTCATTTGCAACTACAATTGTAAGTGGCGGTCACCTTACTGCAGCATTGAAAAGATATGGTCTTGCAGAAAAAATAAACCACATAAGCACTGCCGGAGGAGCACTAGTACTGTACCTCACAGGTGTAAAACTACCAATGATTCAAGCACTAGAAGAAGCCGCGGCTAGATATCGTTCTAAATAGAGTACAAGTTGGAAAACATACCTCCAAGAGATAAAATCAAGATAGGTACAACAGTATCAATAGTACAAAAACAAGATCAGCGTACTGGTAAGCTAACTGATGGTACAGTGAAACGAATTCTTACTTCAAGCAGTTTTCATCCTCATGGAATAAAAGTAGAACTGGAAAGCGGCAAGATAGGCAGAGTACAGAAGATAGTGTAACTCAGTGCTCGAATTTGTTCAAGATATAAACATCTAAAGAGTTACCTTGCATTCAGAATTTGGACAGACTCGTGGTTCTAGTTTCCCCAAGTAAATTTCTTGATTACATGAATTGCATTTGATTTTTTCTACCACATCAAAGAGTTTGTAGTGATTTGTGGTAAAGTTCTGGGCAATCTGTCTTATCAGTCCAGCATCACGTAACTGGTTAAAGTATGGTTCCACATCATCAATTGTTATGGAACCATCAAGACCATTAGTTTTTAGCAGTTCAAGGATTTCATCATTTGTAAATCTAACATTTGTATCGTTGAATTTTTCAAAGATAGTTTTTCTAATCTGAAGAGGTAGTACTGCATTTGAGATGGACAATTTAGTAAAGACCCGAGGATTCTTCTTTTATCTTGTCTGCAGATGCGGTGTCATGTAGCTTGTCAATAAGATAAGAATAGAGACCAGATTTGAGAACCTTCAATGATAATAAGGCACATTTTATTCTGGCAGGTCCAAGGTCATGTAGACCAAGATTATCTAGAATGTCTTCTTTTGTGAGTTTTTTGACATATTCAAAATCCTTGCCCAAGATGAGTTCTGTAAGCATTGATGCGCTTGCTTGACTTATGGCACAGCCTTTTCCGGTAAATTTTACATCTGCAACCTTGTCGTCTTTTATATTAAGATGCATCTCCAATTCATCACCACATAGAGGATTGCTGTCTCGCTGTGCAATGTCAGGATCTGGTATCTTTCCATAGTTTCGTGGATTTCTATAGTAATCAAGAATAATTTCTCTGTAAATATCAGCACTACTCATAGCTTGAACAACTCCTTTGCTCTGTTAAGCGACCTGATAAAAACATCTACCTCTTCTTTTGTATTATAGATATAAAAGCTTGCGCGGGATGTTGCGGAAACATCAAGTCTTTCCATCAATACTTGTGCACAGTGATGACCAGAACGAATAGCAATTCCATCTTCATCAATTATAGTAGCAAGATCATGTGGATGAATATCTCCAAGGTTGAAAGATATTACTCCGCCTCTTTTTGTTACATCCTTTGGACCATACAATACAATTCCTTTCATTTGTGAAAGTTTGTCAAGTGCATATTTTGTCAATTCCATTTCATGTTCTCGAACTTTGTCCATACCTATTTTATCAAGATAATCAAGTGCTGCTCCAAATCCAATAACGTCTGCAATGTTTGGAGTACCAGCTTCAAACTTGTATGGTAAGTCGTTCCAAGTAGTTTCATACTTGTGTACTTCTCTTATCATATCTCCTCCGCCATTGAATGGAACCATTTCTTGAAGTAATTCTTTTTTTGCCCAGAGAACTCCAACTCCAGTTGGACCAAGCATCTTGTGTGCAGAAAAAGCAAAAAAGTCACAGTCAAGTTTTTGCAAATCTACTTTAAGATGTGGAACTGATTGTGCTCCATCTATTAGCACTCGCACACCATGAGCTTTTGCTCTTTTGACAATTTCTTCCGAGTTTGTTATTGTACCAAGAACATTAGACATTTGACTAAATACTACAATCTTTACTTTACCTGTCTTGAGATAGGTGTCCAGATGATCAAGGATTAATTCTCCATTATCATCTACTCCAATATACTCTAGTTTTGCACCTTTTTCTTTTGCTAAAAGCTGCCATGGAACAATATTACTGTGATGTTCATATTCTGTAGTTACTATGATGTCATCTTTGTTGATATTTTGTCGTCCCCAGGCATAAGCAACAAGATTGATTGCCTCTGTAGTTCCCCTTACAAAAACAATTTCTTCACGTTTTTGCACATTGATGAATTTAGCTATCTTGTCTCTTGTTGCCTCATATGCAAGTGTTGCTTCTTCAGCAAGCTCATGGACGGCTCTGTGAATATTAGAATTATAATTTAGGTAATAGTTACTAATTGCTTCAATCACTTGTAATGGCTTTTGTGTAGTTGCGGCATTATCAAGATAGACAAGTGGTTTGTTTTTGTGTACCATTCGTTTCAGAATTGGAAAGTCATTTCGAATGTTTTCTATGTTAATGAAACTTGTTTGCAATCTAGTTTACCTCAATGTAGATTTCGTTTTGTTCTATTTTAACATTGTAGATTTTTAGTGGTACTTCAGCTGGAAGGTTTTCTGGAACACCTGTTTTTAGATTAAATGTAGACAAATGCAAAGGACAGGTGACCCCATCTTCTGTCAGTATACCAGTGGACAAGTCGGCATCTGCGTGTGTGCAAATTCTGTCTGATGCATAGATTTTACCATCAAGGTTTGCAATCAGAATTTTTTTATCTTCATGATCAAAATCAAGCATATCGCCTTTTTTTAGCTGACTTGTTTTACAGACAGTAATCCATTTAGACAAAGATCTCACCGATACTTGTAATGACTTTCAAATGTGTCAGTCTCGCGATATCTTGTTTCTTCGACTTCAAGCATAGCTTTGAGTTGTTCATCTGTTTTAATAGTAAGATTACGTCCAGCCCATTTGGAATCTATCAAGTAACTTATCCATGCACGAACTTGGTATGACATTTTTCGTGAAAGAGGTTCGAGAAATCCTTCTACAATTATTTTCTGAGCATCAGATTTACTCAAACATCTTGTAGCAAGATAAAAGATTTGTTCTTCATCCATTTGTGCAACTGATGCAGAGTGTGTTGCCTTGACATCATTTGTAAATATTTCAAGTCCGGGTATAGAATCAGATTTTGCGCCCTTGTCAAGTAGAATAGAATGTCCTGAAAGATATGATTCTGCATGGTGTGCATCTTTTTCAATTCGTATCATTCCCTTAAAGAGAGATTTTGCAGTATCTTTGAGAACAGATTTTTCCAAGACTCGGCCAACTGTAGATGGCGCATTATGAATTAGATTTGATGCTAGATCATATGACTGGTTCTTGTTTCCAAAAACTACTTCGGTATCTTGTGCAGTTGCGCCCTGACCATTAAGGAAATTATCCACCTTATATCGTGAAAGATGTGAACCAAACAATCCAAGATACCAATTCATTCTGCCATCACGTTCTATTCTTGCCACTCTAGAAGAGAAATTGACTGCTGTTTCATCCATTGCCTGCAATGTAACTAGATCAAATTGACTATTAGGACTAATTGAGGCATCCAATAATTCAAGATATGCTTGTTGTTTTGTTGCAGTAGGTGCATAGATTTCCTGGACAATAGAGGCTTTGCTGCTATCCTCTGCGATTAGAATATTACGTGATATGGTAGAGGTCTGGTCTAATGAAAGTGATGATACCAGATGTATTGTTTTTTCCAAAACAAGATTTCGTGGAACATAGATGAATATACCAGAGTTGAAAAATGCATTGTTTAGTGCAATATACTTGTCTCTCTTTGAATCGGTTTGTTCAAATGATTTTTTTATCTTGTCACCGTGGTTTTTGATTGCATCTTGAATAGAACACATTACAAGACCTTTCTCTTTTAGTTCCGACGGAATGTGTATTTTGTTTATGTTTGTGCCAATTTGAACAATGCTTGGGTTATCACCAATTTCTACTAGTCTGTCTTTTACAAAATCTGGAATTGTACTATCAGAGCTAAGAGAGAATGTAATCTGCTCTGGATCCATTTTGTTTGCATCACTGTACTTGTTGTAAAGAGGAGAGACCTCAGGAGGAAGTTGTTGAAATATTGTAAAAGCATTCTTTCGATATTCTCGTAACCATGTAGGATCGTTATTTGCTTCAGAAATTTCTTCTATATGATTAGACCCAAGTTTAGAGAGAACAAAAGACGACATTTTACATTACTCCTTGACACAATCGGCACTAGCCGACTGAGCCATCCATTTCCATTTTAATCAGTCTGTTAAGCTCTACAGCATATTCCATTGGGAGCTCTTTGGTAAATGGTTCTATGAATCCATTCACAATAAGTGTGAGTGCTTCTTCTTCAGTAAATCCTCTTGTCATGAGGTAAAAGATTTGTTCATCACCTATTTTTCCAACAGTAGCTTCGTGGGTTACTGTTGCATCTTCTTGATTGATTTCCATGTATGGATAAGTATCAGTCTTTGAAATATCATCTAACAATAATGCATCACATCTGACCGATGCCTTGACATCAGTAGCACCTTTTGCTACATGTAAGAGACCTCTGTATGTTGTTCTACCATCACTTTTGCTAACGGACTTTGATGTTGTTCTAGATGTAGTATGTGGAGCAAGATGAACCATTTTTGCACCAGTATCCTGATGTTGATTCTTACCAGCAAATGCAATAGAAAGTGTTTCACCGTGAGCGCGTTGTCCCATGAGATAGATTCCAGGATATTTCATTGTCAGTTTGCTTCCAATGTTTCCATCAATCCATTCTACACGTGCACCTTCGTATGCATATGCTCTCTTTGTAACTAGATTATACACATCATTACTCCAATTTTGAATTGTAGTGTATCGCAATTTTGCACCCTTCATTGCAATTAATTCTACAACTGCAGAGTGCAATGACTCTGAAGAATATACTGGTGCTGTGCATCCTTCTATGTAATGTACTTCCGCACCCTCATCTGCAATGATGAGTGTTCTTTCAAACTGACCAATGTTTTCTTTGTTAATTCTAAAGTATGCTTGTAATGGTAGATCTACCTTGACATTTTTTGGAACATAAATGAATGATCCTCCACTCCACACAGCGCTGTTAAGTGCTGCAAACTTGTTGTCCTCCGGTGGAATCACTTTACCGAAATATTTTTTGAATACTTCCGGATGTTCATTTAGAGCAGTATCAGTATCCAGAAATAGTACACCTTGTTTTGCAAGATCTTCTCTCAAACTATGATACACAACTTCGGATTCATATTGTGCACCTACACCTGCGAGGAATTTCTTTTCTGCTTCCGGAATTCCTAATTTATCAAATGTTGCTTTTACTTCAGCTGGAACATTATCCCAATCCTTTTCTGTTTTTTCAGAAGCTTTTGCATAATAGTAAATATTGTTAAAATCAATCTGGCTCAGTGAACCTCCCCAATTTGGCATTGGTTTTTTCATAAAGATTTCATATGAACGAAGTCTAAAGTCTAGCATCCATTGTGGTTCATTCTTCATTCGGCTAATTTCTTCGACGACTTCCTTTGAGAGACCCTTTTTACTGGTGTAAACATACATTTCAGTAGAGTCTTTGAAATCATATTTACTATAATCCATATCGAGGTTTTCAGAAGTCATGTATCACATAACCCCGTTATGTTATAAAAAAGTTACACCCCTCTTCATACTTGTATAGCGGAGTAGGCCAAGCTAAATGAGATAAAAATGAAAAAATTAAATAAAAAACTATTAGGTGAAGCTAAGAAAAGATATTCTAGAAAATTAGAATATGAGCTAGCTCCAAACTTTTTCTTGAAAAGTCCATTTTTTGTTTAGAAGGAAATTCCCTACAGATGCAATAGCAACTGCCAAAAATAATGCAATGGAATAATTCACATGCCGGAGTTCAACAAGACCATACACCATCAACAATTGAAAGACTGCACCAATTCCACTGAATCCCATGAACAATCCATATTGCATTAGAGTTCGTTTTGGTTCAAACGTTCTATCTTCAAATGTCCAGATCTTGTTGAGTATAAAGTTTGAACTCATAGAGAAGAAAATTCCGATCATTGTAGCATAGATGTACCAGAGATTTGAAAGCACTGCTCCAAACATGAAAGATACAAAATAATTTACTAGTAATCCAGATGCGCCAACAGTATAGAATCTTCCAGCCTTTGAGAGAAAATGAACAGATGTACGTCGTTCATTTGATTTGACAGATTTACCATATCGATATAACTTCCATATTGATTGCAGATAACCAACACCTACTGAGAAATCAAGCTTGCTTGAACCTGTTGTGCGATTAATGAATGTGTAGGGTATTTCTTTGACCTTGGCCTCTTTTGCTTTAACAAGAATTTCTAATAGTATCTTGTATCCAATGGCATCAAATTTGATATTGTTTACAATATGACGTTTGAATGCAAAAAACCCAGACATTGGATCTTTAATTTTTATTCCAAGGCCATGTTGTGCAATTTTGGTTGCACCTTTACTGATTAGTTTTCTTTTAAATGGCCATCCAGAAACGCCGCCACCATCCACATATCGCGATGCCACAACTATATCACAATCAGGATTTTGTAGCTCCTCAACCATTTGTGGTATTGTCTGCGGCGGATGAGACATGTCACTGTCCATTACAACTACAGCATCACCTTTTGCACTCTCGATACCGGTTACAATGGCAGAGCTTAGACCTCGTTTGTTTTCACGTCGTATTATTTGGATAGTATATCCAGCATTTTCAGAATTTTTTGCATATTCTTCAACAGCTTGACTTGTACCATCAGGAGAATTATCATCCACTACAATGATCTCAGCATTCATTTCCCTAGTTAATGCAGTACGTAATGAGTCAAGCATCCTTACGATATTTTTTGATTCATTATATGTAGGAATTACAATAGAAAGAGAACGGGTTTTAGATAACATGTCCTTTGATATGTGACTCAAGTTGTTTTCTGTCATTTCTGATTATCCGGTTGTTATTAAAATTGCTCACCTAGCAAAGCAACTCTTGATGGCATCAACTGCACCTTGAACTGTATGTACATCTGCTATGAATGGTTTTGCACTAAATTTTTTGAGCTCATCTGCTGTAAATGGACCAATAGCAATGATTGTAGTTTTTTCCAGATTATTTTTTAGAGTTTTTTCATCCACATCCGACAACATGATATCAAAAAATGCTCGTACCGAAGAGGCGCTTGTAAATATTATTCCATCCACCTTATTTTTTGAAAAAAGTTCTTTGAATTCAGTCCAATAAGATAATGCGCTAGATGACTTGACATCATATAGATAGACTTCTTTTACTTTGAGTCCTATTTTTTTTAAAAGCTGTGCAAGAAATGGAGTCGATGCACCACTTCGTGGAACAATTACTTTTTTTCCATCAGCATTAAGAAATGTGAAAACTTCTCCCACTCCAACTGACGAAAACCTTTCTGGAACATGTGATACCCTAATACCTTCAGATTCAAGTGCAGTTTTTGTTTTTGGGCCAACTGCAATTACCGTAGTATTTGCAACAGCAAGTTGGAGTTTTTCATATTTGGAGATTTTTTTTGCAGTATCAAACAACAACTTGACTGCCTTTGAGCTCATAAAAACAGAATAATCTGGATCATCAATCTTTACTGCATCTAGAAACTCATCTACCATGCCATCCCCTTTGCTTACAAGTTCTATTGTTGGTAACGAAATTGCTTTTGCTTTTGCATTTGATATTAATTTAGTAAATTCCTCCGAGTCTTCCTTTGATCTGGTAATAGCAATGACTTTTCCTTGCATCATTATCTCCACCCTATTTTATCAGAGAGGTTTACCACCTTTCCAACTACAACTATTGTCGGAGGTTTGATTTTTGCATCATTGACCTTTTTGGATATGTTCAAAAGAGTACCTTTTATCAGTCTGTGTTCATTAGTTGTTCCATTTTGAATTACTGCCACAGGAGTATTCTTGCTCAATCCTCCGCTGATCAATTTTTTGGATATAATATCAAGTCTTGATAGACCCATCATGATCACTATGGTATCTACTGCTTTTGCAAGTTTTTTCCAGTCAACCACACCTTGGGTTTTCTTTGCATCTTCATGACCTGTTACAAATACTACAGATGATGCATATTCTCTATGTGTAAGAGGAATTCCAGAATATGCTGCAGAACCAATACCTGATGTTATGCCAGGAATTATTTCATATTGGACTTTGTGTTTTCTGAGAAACTCTGCTTCTTCTCCACCTCTGCCAAAAATGAAAGGATCTCCACCCTTTAGTCGTACAACATTTTTATTTTTTTTCGCAAATTTTACCATTAGATCATTTGTAGTATTCTGATGTTTGTAATCATCACCAACATCTCTTCCAACATACATCTTTTCAGCTCTTTTTGGAATCATGGCAACAATTTTTTTGCTCACCAATCTGTCATAGAGAACGATATCTGCAGATTTGATAGATTCAACTGCCTTTAGTGTAATAAGTTTCGGGTCTCCAGGACCTGCACCAACAATGAAAACTTTACCAGTCATTTGCTATTCCATTCCTCTACTTTTTCTCTCCAGTTCTTTGCAATATCTGAAATTCCTTTTTCCCTAAGCTCTGCTGCAGCTTGTTTACCGAGATCATTTGCCTTGCTTGTCTCTGAATCTTTTTCCACCATTATAGATTTGCTCCCATCTATTGAATACACTATTACTTTTAATTTTAGACGGTCATTATCTTTGTGAGCAAACGCTCCAACTGGAAATCTACATCCAGAATCAACAAACATAGAAAGCGACCGTTCTGCCTCTACTGCGTTACGAGTCTCTGGATCCTCGATTTTTTGAAGTAATTCAATCAAGGTGACATTATCTTTTCGTGCTACAATACCAAGTGCTCCCTGTCCAGGAGATGGCGGAAATGTATCCATGGACAACTTTTGGAACTTTACATCAAGACCCAATCGTGAGATTCCTGCCTGAGCCAAGACTACACCATCAAATTCTCCATCATGGACTTTACGTATTCTTGTCTCAATGTTACCCCGAATTGGTTTTACTATAACATCTGGTCTAACTCTTGTAATTTGCACTGCTCTTCTCAAGCTACTTGTGCCAATGAGTGCCCCCTTTTTTATTGTGTCCAACGTACTGCCATCATTTGCTATAAAAACATCATTTGCCTCCTCTCTTTTTGGAACACATGCCAACATCAGATCTTCTGGCAGATCAGCAGGAACATCTTTTAGACTATGTACTGCAAAGTCCACTTTTTTTTCTGCCACTGCCCTATCAATCTCTTTTTCAAATATTCCTTTTTGATTGATTGTAAAAAGAGGTCTGGCATCAGTATCCCCTTGCGTCTTGATTGTGATTATTTCAAACTCTGTTTGAGGAGATTTTTTTTTAATTTCTGATACGACCCAATTTGTCTGAGTAAGTGAAAGTTGGCTACCCCTAGTTCCAATTATATATTTCATGATTTTATCGCCCGTAACGCTTTCTCGTAAGCAGAGATTGTTTTCTTCATATCATCTTTGGAATGTGCATATGATAGAAAAACTGTTTCAAATTGTGATGGTGCAATAAACACTTCATTTTGAAGCAACACTTCAAATAGCTTTTTGAATTTTGTCATATTTGCTTTTTTTGCAGAAGAATAATCTACAACTTGTTCATCTGTAAAAAATATCTGGAACATGGATGAAATAGAATTAATCTGGTGAGGTATTTTCATATCTGATGCCAAATCATGAATTGCAGAGACCAATCTAGTGCAATTCTTTTCAAGTTTTGGATACAATTTTGACTCGAGTTTATTCATAGTTTTTACAGAAGATATTCCAGCAGAGACAGATACTGGATTTCCTGCATATGTGCTTGCTTGGTATACCTTGCCTTCAGGAGATAACATGTCCATTATCTCGCTTTTTCCACCCACAGCAGCAATAGGAAAACCATTTCCAAGAGCTTTGCCAAGTGTTGTGATATCAGGTTGTATTGAGAAATATTTTTGAGCTCCACCAGGAGACATTCTAAATCCTGTAACTACCTCATCAAAAATTAATACAATATTTTTCTCAGAAGTTATTTTTCTTAGATCATTTAAAAAATTCTTTCCAGGCAATACCAGTCCCATATTTGCAAGGACTGGCTCTACAATTACTGCTGCCACATCATCTTCTTTTTCTAACAATGATTGCAATTCTTGCGAGTTGTTATACTGTACCACTAGAGTATTTTTTGAAACTTCGTCTAAACTGCCTTCAGAGACTGACATACCAATATGCGCAGCTCCAGAACCTGCTTTTACCAAAACATAATCATGTGCACCATGATAGCATCCTTCAAATTTTATTATTTTTTTCTTTTTTGTAAATCCCCGTGCCAACCTAATAGCTGTCATGGTTGCCTCACTACCAGTATTAACTAGACGTACCTTTTGCATAGATAGAAAATTTTTAGATATTAATTCAGAGAGATCCACTTCGATTTCAGTCGGAGCACAGTAAAGAGTTCCTTTTGTGAGCTGTTTTTTTACATCAGAAATGATTTCTTTGCGTCCATGCCCAAGAAGTAAAGCACCATAAGCGTTACAATAATCAAGATAATGTCTACCATCCACATCCCATAATATGCTACCTTTGGCTTTTTTTACAAAGAACGGATATGGATCATAATACCTTACAGGACTGTTTATACCAGAAGGTATGATTTTTTTCGCACGTGAAAACAGGTTCTTGGAACTTGTCATTCACATAGAAAATGAACTAATTGTAATTATAATCTATATGAAAAATAGTGTTTTGCTAAAAATTTAGCGAAGTTTCACTAGACAGTTTGTAACTAGATCTTTTGAAGGATTGCCAAGATTACAAGTGTTCTGTCCACTGCCACCCTGGATCATGTTGCTTCCAGTACCTGCAAACACCTGCATGTTTCCGTTTCCGCCTTTGATGATGTTGTCACCATTACCTGCGTAAATTGTATTGGTACCATTTCCAGCATATACAATATTGTTACCATCTCCAGCAATTACAC
>CAYWWR010000035.1:0-13447 GCA_964462165.1 uncultured Nitrosopumilaceae archaeon
TACCTGCACCTGACATTGCTTGCATGGATGTCATGATTATTTTTTGAGCTCCAAATTGGTCTAAAAGTGGTCTCATTGTTATTGCAAGTCCTGTTGTTGTACAATTTGGTAGTGGTGCTACAAATCCTTTCCAGCCTCGATTCTTCCTTTGAATGTCTAATAACCCAATGTGGTCATCGTTTATTCCCGGAATCAAAATGGGAACATCTGCTTCGTATCTATATGCAGCAGAAGTGCTGATGACTGGTACATGCTTTGCAAATTTTGTTTCAATGTCTCTTGCTGCTTCGCTTTCTACTGAACTAAAAATTAAATCAAAATTTTCTGGATTAATATCATCTACAGCGTCTATTACCATGTTTTTTACATATTCTGGAATGGGCTCTCGTAAATGCCATTTCAAAATGCCACTGTTTGGATCCCTGATTGCATCTACAAACTTTTTTGTTGCTGATCGCTCAGATGCAGCTATTTGTTTTACCTCAAACCATGGATGTTTATTCAAAGCTAAGACAAACTCTTGCCCTACTGCACCAGTGACTCCAATGATGGCTACACGTTTCATAGAGAAAATAGTCATTATACAATTAATATTCTTTTAGAAGCACGAGCAAAACACAACTAAATACCGTTATTGGTATTTGAAAAATATGCGAATTAGAGTAGAAAAAGCCATGGCAAATCACAAAGTGGCTTCTCATGGAGGTATGTTTGCAAATGGCCCAAATCATAATTTGAAACTATTAGATTTTAGCTCAAATGTTAATCCTCTTGGGTTTCCATCAAAAGTTAAAGATATTTTCAAAAATACATCACATGTTTCTACCTATCCCGATCCTAACTCAAATGATCTACGGACTAGTCTTCAAAAATACATCGGAGTTTCAAAAAACCAGATTATAGTAGGAAATGGGGCCACAGAAATAATTTATAATTTTTGTGCTGCATTTTTACGAAAACAAAAAGTGTTGATTCCAATTCCTACATTTAGTGAATATGAATCTGCTGCGAAATTAAATGGAGCTATGCCATATTTTTTCAAAACAATGGATCTAAATCAAAACTTGTCAGAGTTTCAAGATGCAATTTCTGCAAACAATTGTATTTTTCTATGCAACCCAAATAATCCTACAGGTGTACTTGTGAAGAAAAGAAACATGTTAAAGATTATCGAATCTGCATATGACAAATCTGCAATGGTTTTTCTTGATGAATGTTTTATTGAGTTGGTTCCTAGCGGTGATGAGAGTATTGTCTCATATATGAAAGAATTTGATAATCTTTTCATCCTTCGATCTTTGACAAAGTCATTTGGATTGGCAGGATTGAGAATTGGATATGGACTTGGCAGTAAAAAAATGATTGAAATCCTACAGAAGATAAAAATTCCCTGGAATGTTAGTGGAATTGCTCAACAATCATCAATCAAGGCATTATCTGACAAGTCACATTTACCAAAAACACTAGATATTATCAGAAAAGAATCAAAATTTCTTATGGATTCTATATCAAAGATAAAGGGCTTTACTTGTTATCATTCCGATACAAATTTTATTTTAATTGAATCAAAAACAAAATCAAACCAAATTCAAAACAGATTGCTAAAAAGAAATATTCTCATAAGAGATTGTAGTACATTTCGAGGATTGGATGATAATTTCATAAGAATTGCGGTTAGAACCCACAAAGAAAATCTCCATCTAATTGAGGCATTGCAGGAATCATGACTGCAAAAACTTTGATGATACAAGGCACCGCCTCAGGTGCTGGAAAAACAACTCTGGTCACAGCCCTTTGTAGAATTTTCTCTGATGAGGGATACAAAGTATCTCCATTCAAGTCGCAAAACATGTCTGCTTATTCTTATGTTGGCAAAGGATTTGAGATCTCAAGGGCACAAGCTATTCAGGCAATGGCTGCAAGAACCGAGATAATGCCAATAATGAATCCAATTTTATTAAAACCTCTTGGAAATTACAAAAGTGAAATTTTTGTAAATGGTATATCATATGGCAAAATGCATGCTCAAGATTATTACAAAAAATTTGTACTCTCTACAGGACTTGAAGAATCAAAGAATGCACTTGATCAATTGATGAAAACAAATGATATTGTAATACTGGAAGGAGCAGGATCTCCCGCGGAGATAAACTTGCAACGATATGACATTGCTAATATGAGAATGGCAGAGTATTGCAAATCACCCGTAATTTTGGTAACTGATATTGATAAAGGTGGAAGTTTTGCTAGCATTATAGGTACATTATCTCTTCTTGATGAAAAACATCAAAAACTTGTCAGAGGGTTTGTTATAAACAAGTTTAGAGGAGATGTTACTATATTACATCCTGGTTATTCTATGTTGAAAAAGAAAACCATGAAACCCGTACTTGGTACAATTCCACTAATGGAATTTAATATTCCGGATGAGGATTCTTTACATGCAAATCCAAAACACGTATCTTGGACAACAAGATATCTCAAAACACTGGATAAAGAAATTAATCATTTGTCTTTAACTGTGAAAAAAAATCTGGACATGAAAAAGATACGAGGTATGTTAAATTGATTCTAATACCAATCATTGCAGTTATGTTTGCACTTGCACTTGATTTTCTTTTTGGCGATCCAAAAAATAGATATCATCCAACTGTCTGGATGGGAAAATTGATTGGCAAGTCTGTACCATATGCAAAATCCAAAAATCCAATAACTGATAAAATTAATGGAATAATTCTTCTTGTTTTGGTGATTACAATGATATCCGTTTTAATTGCCTTGTTTTCATATTCTTTAAAGTACCTGGAAAATCTAGGTTCAAATGGACTTTACAAAATTCTGATCATGGGTGCAAGCATAATTCTCGTTGGTATTTTGCTAAAGACTACTATTGCAATAAAGGGAATGGAAGAACATGCCTCACAAATTATGGATTCTTTATCAAAAAATGACTTGAATGGTGCTAGAGCCCGACTTTCCATGATAGTAAAGCGAGATACTAAGAATTTAGATAAACAACATGTAATCTCTGCCACACTAGAAAGCATTAGCGAAAACATTGTTGACGGAATAACTGGCCCGCTTTTCTATTTTTCAATTTTTGGTCTAATTGGTGCATTTGTCTATAGATCTGTAAACACTGCAGATTCTATGATAGGATATAAAACAGAAATATTCAAGAACATGGGTTGGTTTGCTGCAAACTGTGACAAGATACTTAATTTCCTTCCCTCTAGACTCACAAGTCTTGTAATGGTATTTTCTTGTATTGTATTAAAAGAAGATTGGAGGCATTCAATCCATATCATGAAAAGAGATGGCTCAAAGACTGAAAGTCCAAATGCTGGTTATCCAATGGCCACTCTAGCTGGTGCACTTGGAATAAAATTTGAAAAGATGGAACACTATGTGTTAGGAGATGGTAATTCTGAAATGACTGAAGGACACTTCAAATCTGCAATTTCTATAATGAAGGTAACCACAATATTGTTTGTTTTATTTTTTACAGTTCCTGTGATTCTAATGTTGTCATATCTTGGTTGGTGGTTTAATGTTTAAGGGAATATCATCAGTAATATCATTTCTAACCATTATCCCGTCCAAAAATAGTGAATTAGAAACTGTGGCAAAGAACATGTATCTTTTTCCAGTTGCTGGAGCTTTGATTGGTCTAATCATTGGTGCATCTGGTTATGGACTATCATTGTTTCTTCAACCATTGATTACTGGATTGATCTTAACTGGAGCCCTTGCAATAATCACTGGAATACATCATACTGATGCGCTTTGTGATTTTGCAGACGGACTTATGGCAAAGGGGACAAAAGAAAAAAAACTTCAAGCGATGAGAGACCCAGCAGTTGGTTCTGCGGGAGTAATGGTAGTTGTTCTGTATGTTGCAGGTATGATACTCGCTATTTCCATGGTCAAGGGTTTTGCATTATTTGAGGCAATACTACTAAGTGAACTCATGGCTAAACTATCCATGGTAATACAAGCAAATCGTGGTCTTTCAGCTTGGCAAGGACTAAGTTCTCCATTTACTCAATCTATGAAAGATCCACGAAAACTTGCTGTGGCTGCACTATTGGCAATAGTACCTACTGTAATTTTAGCAGGAATTACAGGCGTATTTGTAGTCATATCGTGTGTAGGGTTGTCTTTTCTATTACTCATCATTGCAAACAGAAGCTTTGGAGGAATTTCAGGTGATGTATTTGGTGCAAGTAATGAGTTGGTAAGATTGGCATCACTATTGATTTTTGTATCAATATGATGGGATTAGTTATGTGTGGAGGGAAAGGTACTAGAATGAAATCCTCTGAAGAAAAACTGCTTTTACTATACAAAAAACCATTGATAGAGCATGTTCTAAATGCTTTGAAAAATTCAGAAATGTTTTCAAATATAGTGTGTGCTACAAGTAATAACGCTCCAAAAACTCGTGAGTTTGTTTCTGGCCTGGGTTTTGATATATTGGAAACAAATGGGGATGGATATGTTGATGATCTAGGAAAATCTCTGTCAAAGTTTAAAGAATCAATTTTTGTAATTTCTGGAGATATGCCACTTTTAGATCCTGATATAATTAAAAAAATTGTAAAACTAGTAAATGAAGAAAATGTGTGGACAAGTATATTGATACGAAAAAATTTTCTTCAATCTCTTGGATTGGAAGCGGAATTTTTTATTAATTATTGTAATGAAGAATGTGCCTATGCTGGAATTTCTATAGTTGATCCTACCCAAATAAACAATACACAAACTGTGAAGGAATCTCACATTGTTCTTGATGATAAAAGAATAGCTGTCAACCTGAATACAAAGAAAGATTATGACTTAATCTGTACTGCCTAAAATTTTTCCATTTACTTTTGCAATGGAACCAGTTGGTTCTGCTAAAGTGTTACCGCATGCCTTGCATGTAACTATTGATGAAACATGTGAATAAACAACACTCTCTTCTCCACATTCTTTGCACTGTACTTTTTGGAATTTACTTCCTGGTTTTGGTATCCAAATATGAGCTCTTTTCATTATGCAACTAACTCCAATTTTCTCAGTCTTATTCCGGATACATTCCACTTCTTCTTACATTCTGGACATGTCATAATAGGAGTAATCTTCTTAGTAGTCTTTGCTGGTTTTGCTAACTTTGGGAATTTCTGACCACCATAGCCTTTCTTATCCTCGGCGTGTCTTCTTTCACCAATAGCAGAACCTCTTCTTTTTCCTGCCTTGTATATGGAGACCTTGTGTAATGTATGTTTTTTACACTTGGGACAATACCTATTGATCTCCTTTGGCATGTTCATAAAAAATGAGCTGCGTTGACCGTAATTTAAACATCGCTTTAATAGATCATAGATTACATCATCATTATGAAGGCCAGCTCACTTGCCTCCATGATTTTATCGCTCAATGCCGTTGCAATGGGTGACAGCAAGGCAGATGTTGTCTTGAAAAACTGTAGGCTGATTAATGTATACTCGAGGGAAATTATACCTCAAATTCATGTAGCAATCAAAAAAGACCGAATTGCATATGTGGGAAAAGATGCATCCCATACAGTTGGACAGAATACTGGTGTCATTGATCTACAGGACAAGTACATCACGCCAGGATTTGTGGATCCTCATATACACATAGATCAATATGTTCTTCCATCAGAGCTTGCAAAAAAATCACTTTTATCCGGTACTACTACTTTGTTTGCAGATCCAATTGATATTGTGAGCGTTTGCGGTTACAAAGGATTCAAAGAATTTGTTAAAATGACACAGAGCCTTCCAATTAGGGTCTACCATGTAATTCCTGGAGGGTTGCCTGTTGATAGAAAATTCAGCCATGCAAGAACACTGACAAAAAAAGAAGAGATCAAGGGATTAGATATTGAAAACGTGGTTGGACTAGGTGAAGTATTTTCTTGGACCAAAGTCATAACACGTGATCCTAGTACTATGAAAAGCATATCTAATGTTTTAGAAAATGATGGCATCATAAATGGTCATACTGCGGGAGCAAGTGATAAAAAACTAAATGCGTACATCGCTTCTGGAATTTTCTCATGCCATGAACCAATTGATTATGATCAAGTCCTAGAACGACTCAGACTTGGAATGTGGGTCATGATGAGAGAAGGTTCTATCAGACGAGATCTAGACAAAATTCTACCTAATGTATTGTCTCATAAAACATATCTTGATAGATTGATGTTCTGTACAGATGGGGTTAACCCAAAAGATATTGTAGATTATGGCATGATTGATCATTGTATACGAAAATCTATCTCTGTTGGTATGGATCCAATAGATGCTATAACTATTGCATCAAAGAATTCCTTTGAGTATTACGGAATGAGTAAGGATCTTGGTGCAATAGCACCTGGCAAGTTAGCTGATATTCTAGTCTTTGATGATCTTGAAAAGATCAAACCAAACAAGGTCTTTGTAGGAGGAAAACTGGTGGTCGCCCACAACAGTCTTGTGGTGGATACACCCAAGACCATAATCCCAAACTGGATGAGAAAAACTGTAAAAACAAGAACAAAGTTTGGAGAAAAAGATTTTGTTATACAAAGCAAGAGGAACACTGAACAGGCATTAGTTATCAAACTTGATACTGAAATAATAACAAAAATGGATCAGGAGGAACTTCAAGTTAGAGATGGTAATGTGGTAACATCCTACGATAAAGACGTGTGGAAGGTAGCAGCTATTGATAGGACATATGGTTCTGGAAAAAAATCTGTGGCATTTCTAAGAAATTTTGGTGCTGACGTAGGAGCATTTGGGTGCACGCAGAGCTTTCATGAAAATGATATGATAGTTATTGGTTCAAATGAAAAAGACATGGCCTTTGTTGCAAATAATCTAACTAAGATGCAAGGTGGTATGTTGGTCGCTAAAGATGGAAACATACTAAGCAAATTTTCATTACCTCTTGCAGGTTTGATCTCTTCATTATCTTTTGAAAAAACATTGGACGAATACTCTAGTATAGATTCTAAATTAGTTGAGACTGGATGCAAATTCAAAAATCCTCATCTGATACCTCTTTTCTTACCGTTTCTTGCATTACCTGAGATCAGAATCTTGTACACCGGTGTTGTAGACGTTAAAAATAGAAGATATTTGAAGATCTTGAATCGATAAGGTATTAAAAGGGGCAATTAGTTACACGAACTAAGGGATTAATTTTGGCATCCATTCAACAAACACCACAAGGACCTGTATTGGTACTAAAAGAAAGTGCATTACAACAAAAGGGAAGAGATGCACAAAAGAATAACATTGCTGCAGCAAAGTTAGTTGCAGAACTTGTAAGAACAAGTCTTGGTCCACGTGGAATGGATAAAATGCTTGTTGATTCCTTAGGTGATGTTACAATTACAAATGATGGTGCTACTATTCTAAAAGAGATTGATGTTCAACACCCAGCTGCAAAAATGATGGTTGAAATTTCAAAGACTGTTGATAATGAAGTAGGTGATGGCACAACATCCTCTGTAGTATTTGGTGGCGCTTTATTAGCAAAAGCAGAAGAACTTTTAGAAAAAGACGTTCATGCTACAGTGATTATTGAAGGATATCAAGCAGCTGCAGAAAAAGCACTTGAACTTCTCACAGAAATGGCAAAACAAGTAGGTCCAAATGATAAAGAAATTCTATTAAAAATTGCAAAAACAAGCATGCAGTCAAAACTTATCTCAGAAGATAGTGATATGCTATCCAAACTTGTAGTTGATTCTATACTACAAATTGTAGAAAAAGAAGCAGAAGGAAATAAAGTAGATCTTGACAATATTAAGGTGGAAAAGAAAGCAGGCGGTTCTATTAGAAATACCCAGTTTATCAAAGGCATAGTGCTAGACAAAGAAGTTGTCCATAGTGGCATGCCTACTAAAATAGAAAAAGCAAAGATTGCATTACTGAATTCAGCTCTGGAGATTGAAAAAACAGAGATGAGTGCAGAAATTAGAATTAGTGACCCAACTCAAATGCAGATGTTCCTTGAAGAAGAAAATAGAATGCTCAAATCAATGGTAGACAAGATTCATCAAATTGGCGCAAATGTATTGATTTGTCAAAAGGGAATCGATGACATTGCACAGCATTATCTGGCTAAACAAGGTATACTTTCAGTTAGAAGAGTAAAAGAAAGTGATATGACAAAACTTGCCAAGGCAACTGGAGGCAGAATCAGTAGTAATATTGATGACATGATATCAAAGGACTTGGGTTTAGCAGATCTTGTAGAGCAAAGAAAAGTGGAGACAGACAAATGGGTCTTCATTGAAGGCTGTAAGAATCCTAAAGCCATTACATTGTTGCTTAGAGGAGGATCTCAAAGGGTTGTAGACGAAGTTGATAGATCTATGCATGATTCATTGATGGTTGTAAAAGATGTAATAGAAAAGCCAGCAGTTGTGGCTGGAGGCGGTGCACCAGAAGAATTCTTGGCCTCAAATCTAAAGGAATGGGCAGACAAATTTGAAGGAAGAGAACAACTTGCAATTAAAAAATATGCTGAAGCTCTAGAGGTAATTCCATTAACAATTGCAGAAAATGCAGGAATGGATCCAATCAATACTATGGTTACACTTCGTGCAAAACACAGTCAAGGAAGAAAATGGACAGGTATTGATGCAAGAAATACTAGAGTTGCAGACATGTTCACAATTGATATCATAGAACCAGTTGCAGTAAAAGAGCAAATAATAAAATCTGCAACCGAAGCAGCATGTATGATACTTAGAATTGATGATGTCATTGCTTCGTCCGGTGGAAGAGGCGGCGGACGCGGTCCTCCAATGGGCTAAGCCTTTTCATGTTAGAAAAGCTACAAAATCTAAAACTAGTTAATTCAGTTGTTGTTCTAAATGATTTTTTCCTAGATCGTATAATCAAGATCGAAAATCTAGATGATCTCTACAAACAAATTCTAGAAAAAAGCAAACTGGGTGGAAGCATTCGTGGAATTTCACAAACCGATCTAAAGGGTGGAAATGCAACAAATGTTGCATATGCTCTTGCAAGACTTGGTTGTCCCGTATCATTGATAACAATTGCAGACAAGACTAGCTCTCAAATAATAAAAGAAACTTTTTCTGAATTTGATAAAGTCTCCTTGTCTATGATAAATGGAAAACCGGGACGAACAACATCTCTTGAATTTAACAATGATGGAAACATTGTGAACGTTATGATTTCTGATTTAGGTGATAATGAAAACTTTGGACCTGAAAAACTTGGATCAGATGAACAGCATATGCTTACAAATACTGATGCAGTAATTATGACAAATTGGGCAAGCAATAAAAAAGGAACAGAATTATCACAATTTGCATTTTCCAAGTCTACATCAGCTTTTCATCTCTTGGATCCAGCTGATATCCAGTCAAGATCAGAAGAATTTCAACAAGCATTATTCCAACTTGCAGATAAACTAAATTCTTTATGTGTAAACGAGAATGAGTGTAATATTCTACTAAAACAGTCAGGACTAGACACAATTTCTGGAGAAAAAGAAACCCGAAAACTTGTACTAGAATTGGCCAAGAAATATTCCATACCTATTGATCTTCATACATCCACAGGATCATACTGGTCAAATGGACAAGAGGTAGAATATGCCAAATCCTTTCAAGTTCAACCTAAATTTGTAACAGGAGCTGGGGATGTTTGGGATGCTGCAAATATGCTTGGATATCTTGCAAGTCTAGATGACCTTGAAAGACTACGGTTTGCAAATGGCACAGCTTCTCTCTATATTGGAAATCCACTTGGGATTCCACCAACAATGGACGAGGTTTTGTCATTTGTTAGGGCTAATAGTCCATAGGGCCTTCAATTAGATAGTGTAAAATTTGATGAAATTACCACATCAAACAGTGTTTTTCGATCAAAAAACTGATCTTAGCGGTGCTACAAATTGAGAGAAAGGTTTTTTAATAATCTAAAATTTAGAACTGACAAGTTGAATTACAAATTTTTTGTTGCAATACTAGCTGCGATGATTTTCTCTGTAGCATTGCCAACAATATCTGCAAATGCTCAAACTAGCTCAACAAGCAGTGATGCGGCATCACAATCACTTCAACAATGTATTCAACAATTTCAAGGCTCAGATCACGGTTATTGCGCCAATTTCTATACTTCTGATGTAGCAAGATCAGGTACATTAACTCAATATTTCCTACAAGGTTCACTTGCAAATAGTATTGTAGTATATGAAAATACACAGGTTACACTTTCTGGTCTCAAATCAACTACTCCTGATTCTGGCAAGACATTGACTTATCAATGGGGTCAAGTTTCAGGCGATACTGTAACATTTACTCCAAGTCCTACTGCTCCAGTGATATCTTTCGTCGCTCCTGCAGTGCCTGCAAATGAAGTCAAGTCATTAAAACTATCATTAACTGTCAATGATGGATACGGACTAAATGATACTACAACATTCAATGTCGTAGTTTTACACGTTAATCATCCTCCGGTTGTTACAATAAATCCTGATCAAGTAGTAGATGAAGGATCTACAGTGTCTCTCATGGCTAATGCAACAGATCAAGACAATGATCCATTGACACTAGCATGGGGTCAATATTCTGGCTCTGCTGTACAATTATCATCAATTAGCACTACTGGAACATCATTTGTGGCTCCAGCAGTAGCACCTGGTCAAACTGCAACTTTGTTATTTGTATTTACTGCAGATGACGGAAATGGCGGAAAGGCAGCAGCCATGACCAAAGTTACTGTTAAAAGCACTCATCAAGATCCAACTGTATCATGCCAAGACGCTTCTGTTAATTCTAATTCTCTAGTTAGACTACCAGTATCGGTTGCAAATCCAAGTGGTGACACAATCTCATACTACTGGAGACAGATCTCTGGACAACCAGTACAATTGTCTTCTAGTACTGACATGAGCCCAACATTTGTAGCACCAACTCCAAGCGCTACTAGTAGCACACTTCAATTCACATTAGATGTATCTGACAACATGGTTGATATCCCATCATGCTCTGTCACTGTAAAGGTCAATAATCTACCAGCAGCAGGACAAGCACCAGTTGCTAACGCAGGTCCAGATCAAACAGTCTCACCAAATAGCAGAGTTGTATTAGATGGAAGTGCTAGCACAGGTGACAATATCACATACAAGTGGGAACAAATCAGCGGTGACCCAGTCACTCTAATATTGGGCAGCACTGCTAATCCAGCATTCTACTCACCATCTGCTGACTATGGCCAACAGAAAGTAGTAGAATTCAAACTCACAGTGAGCAACCCATATGGTGTAGACACCAGTACAGTGAAGGTTACAATAGTTCAGGACAACAATCCTCCAACTGCTAGAATTAACGTAGCACCATAACTCTTTCATTTTAAAAATATCTTTTAAAATAAAATTATTTGAATTTTAGATAAATTTTTTATTTTTATTGAGGCTCTATTGTGGCTGGCGGTTTGCTTGAAATTACATAGCTAACCCACGCTACATCTTCTACTTCATTTGTAATTCTGTTACTGATTCTTTCAAGTATTTCAGATGGTAGTCTTGTCCAGTCTGCAGTCATTGCATCAATAGAATCAACTATTCTGACAAGAACCACGTGGCCATATTTTCTCTCATCGCCAACTACACCTACAGCTCTATCATCTCCAACTGCTGCATATGCTTGCCAAACCTTTCCATGCCATCCTGATGATACAAGCTCATTTTCTACAATTTTGCTTGCATGTTTTGAAATCTGTAATTTCTCTGGAGTGACTTCACCCATTATTCTCACTGCAAGACCAGGTCCAGGAAATGGATGACGATAAAGAAGTTTATCCGGAACACCTAGAATTTTACCAACTTTTCTTACCTCATCCTTGTACAAAAATCTGAGTGGTTCCAAGACTTGCAAGTTCAACCATGAAGGTAATCCTCCTACATTGTGATGGGTTTTGATTACTGCTGCAGGACCTTTTGAAACTCCGCTTTCTATGACATCTGGATAAAGTGTACCCTGTGCTAGCCATTTGAAGGGACCATTTTTCTCAGCAAATTCTGTGAATACTTTGACAAATTCTTCTCCTACAATCTTTCGTTTTTGTTCAGGATCAGTTATTCCCTTGAGTCTTGTAAGAAATCTTTCTTTGGCATTTATTGTTGTGAAATTCATTCCAAAATTATTCTCAAACATGTTTTCTACTTCTACTTCTTCATCCATTCGTAAAAGACCATTATCTACAAAAACACACTTGAGTCTGTTTCCTATTGCCTTTTGAATCAACAATGCAGCTACTGTGGAATCAACACCTCCGCTTATTCCACATAATACGTTACCATCAATCTTTGAAATTTCTAATACTGTTGATTCTATAAAATTCTCCAAGGTCCAATCTTGTTTTGCTTTACATATGTTCAAGACAAAATTCTTGAGAACCTGAGTTCCATTTTCAGTGTGGATTACCTCTGGATGAAACTGTATACCATATACCATTTTTTGCTTGTTTGCAATTGCTGCTGCAAAAGAATTTTCAGTATGGCCTATTACGGTAAATCCATCTGGTAAGCTTTCGGCAGCATCACCATGGCTCATCCAAGCTCTTGTTGATTGGCCCATGTCTGCCAACAGATCAGAATTGTTGTCTATACTAAGCAAAGAAGATCCGTATTCCTTGTGAGAACTTTTTACTTTACCTCCAAATTTATTCACAATTAATTGATGACCGTAACATATTCCTAGTACTGGAAGTCCAATCTCAAATATTCCACTTGTTGGTTGTGGTGAATCTTTATTGTATACACTTGCAGGTCCTCCACTGAATACTATGCCTTTGGGATTAATTTGTCGTAGTTCTTCTAATGATATGTCATACGGAACAAGTTCCGAGTAGACTGAAAATTCTCTAATTCTTCTACAAATGAGATGACTATATTGCGAACCAAAATCTAGTACAATTATCTTGTCCATGATATCACTTTTGAGAATTTTCAATCATTCTTGAAAATGACCAAGTTATTGTATTTATTATCTCGTTTACCCTTTCCTTTTGACGATAATTTCTGATGAGAATCTCTCTGATTCTATTACCGTCTTTATTTACTAAACATGATATTGCAACATTTTGTGGAATTGTACCACTCTGAACATCTTGTCTATCTTGATTTTCCATTCCTCCAATTATTCGTCCTAAGAAAAATGACTTGAATGGATGAGTTTCCATATCTAATATGGTGTCTTCTGATGGAATGATCACTAGCTCATCAGGAGTTACATGTACATTTGCTAAAATTTTGTTGTCTTGTGTCTTGATTGGTATAATAGAAGATGTTGATGTAGGTTGATTCTGTGGTATGTTCTGTTTGTTGGATACAAGCGAAGATGCCTTGCTGAAACTTGATTGCTTTACAAGAGAATCAAGAATGCGAAGATTATGCTTAAACTTGT
>CAYWWR010000036.1:0-13402 GCA_964462165.1 uncultured Nitrosopumilaceae archaeon
TTTCCTTCTTCTATCTGTCTCTGATATTGCAAGTACCATTGATTGAGTTTTTTTACCTGCGTACATGATTACAGCACCATCTACGTTCCTTGCTGCCCTTCCAAATGTCTGGATTAAACTAGTTACATTTCTCAAAAACCCTTCCTTGTCTGCATCAAGTATGGCTACAAGGGCAACTTCGGGTATGTCCAAACCCTCCCTTAACAGGTTGATTCCAACTAGAACGTCAAATTCGCCTAGTCTGAGCTGCCTGATTATCTCTGTTCTCTGCAGGTTTTCAATCTCTGAATGCAGATAGCGTACCTTTACCTGATGTTTTGACAGATATTCTGCCAAGTCTTCTGCCATTCTCTTTGTTAGTGTAGTAACTAGTACACGCTGATTCTTTTCTGTCCGTTTTTTTATTTCTAAAATCAAGTCATCCATTTGATTTTCTGTCTTTCTTATCTCCGTTGTAGGGTCGACAAGTCCTGTTGGTCTGATTAGCTGTTCAACAACTTGGAAACTTTGTTTTCTTTCATAATCACTTGGTGTTGCAGAAACAAATATTGTATTTTTGATATACCTTTCAAACTCTTCAAATCGTAATGGTCTATTGTCAAACGCACTAGTTAATCTAAAACCATAATCAATTAGAGATTTTTTTCTAGTATGGTCACCATTATACATGCCATGCAGTTGTGGCAGTGTTACATGGGATTCGTCAATTACAAGCAAAAAATCATCTCCGAAAAAGTCTAAAAGACAAAACGGAGGCTCGCCTGGTTTTCTTCCATCAAAGTGTCTTGAATAATTTTCAATTCCAGAACAGTATCCTAACTCTTCTATCATCTCCAAGTCATACTTGGTTCTCATCTCCAGTCTCTGTTTTTCAAGCTCTGGCAATTCTGTCAATCTCTGTTTTAGCTCTTCCCTGATTCGCTGAACTGCAGTCTTTCTTACATCTGCTGCAACAAGATAGTGTTTTGCTGGATAAATTTTGATCTTTGAAATTTGTTTCTTCTCTTTTAATGAGACTGGATCACAGATTGATATCTTTTCAATCTCATCTCCAAATAATGAAATTCTTACAACAGAATCAGAGTATGCTGGAATGACATCGATGGTATCACCCTTGATTCGAAATCTGCCCGCTAAAAGTTCAATATCGTTTCTCTCATATCTTGCATTGACAAGTTTTTTGATGAGTGTTCCTCTTCCAATCTCTGCATCTTTTTCTAGAGTAATTGCCATGGTTTCCCACTCGCTAGGTGAGCCAAGAGAGTAGATGCATGATACAGTAGCCACGATAATTGTAGGCTCTCCTGATAGCAACATTGCAGTTGCCTCTAGACGCAGTTTCTCTATCTTTTCATTAATCTGGGTGTCTTTTTCTATGTAAGTGTCTGTCTGGGCTATGTAGCTCTCGGGCTGGTAATAGTCATAATATGAAACAAAATATCCGACATTATTCTTTGGGAAAAACTGTTTTAGCTCTGCGTAAAGCTGTGCCGCAAGTGTCTTGTTGTGTGATATCACAAGTGTCTTTTTTCCAGTCTTGGCAATTGCGTTTGCAACTGTAAACGTCTTGCCGCTGCCTGTTACACCAAGCAATGTCTGGATCTTTTTCTTTTGTATTCCTTGTACGAGTTGCTCAATTGCAAGAGGTTGGTCTCCTGTTGGAGCAAATTCTGAAACAAGTTCAAAGCTTGGATTTTCTAGCAAACATTACAAATTGGTCTTGTTTCAAATTTAAAGCAAATGGTAATTATGATATCTCTACCAACTATGCTCTTCGGAAATCTGTAAGCCATCTTTTGTCTTTGTGATGCCCATTTTCTTTACAGTCTCTTGTGCAGTTGGACTGTTACGTTCTAGTATCTTTTTTGCAATCTCCAGTCTTGTTTTCTTGTCCCAATGCTGACCTATCTTGTACTTACCTCTCATTGTAACCGGAACGACCTTAATTATTGCAACTTCCTCTACCACTGGCATGTCGTGCGTTAGTTTTTCATACCCTCCTTCTGGCTGGTATTTTTTCATCAATTCATTTAGTGCCTTGGTCTTTTCTTTTGGATCTGAGACAAGGCTTGCTTTTCCCTTGATTACTATACTAATGTATAACGTGTCTGCTTGGGATGCATCAGTTGGAGACGTAAAATATGATGGCAAAAATTCAAGACTGTGGTCAACTTCAAAGCCAACTTTGGAATTCTTTGAAATGTTTTCTAGTTTTTCTCCTCTAGGGTGAGAATGCATGTAGATGACATCGTTTGCATAGACAAAGTTCATGGGTATTATCTGTGGGAATCCGTCCTTGTCTATGCTTGCTACCCTGCCTGTTTCTTGTTGGTTTAGAAACTCGATTATCTTTTCTTTTGACTTGATCTCTAGTCTTCCTAATAGTTGCACAAATTCCTGTTATCAGAGATGATATTTCTGCATATGGTTTTAATAGATAAATGCAAGTGACTCCAACATAAGATATGCTCAAGGGATCACACTACCCTGGTATGCTAGCGGGCTTGATCGTAGGCTCTGTAATGGCATTTGCAAACTATGTGTACACTCTATTTGGTAATACAATTCCGTCGTTTTTTGCAGTATATTTCAGGGAAATTGGTGCAGCCATAATCATGATGGCAGTCTTTGTATTTGCAATAGCTTGGCTAATGAAGGCAAAACCAAACAGAAAGCCGCAGAAATATCTAGTCAAGGTGTTTGATGTGTGTGGGGTAGAAACCTCGATAGATGGCATCAGAACCGAATTTAAAACACATGATGTTGCCTGGAGCTTTATGAAAGAGTACAAGAAATCCTATTCGCTCTATAATTTTGCTCTAGTGTCTGACTTGCCCAATTCTGAAAAGCTAACGATATTTCGCTATCTTTAAAGAAAAATTACTTTCTTGGATTATTCTGTTCTTTAAAGTAAGGCATTACAGTTGATGCAAATTTATCAACAGAGCCAAAGTATCCTGAACCCCAGAATCTTACAATAAAGTGATTTACACCTGCTTTCATGAATTTCTCAAAGACTGGTATGATGTCATCTGGTGTACCCATTCCAATTGATGATCGTGCAACATCGTCTGGAATTGTTTGGGCTGCTTCTCTCATCTTTACAATCCATTCTTGGTTTGACATGGAATATTCTGTAAAGTATTTCTTGAAATCAAAACCTGCAACATCTTGGATTCCGTGAACCTTGAGAATTTCTGGTTTGAACAAGCTGACCTTTACTGCATTTTTCATCTTTGCCCATGCACTTTCTGCATCTTCTGAAAAGTATACATCGATATCTACTGCATAGTTAAAGTTCTCATCTGTCCTTCCATTTTCTTTCATAGATGTCTTGATTGATTTTACATGTTCTGCATACAATTCTGGTGTGTAACCAATTGGAATCCATCCATCACCATATTTGCCACATAGTGCAAGTGTTCTTGGTGCGCCTGCTGCCATGTAAATCGGTGGTGCTGGTTTGCGAATACTCTTTGCTTGTAAACATGCTTCTTCTAATTGGTAAAATTCACCCTTGAAATTGACTCTGTGAGATGGTGATGATTCGTAAAGTAATTTGATAACTTGTAATTGTTCTTCAAATCTTCCTACTGGTTTGTCCCATTGGATTTTGAATTCCTTGAGGTTTTGTGCTTCTCCTGCGCCAATGCCCAAAGTTCCTCTTCCATGTGATACTCTGTCAAGTGTAATTGATGCTAGTGCAATGTTTGATGGATGTCGTCTTACTGCGTCGGTAACACAGGTTCCAAGTTCTACTCTTTGTGTAACTGCTGCAATTGCAGAAAGCATAACCCAAGGATCGTTTACTGTAGCCTTGTCCCATTGTGGAACATTGCTGTGGTCCATGTACCAAATAGAATCATAACCTGTCTTGTCTGCCAAAACACACGCAGTAATTATTTGATCCTCGTTTAGCCCGAGTCTTGCAACATTGAGTCCCTGTTGAATTCCAAACTTTAGCATTTGCGAAATCCTTCACATTTGTCTTAAATCGGGTGTATTTAAGTTTAGTAATATTGTAATAATAATTGTAGATTTGGGACTGGCATCACTTTTTTAAAAAATTATACAATATTTTGAATTTGTAAAAAGTGGAAAGATAAAGTAGACTAGAGTTTGCCGTCTACAATGTCTTTTAGCAGTTGGGCAACATCTTGTTTTGTTACTGGGAGTGGATTTGGATCCAAGTGGCCCTTGTCTGTCATTACAACATCTGCTGCCTCATCAAATGGTGCCTTTAATGTCAATTTGTCAAACTTTAGTTTTTCAATGACTTCTTTGAATCTGTCATAGAAAATGGACTTGTTGAATCTATGTGCCACTGTGGTGCATGATGATAACGAGTATCCGTGTGGTACACCTTCATTTGAAAACACATACGATAGTGCATGTCCAAGTGTTGTTGATGCATTTCCAAATCCTACACCTGAAAGCATTGATCCAAATGGATAGTTTTCTGGTTTGTTGTTCATTATTGCGTCGTATAGTACATCAAATGCTGATTTGCACAACATCTTGGTGAATTCATTTCCTCGTTTACTATCATATCCTTCTGTTGCTTGTGCACATGCATCACAGACAGAGTTTTTGACAATTGCCTCTGGAGTGCCGTCCATGAAATAAGCATCAATTACTGCCATGTCTGCAAGGAATCTTTCATCCTGCAAGAGCTTTTTCTTGCCATCAAATTTTAGTACGCAATATGTTGTCATTTCTGCACCTGTTCCAAATGTTGTTGGAATGAGTATCTTTGGAATCTTCATTTCCATTCCAGCATATTTTGCAACATCAAGAGAACTTCCTCCACCAAGACCAATTATTGCAGATGGATTTTTTGGTTTGAATTCCGTCATTACCTTGTTTACGGTTTCAATTGATGGTTCTGGTTCTACTTTGTCATATAGCATATAATCTTGAATCTTCATTCTTGCAAGCCACTTGGCTGATACATCTGGTGGTGCAGTTGTTACAACAAGAGCATTTTTTGGATATTGTGTTTCCGATAAAGCATCTTTACCGAAATTAATTGTCTTTGGCATTCGAACTGTATTCATGAAAAAACTAGGCCTACTACAATTATTATACTATGCCTTTTTTGCAGCCTAAATGTGGAGCTGGACTTTTCTTGATATTATTATGACACTGGTTATTGATATTGCAATAATCATTCCTGCTAGTGGGCCAAACTCTGGCACTGTAGAGCCACCGCCTACCACAACTGAGAAAGTTGCTGTCTCTGGAGGAATGGGCTGGAATAATATTCCAACAACTGTGATTGTGACCTGATATGTTCCTGCTGATTGGAACTGGAACGGAATGCTAACTGAACCTTCTGCGGTGTGTGTGACCTGTGTTCCAAATACTTGGTTACTTCCCTGCGTCATAGAAACTCTATAGTCAATGTGTTGCTGGACTGCACTTTGTTTGTTCAGAAAACTGATCTTAAGCTCTGTCTGGTCTCCGGGATTTGGAGTTGCAGGGTCTGTGTCAAAACTAATGTTTAACGTTCCAGCGCTGGTTGGTTTTATGGTTGGATCTGCATAAGCTGGAACCATGAGAATTGTCATTACTGCTAAAACGCCAAGTATTCCAAATAGTGATGCCTTCACACCATTTCTAGACTTTGACACATTATGGCTTGTAGGCTGGGATATATAAAAAAAGTGTAACAAAGGTAATGTACGCACTTGTTTTCAGGGACTGATGACAAAAAGACTCAAAATTGGTCAAATCTTATTTGTTATCTAGTGGCAATAAATGATAACTAGAAACTTCCAGCAGTTATCAGCAAATTCTGCAAAAAAAGATGTCTTGTCTATACTTGATGCAGGTCTTGGAGCCGCAAATCCGAGTCTATATTTTGAGAAAATTATACAAAATGACAAATTGATTTTGCCTGGAAGGAAAATTGATCTTAAAAGATATGACCATGTCCTTGTAGTTGCAATAGGCAAAGCAGCTTATTCTATGACACATGCCATGAACTTGCTGACTCGTATTGACGGAGGAGTACTAGTAGTTCCTAGTAATGTCAAGATAATGAACAAGAAATTCAAGATAATCAGGGCAGGTCACCCGATTCCAAACAAGAATAGCCTAATTGCAGCAAAAAAGATCCTAGAGTTTCTTGACAAGGTGACATCTCGAGATCTTGTGGTATTTTTGATATCTGGTGGTTCATCATCGTTAGTATGTTTCCCTGATGGAATAACACTTGGACAAAAACAAGCAACAACTAGTCTCTTGTTAAAATGTGGTGCTAGTATACGTGAAATCAACTGTGTGAGAAAACATCTCTCAAAGATAAAGGGCGGTAAGATGGTAGAACATCTACGATCAGACTCTGTATCCCTTGTCATGTCAGATGTTGTAGGTAATGATCTCTCAAGCATTGCATCTGGTATGACGTATTATGATAATACCACTTTTGCAGATGCAAAAAAGATTCTACGAAAATATCATCTTGACAAACTTGTTCCAAAAAGTGTGATGCGTCATATAGATCTTGGAGTGGGTGGAAAAATAAAAGAGACTCCAAAGAAAGGGAAAATAAAAAATCACATCATTGCAACAAACAAAGATTGTCTTGATGCCATGAAATTGCGTGCAAAATCTCTTGGTTATTCCACTAGAACTCTAGATTGTGTCTCAGGGGATGTAAAAGATCTTGGCTCAAAGATATCAAAAACATTTTCTGGAAACAAAAAGAGTTGTGTGATATTTGGCGGTGAAAGTACTGTTGTTGTAACTGGTAAAGGAAAGGGAGGACGAAACCAAGAACTAGTTTTGTATTGTGCAAGTAACCTGTCAAAGAAAAACGGCGATACCATGATTGGATCAGTTGGCACGGATGGCATGGATGGTACAACCAACTGTGCTGGCGCAATTTGGCAGTCTGGTCAAAAAATAGACAAGATAAAACAATATCTTGATGACAACAACTCGTACAATTTTTTTAAAAAATATGGCGGACTGGTATTCACCGGTCCTACTGGAACCAACTTGATGGATGTTGGTGTTGTGTTACGAAAATAGTAACTTGGTTGCCTTGTTTTCGCTTGGATCTACCAATTGATGTCTGACATCAAGATCTCTTTGTTTGATTATCTGATCAATGAAGACCATTCTTCTTTCTATGAAATCATCATTCGTTGGTTCATTTTTTGTAAGACGATCAAACATTGATTTTTGATCCAACATAATTTTGATCACATCACCATTTTTAATTATGTATCTGCCAATACTCCAAAAAATTCCGACATGTAATGCAATGTATTTTGATTGTTCTTGAGTGACAATGTTGTAAAAATATTCTGCATGTACTCTACTCTCTTCTGATCTTGATTGTGTGTTTTCAATTGTCCAGGAGATCTTTTTTTGATCACCGTCAAAAAAGTAAATGTGTTCCATGTCAACATATTTACTAAATATGTCAATATATTTTCTGTATACTACTGAATAAGAAAAATGAAAACTTGCTAATCGTGTTAGAAGCAAATTCCTTCTTTACAAATATGGTCGACGAACTTGTTGATTTCTCAGAATATGATCCAGAGCTTGCTGAAGGACTCAAATGGATTGACGGCGAAGCACAAAAACGAGGAATTACATTTTATGAAATGGTGTTTCACGTATTGCACAGACATGACGTAGATTCTAAAGCAAAAGACTGGCTTGCAAATAGAAACTAGTCTAGTATTTTGATTTTAAATCACTTGAATGTTTTAGTTTGACTAGTGTAAAATTTGTAAATGATTTTGAATTTATAAAAATTAAAAGGTATTTTCCTTAACGTTATTTGCTAAGGATTTACCCATGTTACGTTGTATGATGTATTTCCTGGTACCATGGTATTCCATGTCACATTCTGTGTTGTCTGTGGAGCAAGGTTTGCGGGATGACTTTCAGTCATAGTGACTGTAACGTTTTGGTTGGCACTTGTATTGCTAACACATGTACCAAGTTGATATCCTGGAGCGCTTGTGTCATACCATGTAGTGCCATCCTGTGTATTGTTCTGTGAACTTTGACTTGGTGTGTGAATTGTAAATGTCACTATGTATGACTTGTTGTTCTGTAGATGAAATGTTGTTCCTGGTTCCGCTATTGGGTCAATTGTCCTGTGTCCAACTGTAATTTTCATTTCTGTGATTGTACCGTCATATCTGTTGGAGCATGTTGATGGTGCTTGACCCATTGCATATGCTTGATTTGCTGTAATCCCAAGTGATGCCACCAAAATTACTACAAACATCAGAGTGGATAAATTTCTGCCATGGTTGTTTGTTGTTCTAATCGAGTTTTCCAACACCATCTATGGTATCTCTAATCTATGTAAGCGCATGCTGAGATTCTTCTGTAATTTGAATACATTGTAAAATTATGGTACTCTTGAAACTGGGATTTTTTAAAATGATGAAAATTAGATTTGTGTTAAACGTTTTTCAATTGATACATATTCGCATCCTGATGGGCCGCAATATTTTCCAACATAGACTGCTTTTGGTCTGTAGAGCATTGGCTTTGGTGCTGCTTCTGCAAACTTTTCTTCTATGATGTGTGCTGTCCATCCTGATACACGTGATATTGCAAATATTGGTGTGTTGAGATCCATTGGAATGCCTAGCATGTAATACACTGATGCGCTGTAGAGATCAACATTTGGAAAAATATCTGAACTCTTGATTTTTTTCATCTCTTCCTCAGTAACTTCTTCCACTTTTTTTGTTATACCGTACCATGGCTGTCCTGTCTTTTCTGCTAGTCTTCGTGACAACTCTCTGAGAACTTCGGCTCTTGGGTCAAATGTCTTGTATACTGCATGACCCATACCCATTATTTTCTGGCTCTTTTCCAATTTACTTTTTATCCATTGTTCTACCTTTTCTTCTGCACCAATCTCCAAAAGCATCTTCATCACCTGAAAGTTTGCGCCGCCATGCAATTCGCCACTTAATGCGCCAACTGCAGCACTTACTGCTGCATACATGTTTGCACGTGTTGACGCCACCTCTCGTGCTGCAAATGTTGATGCGTTAAAACTGTGTTCTGCATGCAATATCAGACAAATATCAAAAATTCTTGCAGTCTCTGTGTCTGGTTCTTTTCCCGTGAGCATGTATAGAAAATTGCCTGCATGATTTAGCTTTTTTGATGGTTGGATTATTTCCTTGTTATTTCTAATCCTGTCCCAGCAAGCAACAATGATTGGAATCTTTGAAATCAGATTGATGGCCCTGTTGTAGTTAGTTACCCTGTCATCTACTTTCTCTGTATCGTGCACTGCCATCATTGATACTGTAGACTGGAGTACGTCCATTGGATTTGCAGTCTTGGGCATGCTCTGCAATGTTTTTTCCAAGCCCTCTGGAATTTCGCGAGTTTCGACTAGTTTCTCTGAAAATAAAGCCAATACTTCTTGTGTTGGCAGGTCGTCGTTGAGCAAAAGACAAGATGTCTCTTCAAAGTTTGATTTTTTTACCAAATCTAAAACATCATAGCCTCTATAGATGAGTTTTCCATTTATGCCATCTATTGCAGAAATCTTGGTATCTGCTACCTCGATGTTTCTAAGGCCGATATTCTTTGTCTGCACGGGTTATAATGGGAAAAATATGTATTAAATTATTGCTAATTTGTAAATAAAAAATTAAGCAGTTGGTCTAATCTAGCAACTTTGGTAATTATAGCAAAATTTATCGCAATTTTCTTAGATATGAGCCAATGGGATGACGAATTTGTCCGTATGGTGGACAATTTTGTGGTAGAGACAAAAGACCCTCGAGTCCTGCAAGAGATTTCTGATCTTGACAGAGAGTCTAGGTTACTTGGAATCTCGTTTTATGACATGTACTGTGTGGTACTACAAGATGTCAAGGGACACCAGACACTTGTTGCGGAATTTAAAACATACATGAGTTTGAAAAAGTCCAAGCCTGTTTTTTAGTTTAAATGAGGGTCTCCTATCTCGTGAATAATCCATGGCAAGAACGCGAGTTGTCTGTGTATCTCATAAAGAAGACGCTGATGGTGTAAGCTCTGCTTCACTAATTCGAAAAGCGTTTGGAGGAGAAACAAAACTAGTTGATTATCCTGGATTGATGAACGAACTAGAGGCACTAAAAAGTGATGAAAAATTAAAGACTCTATACATATGCGATCTTGGACTGAGCAAGTCAAACCAAGACCAGTTTGTTGAACTTCTAAAGGCATTGAGAAAAAACAAGGTTGCAATTACATACATTGACCATCATGATATAGAAGAATCAATAAAAAAGAAGATCAAGGCATTAAAAGTAAAACTAATTCATACAATTAACGAGTGTACCACCGTACAAGTGTACAATGCATTCAAGTCCAAGTTGTCAGATTATGGTTCTTTTCTTGCAGCATGTGCTGCAGTAACTGACTATATGGAAGACAGACCGATTGGTGCAGCACAATTACAAAGATTTGACAGACAGTTTGTATTGCTAGAGGCTACTGTTCTTACATTTACAATCACCAGTCACCAAAAGGATCCAGAATTTCTCTTGTATCTAGTCGACGAGCTAAGTGATTCAAAATATCCGCACCAGATAAACAATACATTCGAGTTTGCACGAATCCAGGCAGAAAGAATCTCTGGTGTTATACAAAAGGTCAAAGATAACATGAAAAAAATGAAAAATCTTTCCTACATGGAAGTTACAGACTCTGGTGCAAGCATGGCAGTAAATTTTGTTCTAGGATTATCCGGAAAAGAAGTTGGTGTGTCATACAAGTTACGAGAAGAGCAAGGAATCTATGCCGTATCAGTTAGAGGTGCAAAATCATGCAAGATACATCTTGGCAGAATTGTAAACCAGTTGGCAACAGAACTTGGCGGTTCTGGTGGAGGGCATGACAAGGCATGTGGTGCAGTCATACCAAAAGATAAGATGACTGTATTTTTGAAAAAATTTAATGCAAAACTCAAATAGTTTCTGCAATCAAGTCAATTTCTACTGCTGAATTTAGAGGAAGACTTGCAACTCCTAGTGCAATTCTTGTATGTTTTCCTTTTTCTCCAAAGATTTCAAACAAAAGGTCTGATGCTGCATTAATTATTTTTGGATGCTCGTAAAACTCTGGAGAACTGTTAACAAATCCTGAGACTCGAACAATTCTTGTTATTTTATCTAGTGTTCCAAGTTCTGCTTTTAATTGTGCCAAGACGTTTGTGATGCACAGTTTTGCTGCCTTTTGGGTATCTTCTATTGAGATGCTTGTTGGAACTTGTCCTTTGAATTGTACCTGTCCATCTTTGATTGGTATTTGTCCTGATACAAAGACCAAGCTACCTGTTCTCACAACTGGAATGTACGAGCCTGCAGGTTTTGGTGGCGTTGGAAGCAAAATGCCAAGTGATGCCAGTTTTTCCTCAATCATGGTACCATCTCTTGCATGGTCGTGATTTTAATATGTTGATATATCATGATATGAAAAACTCACTCTATGGACAAGACCAAGTCCCACGGCCAAGAACTCAAAAAAGAACTTGATATCATGATATCAAGAATCAGCGCATTGGATGCAGCATCAACTGATAAGGAGAAAAAATCTCTGTTGGGTGTAATGAAGTCACTTGCAGAAAATCAAAAACACCTCATTGACGAGTCTGAGCACATCAAAAAAGCACTAGATCTAATGATGGTGCAGATCTTCAAAGTAGACCAAGCCAAAAAGTAGACGCTGTCACAATATCGTATTCTATACCGTTACAATAAAAGATTAAATTCAGCCCCCAATTGTTGGGAAACAAATGTCTCATTCACCAGAGCCATCGAACAGCTCACCTCCTGTTGTAAAAGACAAGAATCCTCATAATTATCGTAAAGTCGGTTATTCTTTGATTGTAATTTCAGTATCACTGGTACTCATAGGATTATTGATATTGGAAATAGGTGGCAATTATCATTTTTCAGGTGATATTATGGCAAAACAAGAGATTACTGCAATGACTCCAAAACATGGTTACAATGTAATTGCATTTGATTTTACACAACCAGTGGGTGCCAAGATTCAACTCTTAGGTGGTGCTGGAAACTTTACTGATGCATTACAACTGCGAGCTGCAGATACTCCAAATTACAATGGTCAAAAAGGTCAAGTCTTGATATTTGACACATCGACTGTAAACAATACAAATTCCGTTTCTCTTGCAGAAGTATATGCAATGACTCCAACCTCTGGGTATAACGTTGTCTCATTTAATACGATGATGCCAGTAGGTGCAAGACTTTCTCCTCAAACGCTAGACTCTTCACTTGGTGCCGCAATGAATGATTCTTCAAGATATTCTTCTGCAAATGCAGATTCTCAAGTCCAGATACTTACATTTACTTCATCATTTGAGGACAATCTAAAACAGGTGATGGGTGCAAAATATGATCCTACACTAGAATCTAGTAACATTAATCAGATAACATCAACGCCTGCAAAATTAATTCCTCCGCCGCCAACTCCACCTGTAGTACAAAACACTACAAGTGTTGCTACACCTACTAATGCAACTGCAGTAAACGCAACTACAACAACTGTATCCAGTACAACCGTTACAACACCGGTTAACGCAACTAGTGGAAATTCTACTGGAAAAATGATGGTTAACGCAACTGCTACAATGAGTAATGGTACAAAATCAAACATGACTGCTGGAGTTCATGTAGATACAATTTCAATGACTGCAAATGCAACTGCATCAGGTTCATCAAATCATACTGTAACCTCAAACAATACTTCTTCCAACACTACAAAATCAGTTTCATTATCAGAGAATCTCCAAGTAACTACTGCATCCAAATAAAATCTAGACTAGCTCATCGTCAATTTCATCAATAGGCTCGACAAACTGTGTACATGTACAAGTCCTTATGATACATTTACCAAATTTTACAAGAGATCTACTCTCTTCTGATGGTACATGTGCGTCACTTGTGTGGTGACATTTCTTACAATTCATAACTGAACCATTTCCTAGTTTTATTTAACTTGCTAGTTTCCTACTTGGATTATGCCTTTTGTAATTAGCCACTGGATGCCTTGTACAAATTCATTGTCTGTAATCTGACCTCCTGCCCACATTCCAGTGCTTTGTTTTATCCATGCAGGAATTGGTTGAGAGGAACTGGCCCCGGATGTACCATGTGGTATGTGCATGATACCATTTGATATTAAATATTCAATTGCATTTGTAAACTCTGAATCTTGTATGTCACCTTGAGACCATGATCTAGCCGTGTTTTTGACCCACTTTGGTATTGATATGATACCTTGAGTGTTGGTAGAACCCGAGTCTGAATTTATCATGTTGGTCTCAGATAACTTGTCTGAAAAATTAATGACTTCGGGATTGCTGTTGATTGAAATAATTGATGTT
>CAYWWR010000037.1:0-13358 GCA_964462165.1 uncultured Nitrosopumilaceae archaeon
CACACATAAACCTTGATTTTTTAAGCGATCTAAATTTTAAAATTATTCAACAATGTCACGACAAATAATTTTTCTAAAATGATGTTGTTGTATGGTGTGATGAAAAACTAGGAAGATATTATCGCTGTCACTTTTATCTTGAAAGTAAGTTTCTTTCCTGCAAGAGGGTGATTCAGATCAACTGTTATGATTCCTTCTTGCACTTCTGTTATTGTTGCAGGTACTTTTTCTCCTGTTGGAAGTCCTGCCTCAAACAATAGTCCGGGAACAAGTTCTACATCTTGGGGAAACACCTCTCTTGGTATTTTTTGAACTAGGGTTGGGTCATGTTCTCCATATGCATCGGTAGGCTCGATACTGAATTGTTTTTCCTCGCCTTCCTTCATTCCAAGTGTTGCATCATCAAATCCCTTTATCACATGACCACTACCAACCTCAAACTCTAAGGGATTTCCATGTTCTGCTGAACTATCAAAGACCGTCCCATCTTCTAGAGTACCTGTGTACTCTATCTTGACCTTGTCACCAGTCTTTACAGTCAAAATTGGTCAATCCTTTTTTGTATGTGAGAACTTGCTATTTCATACATGACTAGTTTCATATTTTTCTCAGAAATGTATACTAGAAAAGTCCTTTGGTGATTTTCTGATAATCTAGTCTTGGGGCGGAAATTGCTTTGTAAACTCATCTGCAAATTTTTCATAGTACTCTCTTTTCTTACCTATTTCCAAGAGTTTTGCATCTTCTATCTCTTGAAGACTCTTGTTGACCTGTTCTGAATCATTTCTAAGAGCCATCTCTGCCATTTCAAATAATCTGTTATTTTCTTTCCAAATGTGTTGTACTACGTGGTTGATGTACTCTTGCATGTCTACTATCAACTGGGTGGCATCTCCATTTTTCAGGTATGTCTTTGAAGATGCTTCCATTCTCATTCCTATCTTTCGTGTAACTTCGTGCTCCATCAACATGACTGCAATTGGTCCTGAATTTCGTGGCATTCCTTTCTTTTCGAGTTCTGGGAATAGGGAATTTTCTTCCTTTCCATGATGACAGACATCTGTGAAATTTATTGAAAAATCAATTACTTGATTCAAGATTGGTTCTGGTATGACAGTTCCAGACTTGAGTAATGGTATGGTTGACCACATTGATTTTAGTACTTTTTCAATTAAATCGTGATCTCGTTTTAGTGATTCTGTAGACATGAACAATTTCAACGATCTGATCTTCCAATTTAAGTTTTAATTTCTATCAAAATGACATCCTGAAGCAATTTGTGTCAAAATTACACTGCATCTGCGTTTATTTCCGATCTTTGCAAAGGTTTTAAATTGCTAGATCCAAAATCTAGCAGGTATGGGGGATTTAAGGAAAGATTATTCTATTGATCGCTTTGTGATCACATCTCCTGAAACACACCCTGTAGTTGATTCAAAAAAATGTCCATACTGCCCAGGAAATGAATCAATGACAAATCCGTCCACACTTTCTCTTGTAGCAAAAGATGGAATGTTGCAAAGACTACAAGATACTGAAGATAACTATGTTCAAAATTGGTCAGTCCGAGTATTTGAAAGTAAAAATCCTATTGTTACTACGACATCCGAAAATTCCTATAGTGATAGGCCGCTTTACAGCGAACCGGCTTATGGGTATCACTATGTTGTTGTTGCATCAGAAAAACACAAAGATTCTCTGGCAAGCATATCTACTGAACAATGGTCTAACGTGCTTGTTGTAATTCAAGATAGATTACGATGGTTATACACACAACGCGGAGTAACATATGTTTCAATATATGTGGACCATGGAAAAGAAGCAGGTGGTTCCACAACTCATGCACATCTAAACATTGTAACATTTTCAACTATACCTCCTGTTATAGAACTGGAAGCAGAAGCTGCACACAAGATACTAAATGAAAAAGGGATATGTCCAATGTGTCAAACTGTTGGTACTGAAACTGGTGGACCAAGACAAATACTGCAGACCGAAGGCTTTCTTGCTTTTTGTCCATGGGCTCCGTCACATCCGTATGAATTCTGGATTTATCCAAAAAAACACATAACAAGTTTCTCCAAGATCACTCAAAAAGAGATAAATGATTTGTCTCTAATTTTACGCGCTACATTGGGTGGACTTGCAAATACAATGAAAAACTTGTCATACAATATGGTCTTTCACCTCTCACCCGAAAAGAAGAACAACAGACAGATTCATTGGCACATTGAAGTTTATCCACAAGCTGATCCTTGGTCTGGACTTGAGAGGGGATATGGTGTGTTTCTCAATAAAGTGACTCCTGAAAAAGCTGCAGAAGAACTTGGTTCTGCATGCAGAAAAGAACTTGCAAATCTTGTTGGAATAGTTTAGAGAACAATCATTTGGTTTATTTATTGAACTACTAGATGAGTCGTTGTGGCAGTTGAAAAATGGATAGCAGTTGCAAGTTTTGGAATGTTTGTAATGTTTGTAGCACAATTGATATCAATTAGCGTCTATCTTTCACATCCAGCTTATGACATTGACCCATCTTCTGAAATGAAGGAATTCATTTCGATTAGTATAGCTCCGGCACTTGTTCTTGGAGGAACTTCTTTCATGCTTGCTAGAAAATATGGTTCAAGATTGGTAGGTTCTCTACTCATAGCTGGTGGTGTAATCACTATTGCTGGAATGTTTTATGTTAATACTCTGATACCAAAAATTATACCCGCATACATTGTACCAGAACTTACTCTCTCACCAATAGTGTTTTCAATAACTTCTATTCCCGTGATTATCATAGGCGCATTATTGTTTAGAATAAAACCTATGCCAAAAAGAGATTACTTTTTTGACAGATGATCAAATCGCATTGAATTTGAATGTCGCTTGAATCCCATTTTTTTATAAAATGGAATCAATTCATCTGTACAATCAAGAATCGTTTTATAGCATCCTTGTTTTTGAGCATATTCTAAGAGTGCAGTAACTATTTGATTTCCAATTCCTTTTCCTTGAAATTCTTTTCTTACTACCACATCTTCAATGTGACCTACCTTGCCTCCGTCATGAATGAACTTTTGTTCAATCAAAATGCTTGCAGAGCCTATTACTTTTGAATTCTCAACTGCAACATAGATCACCTGATGTGGGTTTTTTGAAATCTTGTCAAAAATTGCATTGGCTTTGCTTGGTTTGATATCGCTTGATTTTCTAAGCGAATCAAGAGAAAATAAAAATCCATTAAAGATGTCTTTTTTTTGTAATTTGCGTATCTTGATGGCCGCCATGCTTTTCGGTCTAAATCCGACCTAGCCGCGTAATGTATTGTTGATATGCTCTTCTGTATGAGGCCTTGTCTCCTATGTCAAGAAAACCGTTCTTTATGAGATGTCCGCTTACCTTATTTTTCTTGGTTATTGCACTACGAATTACATCGTCCATACCATATGGCTTGTTTGCAGGTATGAACTTGAATATGCCTGGCTCCATGACATAGCACCCGATATTGATATTTCCTTTAACCTCTGGTTTTTCGCGCCATGCATTTACTTTGTTAGCTTTATCCATTTCTATGAATCCGTATTGTAATTTGGTCTTGTATTCTGACAACCCCATTGTGACAAATGATTTTTTCCTGTGATGACTTTCTATCATGCTCTTCAGACTGAAATCAAATATTGAATCGCCATACAGGCAAACAAAACTATCGTCAATGAATTCTTCCGCAGTCTTTAGTTGACCTGCTGTGGCAAGAGGTCTATTTGCAACTGCATATTCTATTTTCACACCAAATCTACTACCATCTTCAAAATAATCCTCGATTGTCTTTCTTAGATAACTAACACAGAGAACAAACTCATCAACTCCCCCTTTCTTGACCCATTCTATGAGATGCTCTAAAAGCGGTTTTTCTCCAAGTGGGAGCATTGCCTTTGGAAGAAATATGGTATATGGCTGAAGTCTTGTACCAAGACCGCCAGCAAGAATAACTGCTTTCATGTAAATTATTCTGGATTTGTGGTATTTATGTTGAAGGATGAAAAGACTTTGTTATCTTCAAAGTCTTTCTTAGGATGTCTTCTGGATTTTTTCCAAAAATTATGATCATGGCTTCTTTTCCAAAATCGCCCGTGTGAAATATAATGTCTGGTGGTGTTTTTCTGTTCTTTATTGCTGCCTTGATGCCCCATGATACGGTGCCGCCTTCTTTTTCTTTAATTTTTGATGGTTCTGCACTTCTATCATATGATGAAACTTTCAATCCTCTTGAGATTGCATTTTTTATTGTTTTTTTATCATACTTTAGATTTAGACCAGATCTGATGGTGGGAAACTTTCTTGTCATTTCCAATACTGCTGATGCCACGTGTTTAGAGCCACCATACTTGAGATGACCTGCAACAGTCACATGTTTTCCCGTCTTGACAATTCTTCCTTCCAATCCCATTATCTCATTTAGAGAAGATGGCTTTTGTAATGAATACACAAAATTTGTTTGGCATTCTGGAATGTGTTCATAGATGGAACTAATTGAACAAAATTTTGATATTGCATCTGACAAGTATACCTCAACCTCGTCGCCTTTTGCGTGCATGGTTATCGCAAGACCTTTTCCAATCTTTGTAGCCTTTTTCATAGATTCTACTGTGAAAAGGCGTGCTGTATCTACTGCATCTGGCAATTTTTTTCCTCTTGCAATGTTTGCACACAGGGATGCTGAAAAAGTACACCCGCCTCCATGATTTTCAAATCGTAGTCTATCATGAGAATAGATGTAGAACTTTTTGTCGTCTAGAAGAACATCTACAACTTTGGAACCTAAAGAAAAATGCCCGCCTTTTATTATGACATTTTTTGCACCGATTTTTTGAATTTTTTTTGCTACGTTTTTCATATCATTTAACGACTTGATCTTAAGACCTGAAATCTTTTCAGCCTCTGGTACATTTGGAGTAATGATGTATGATAGCGGAATGAGTAATTTTTTGAAATCTAGAAAAGCATTTTCTGTTTGAAGGTCTCCGCCTGTGGTGGATTTGAATATGGGATCAAGAATTATTGGAATTTTAATTTTTTCAAGTTCAGAGTGTATCACTCTGACTGTCTGCTTATCATAAACCATTCCTATCTTTATTGCATCTAAATGAAAATCTTCAAGAATTGATCTTATCTGACTTTTTACAAGAAATGGTGTGATTGGAATAACATCGAAAAATTTTCTTGTATTCTGACTTGTAACTGCAGTAATTACGCTTAGGCCATATGCTCCAAATGCATCAAATGTCTTCATGTCTCCCTGGATGCCTGCGCCTGAGGACGGATCAGAGCCTGCAATGGACAAAATATTCATGATATTTGGTTTGGAAACTCACGTTTAAATCCAATTACTGGCTAAAAATAGTAAATTGAGTACACAAATGAATTCCGCCAGAAGGGGCGTTGCTACAGATGAGATGAAAGCGGTTGCACGTGATGAAGATGTAACACTAGACTGGCTAATTCCAAAGATTGCAAATGGTTCTATTATAATACCTCATAACAATTTCCGTCTACAAAAGATTCGAGTGGTTGGAATAGGAAAAGGAATGAAGACCAAGGTAAATGTGAACATTGGAAATTCTACTCTGAACCAGAATCTGGAAGAGGAAGTCAAGAAAGCAGAAGTTGCAATGAAATATCATGCTGATACTATAATGGATCTAAGCGATGGGGGAGATGTTGGTGTATTTAGAAGAAGGCTGTTAGAAGCTGCACCAATAGCGTTTGGAACAGTGCCTGTTTATGAGGCATATAATTACGGAGTTGAAAAACACAAGAATCCTCTTGATATTACAGAAGATGATTTTCTCAATGCTTTTGAGCGTAATGTAAAAGATGGAGTAGATTATACTACAATTCATTCTGGGATAACAAAAGATATTGCAAAACGTATTCTTGCAGTAAAAAGACATGCTGGGATAGTAAGCAAGGGAGGCACCATCACAGCTGCATGGATGCTAAAGTATGACAAGGAAAATCCATACTATGAACACTTTGACTATCTTATAGAGATTGCAAGGAAATACGATGTTACTTTTAGTTTAGGAGATGCACTAAGACCTGGTTCTATTCTTGATTCTCATGATGAACTCCAAGTGCAAGAAATGATCAATATCTCACGACTCACTAAAATTGCACATGAAAAAGATGTTCAAGTTATGGTTGAGGGACCTGGACATGTTCCACTCAATGAAGTTGCAGCAAATGTAAGATTAGCTAAATCTCTAATTGGTGAAGTACCATATTACGTACTGGGACCACTTGTGACAGATGTTGCATCTGGACATGATCATATAGCAAGTGCAATTGGTGCAGCAATTTCTGCAAGTGAAGGTGTAGATCTCTTGTGTTATCTTACTCCTGCAGAACATCTTGCATTACCTAATGCCGATGAAGTCAAGGCAGGATTGATTGCATATAGAATTGCAGCACATGCTGGAGACTTGGTCAAGCTACGAGACAAAGCAATCAAGTGGGACATGGAAATGACTGAAGCAAGAAGAACTCTAAACTGGGAAAAACAAATCGCATTATCAATTGATCCAGAGGAAGCATCTCGTATTCATGCACGAAGTGGACAACTAAAGGGAAATACAGTTCCATGTACAATGTGTGGCGGTGCTTGTGTTTACATCATGCTTCCACAGCAGAGATTTGCTACAACTGAAGTAGAAAAGTTACAGCAAACTGGCTAGTACTTTATCAAGGCTGGGCACTGTTTCAAATTTTATCAAATCTGCAGGTTTTATCCATTGATATTCAGAGTTTTCCCAGTTTAATTTTATTTTGTGTTCTTTGACTGAAAACAAAAATGGAAAAATTAACCATTCATGGTTTTCATATTGTGGAGAATCTGTTCTCATTTGAGATGCTGCCTTGATGAGAGTAATTTGGTTTTCAGTAATACCAGTTTCTTCCAGTATCTCTTTTTTTGCTCTGTATAGAGGATCTTCATGACCTTCTATGATGCCGCTTATGCCTGCCCAGAGATCCTTCATTGACCTCACTTTGTTACTTCGTTTTAAAATTAGATACTTGCCATCTTGAATTAAAAAAGATGTCACTATTTTGGTAGATTTCAATTATTTTTCTACAGCGCTAACCATTGTAACAAGCTTTTTGTATGCTTCGTCAAGATCAACATTCTTTGCCAATCTCTCCTTTGCACTTGAGATGTACTTGATCATTTCTTCAGTCTTGTTCTCTTGAATTAAAATGAGCATTCTACCAATATCTTTCCAAAATTCTTCTGCATATCTTCGGATTTCAGGATTTGAGATTATTGTTTCAATGAGTTCTTGAGGTTCTGTCATTATACCTGTAGTGAGAAGTTTTTGGGCTTTGAAAGTAGTTCCAGCCATTTTTTCAACTAGGGCAAAATTTTCTTCCTTTGCAAATATGTTGGCAAGTGCCAAGTTTACTAGATGTGGCATTCCAAGTACGATTGCTATTTTTTTATCATGTTCTGCTGCATCTATTTGGACAAAATTTGCTTCTTCAAACAATGACTTTGTAACGGCCATCTCTTTTTTTGCATCGCGAATTGGAATTGATATTATGTTTTGACCCTTTAGCTTTTTAGTTCCTGGACCGAACATTGGATGGATGCATATTGGATTTACCTTGTCTGGTATCTTGGAAAGTGCTGCCGCTGTTTTTGTTTTAAGAGACGAAATGTCTATCAAATAAGAGTCTCGTTTCATCTCTTTTGCAATTAGTCTTATTGTTTCAGGTGTGCGTTTTACTGGAATACATAAAATAACGTAATCTGCTGTTAGGATTGCTCCCACCAGGGACTGTGCCTTTGTAACAGACTTGTTCAAAATCTCTTTCTCAGAGTCGTATCCTATTATGTCATAATCTTTTTCAAGGAAATACTTGGAAAACCATTTTCCCATTTGGCCCTCTGCGCCAATTATTGCAATCTTTTTTTTCATTGTTTTGTCTTCAACCTTTCCTCTATTATTTGCATTCCCTGATTAAGTGTATCTTCTGGTTGACAGGCTGATATTCTGATAAATCCTTGATAATTTCCAAATCCTTCTCCTGGTGCTATTGCCACCCCCATGTCTAAAAGTCTGTTTGTGAAATCTATTGAATCAAAGTTCTCTTGTCTTACCTTGGCAAACAAGTACATTGCCCCGTCTGGCTCTACAAAGTCCAATTGCATGGTTTTTGCTTTCTTTAATATAGACTCTAACCTATTTTTGATGGTTCTAGTATTGCCAGTTGTGTCAGCCTCTAGTGCCTTCATGGCTACATATTGGATTGGCTCTGAAACATTTGTCAATGCAAGGGCCTGAAGTTTTGACATTTTCTCTACTATTTCTGGACTTGATATTGCATAACCAATTCTAAAGCCTGTCATTGCATGTGATTTTGAAAATGATTGTGTAACTATGGATTTGTTGTATCTGTAAGTGAGGATACTTTTCCATGGTGTATTTGTATATGCTGAATAAATCTCATCACTTAGAACATACAAGTTGTTTTTTATTGCCAATTCCATTACCTGGTCTTGTAGTTCTACTGGGAGTATCTTGCCAGTTGGGTTGTTTGGATAATTGAGAACTAACATTCTGGTATTTTCATTTATGGTGTTCTTGATGTCCTCTATCTTTGGCTCCCACTTGTTTTCAAGTGTTGTATGTATTGTTCTTACCTTGACTCCTGAGTTGAGAGCATTATCTCTGTATGCAGGCCATGCTGGTTCTATTACTATGATCTCGTTTCCTGGATTTAGCAAACTAGAGATTGCAAGAAATACTGAGAAACGTGCTCCAGGTGACACCATGATATTTTGGACTGATACTTTGGTATCAAATTTTTCTGTAACATATTTTGCAAGTGCCTCTCTGAAATCTGACATTCCCTTCGAGTCTCCATATTTTGTATATCCTTTGGAATATACTTCGGATAGTGCACTGCGTACACTCTCTGGTGGAAGAAAATCCGGCTCACCTACTTCCATGTGGATTATTTTTTTTCCTTCTTTTTCCAATTTTTTCGCTTTTAAAAATACTGACATGTGTGTCTGTTTATTTACAGATTGGATCTTGACAGATTCGTTTAATAGAAAATTTAGCATTGTCATTCCGGTTTTTTCGTCAAGGCCTATCTCTTTGCACAATTCAAGTACTCTTGCGCGTAGTTGATTTTCTCTTTCTTCGTTTGTAACTCCGATGCCCAGATTATTTTTTAAATTTCCAATTTCTTTTGCTACATCGTTTCTTTCCTTGAGTAGTTTGATGACATCACATGTAATCTTGTCTATCTTGTCGCGTAATTTGTTAATGTCAGACATTTCTTACTTGATGACTGGCGGAATAAGGCCTGCTCTAATTGCATGGTCTGCAAGTACCACTGATACTAGTGAATCTACTACCGGGGGTGCGCGAGGAACCACACATGGGTCGTGTCTTCCCTGAACTATCAGAGAAGCTGGTTTTTTTGTATGAAGATCGACAGTTTGTTGTTTTTTTGCTATTGATGATGCTGGTTTGAATGCAACTCGTAAGACAATTGGCATGCCTGTAGATATTCCACCTAGTATGCCTCCTGCATTATTGGTTTTAGTTTGAATTTTTCCATTTTTGATTACAAATTCATCATTATTCTCAGAGCCATGCAAAGTAGAACCATGAAAACCTGAACCAAATTCTATACCCTTTACAGCAGGAATTGAAAACAGTGCCTTGCTTAGGTCTGATTCAAGTGAGCCAAAGATTGGCTCACCTAGTCCTACTGGCAAATTTACTGTTAATGATTCGATGACACCTCCTATCGAATCTCCCTTTCGTCTTGCAGTAAGAATTGTTTCACGCATCTTTGCTGCAATTTTAGCATCAGGGCATCTTACTTCGTTATTGTATACAGAATTTTTCATCTTCATTGTTGCATGCTCTTTCATTTTTACACTTCCTACTTGACAAGTATACGAAAAAGTTTCAATCCCTAGTGTCTTTGCAAGCAATTTTCTTGCTATGGCTCCTGCCATCACAAACGTAGCTGTTAATCTTCCTGAAAATCTACCTCCTCCTCGGATGTCATTGAATCCATTATACTTTACAAATGCTGGATAATCAGAATGACCAGGTCTTGGTTTTAGTGTGAGATTATCATAATCTTTTGAATGCTGATCTTTATTCCAAATGATCATTGTGATTGGGGCTCCTGTGGTGTATCCCTTGTATATTCCTGAAAGAATCTCTACCTTGTCCTCCTCTTTTCTTTGGGTAGTAATAATGGATTGACCGGGCTTGCGTAAATCCAGCATGGTTTGAATATCTTTTTCTGCAATCTCTAATCCTGCTGGGCAACCATCTACTGTTGCACCAATACACTTGCCGTGACTTTCACCAAAACTTGTAAAAACAAAACGTTGTCCTATGCTGCTTGAAGACATGATGAAATTCTCTTTTACGTGCTTATAATCCTTCTAGGAATTACGGGCTAGCAATTATTTGAAAATTCAGATTGTAAGATTTGCACCAATCTTTCTCATATCTTCTACAAATGTTGGATATGAAACATCGACAGAATCAGGATCAGTTACAGTGCAATTTCCAACAAACATGCCTGCTATGGCAAAAGCCATGAAGAGTCTGTGGTCGTCTGATGATTCCAGTTCTGCACCCTTGATGTTCTTTGGAGCCTCTAAAATCATTCCATCTTCTTTCTCTGTCACTATGACTCCAATCTTTGCAAGCTCTTTTGCCAAAATTGCTATCCTGTCAGTTTCTTTGAATCTTGCATGTTTTACATTGTAGATTTCAATTGGCTTTGATGCTTTTAGAGCAAGAATTGCCATTGGTGGAAGCAAGTCAGGATTGTTTGAAAGGTCAAACCTTCCGCCATTGAGAAGTTTTGGAGAAACCAGTGTTATTTTTTCTCCCAAGTTTATCTTGACTCCTAGTCTTTCCAAGCATGATAGTATCTCTCTGTCTCCTTGTGGCAAATCTCCCAGTGATGCATCAATTGACATATCTTCTCCTAATAGTACTGCTGCAGAAAGCAAAAGAGCCATACTTGAAAAATCTGATGGAACTACAAAGTCTGATGGTTTGTATTTTTGGTTTGTAATGTTGTATTTTTTGTATGGTGATACCGCACCAACTGTAACACCAAATTTTTTCATTGTGGCAATGGTAGAATCAAGATATGGTTTTGACACAAGTTCTCCGTCTATTTCCAATGTAATACCGTTTTTCATTTTTGGACCTGAGATCAAGAGTGCAGAAATAAACTGACTTGAAATTGAACCTGATATGTGGGTCTTTCCACCATCTGATCTACCTTTTACAGTGACAGGAGGTTTACCATCAGTTGATGTACATTCTACACCAAGTTGTGTAAGGGCGTCTAAGAGTGGCTGCATAGGTCTTTTTTGCAAACTAGAATCTCCGGTGAGTGTTATTTTTTTATCAGAAAGAGATGCAATTGCTGTTGAAATTCTAATGGTGGTACCTGAATTTGATGCATCGATTCGACTAGTTTGTGGAATTATCTCTCCGGTGCTTTCAACTGTTACAGTAGAATCTTTGATCTCTATTTTTGCTCCAAATTCTTTGCATGCATTCACTGTTGCTAGAGTATCCCTTGAGAGTAGAACATTCTCTAGTGTACTTTTTCCATTAGCAAGTGTGGCAAGAAATATTGCTCTGTGAGAATAACTCTTGTTTGGAGGGCACGATATTGTTCCTGATAAGACGGATTTGTCGACTTTACATTTCATAAACTTCAGCCTTTTTGTTGTTTATTGGTGAGACAATGATGCTTCCCTCTTGGGCTGCAAATATTTTTTTTATGCTTGACACTTTATCGTTTTTTACTACAGCTGCTATTGAGGGTCCATTACCAGACACTGATGCCCCAAGTGCACCGCTATCTAACAAATCAGTTAGAATTTTTGGCTCTGATCCTAATATCGCAGACGTTGCAAGGCCGTTTAATGTCATTGCATTCCAATAGTCTGACTTGTTGGCAAGATCCCATGCTTGTGAGAAAACTCCGTTTAGAATCTTAAGTTTTTTCACATTGCCTCTTCTTCTAGACTTGGGAATGAAAATCACTGCAGTCAAATCTTCTGATGCTTTTTCTGATTTTATTATTTTTATGTTAGAATTGTCTGTTACGACAAATCCTCCAAAATAACATGCGCATGCATCATCAAAGGCACCGGTTATGCTTACTTTGGATTTGATGGATGCATGTACACCGTCTTTTAAAATGTCAAGATCACTTGCTTTTGGTCTGAATATCTTTGCACATGCAAGTGATATGACTGATGAAATTGCACTTGAACTCTTTAATCCATATCCTGAGGGAATTTCTGATTTTACAAAAATTGTTATCTTGTTTTTTTCAAGTTCTGATTTTGGAACTGATGTTTCCACAACATTTCGTATTAAACGCGAGCTAAGGTTTGATTCCTTGTTATCAAATATTATTCCCCTTCCTGGCTGGGTCTCTACAATTGCCTCTATTCCTAATGATATGCCAAGTGTTGCACCTTTTCCTGTTGCAATGGCATTAACAATTGAGACTGCACCATGCATACTTGCTTTTACTCTGCTCATCTCTAGAATCTCCCAAGCAGGGTTAATTTCATGGCTTGCTGTGGTGCAGGCTTGCCAGTCCAAATCTCAAATGACTTCATCGCTTGAGCAAGAAGCATTTCCCACCCATATATGATGGTCGCACCTTGAATCTTTGACTGATCAATCAAAGGAGTTTCTACTGGCAAATACACAATGTCGTACACAATGGACTCTTTGCCAATGTTTCTAGTAGATATGGGACAGCCGATTCCTTTGAGTCCAACTGATGTGGCATTTACTAGGAACTTGTATTTGCTGACTGTTTCTCCTGCTGATTCTAGATCGAGATAATCTGATTCTAATCCCAGGCTTTGAACAAACTTGATCATTTCTTCTGCCCTCTCACGAGTTCTGTTTGTGATGGTTATTTTACGAACTTTTTCTTTAGCAAATCCTGCAATGATTGCCCTTGCAGCTCCTCCTGCACCAATTAGCAAAACATCAGAACCCTTGGAATCAATCTTTCTCTGTTTTATTGGTTCCATGAATCCGTCAACATCTGTGTTATAGCCCTTGAAATGACCATTTTCATTGACTATGGTATTTGTAGCACCAACCACTTGGCATTCATTATCTGATTCGTCGAGAAATTTCATCATGTCAACTTTGTGGGGAATTGTAACGTTGAATCCTGCGATATTGATTTTTTTTAGCGCTTCAACTCCGTATTCTAATTCTCCTTTTGGAATTCTGTATGCAATGTATGTGCAATCAAGACCTGAAAATAAA
>CAYWWR010000038.1:0-13283 GCA_964462165.1 uncultured Nitrosopumilaceae archaeon
ATGCATAAAGAAATTTCAAGACATGATGCACGTGAAGTAGAAATTCCACAATAGGATTTCTACTTTTTATTTTTGTCCTGACATTTTCGAGTTTTTACAAGCAAATCCTTGCAAGTATTTATAACCCAAAATTGAGTTAGTCGTTCGTGGATCATCATAATTTCAAAGGAAAAGACATTCCGCATTTGAAGATAAAACCCAATATGGGTATTGATGATCTGGTAGAAATTTTTGCAAGTACTGGTTATAACGCAAGACAACTTGGGGATGCCGCAAAACTATATTGTAAAATGATTGAAGATGATGCTACCATATGTCTTACAATTGCTGGTGCAATGACTCCGGTTGGTTTTGGAGGTTTGTTCAAGTCATTAATAGAACGTGGTTTTGTTGATTGGATAGTCTCAACTGGTGCAAACGTGTATCATGAGGATCATTTTGCATGGAATTTGCCTGTAAAGCAAGGACACTTTGAGGTAGATGACATGGTTCTATACGAAAAAGATATTGTCCGAATTCGTGATGTATACATCAAAGGCGAAGAGACACTCAAGGCAGAAGACCAAATTGTACAGAAAATGTTTACAAAGAATTTGATTGACAAACCGTTTACTACAGCAGAATTCTGTAATGAAATGGGCAAATACTCTAAACAACATTCTAAAAATCCAGAACGTAGCTTTGTTGTTACAGCATATGATTACGATGTTCCAGTCTATGTGTCTACGCTCAAAGACTCTTCACTTGCACTAGACTTGGCTCCATTAAGACTTGAAAATAAAATGTATAATCTTGATTTTGTACGAGAAATAATAGAACAAGCTGCAATTTTGTATAATTCAAAAAAGTCTGGAATTGTGGAGTTGGGTGGAGGTGTGCCAAAGAACACTGCACAACAAACAGGTCCTCTGTTAGATCAGATACTTGGCTTGGGGCATGGTGGTCAAAATTATATTATTCAAATTACTGACGCACGACCTGATACTGGTGGTCTCTCTGGTGCAACATTGCAAGAAGGAAAGAGTTGGGGCAAGGTAAAAGATGCACATGAAGATGTGATAATGGTATACACTGATGCGACTATCGCATTTCCAATACTCTGTCTTTACGCACTAAGCAATGAAAAACCAAGAAAGCCAAAGAGATTGTATAAAAAATTACCCGCGTACTATGAAGGTCTGTCCAAGGCATACTTTGATAAAAAACGTAAGAACTAGTTTTTTCACGTAAATCAATCGTACTAGACCGAAAAGAATCTTGAAAATAAAATCAAAAGATGTGTTATCTATCTAGAATCTGCTGAATCTTGCTTTTTCTGTATCTCTGTCATCCTTTGTTGCTTTTTTCCACTCTTTGTAGTGTTCCTTGCAAAGTATTGCCTTTTTCAAACCGTGTGGTATGCCCACTCCGGTCCCATCTACTTTTGAGGCAGTAAGAGAACGAACACCGTCGTTGTCACAGCCTGTGACACTGCATTTTGCACCTTTTGATATGAGGCCCATGAGAGTTCTAAAACGCACTATTATATCAGATTTTTTGATATTTTGTTAAAAATATGTGAAATCTTGTCAGGCATGCTCTTAGATACATGGTATAAATTATTGTTAGATATGTGGCTGATATCGAATGCTTAACAACTTTAGAGATCGTCTAAAACCATCTCTACAAAACATTGGTAACGTTTTTGCCTCCACGGGTCTGTCTGCAAATTTCTGGACTGTCGTAGGATTGTGCTTTGCATTTGCATCAGCGATAATTTATGCTATTCATCTTGATTATTCTTTTATTTTGGGTGGAGTCTTCTTACTTGTTTCTGGGTTCTTTGACATTGTTGATGGTCAAGTCGCACGTATTACTGGAAAGACATCCAAAAAGGGTGCATTCCTTGATTCTGTATTTGATAAGATTGCTGAAGTTGCAATATTTATCGGAATTTTAATTGGTGGATATCAGCAAGGTTATCTTGTACTATTGGCAATAGGTCTCTCTTTGCTTGTTAGTTATACTAGAGCAAGAGCTGAATCTCTTGGAGTTCAACTTCAAGGTATAGGCATAGGTGAGCGCGCAGAAAGATTACTTGTAATTGCAATAATTGGAATGATTGGTTTTCTAAATTATGCTGTGGTGATTGTTGGAATAATTGCAGGAATCACATTTGTTCAGAGAATAATAACAACAGCTCGCGGAATAAAAGACTAGATTATCTGAGTCTGCCAGTTTGACGTCTTGAATCAGCTGATCTGATTTTTAGAATTCCAAAGTGTATTGCGCATGAAATGCAGTACCACTTGAGTACTGTTGGTGCCGCAATGTATGCACCTTGAGCTCTTAATTCTTTTGCCAATGTGTGCTCTACAAGATTTAGTCTTGATGTTACTTTCTTTGCCTTGTCTCGTGGAACAGTAGCACCACAGTTTGTACACTGGATACGATCTGAGGAACCCTTTCCTCCCTTCTTTCTTCCACGACTAGCACGCTTTAGTGGCATGTTTTACCTGTATAGAGCCTCTTTATAACGATATTTGACGGTCTGGTTTTGTCAAATTTCTACTCTGACTGGACAAATTCTTGTCCTTTATCACGTCTTTCAAAAATTTGAATGGATTGTATTTACAAGATATTCAGGTTTGATTTATTAAAATTTAAATTTCGTATAATTTTAGACTGGGATATGCGTGGCCTTTGTAATGTTTGTCTCAGCTCTAATGTTGAGATTGTCCTAGTAAAGGGTAACCCCACCTGTCAATCCTGCCTAGCGAGTCAGAAAAAGGACTAAATGGAAAGGTATCGACATCAAATCAAATGAAGGTTGCAATATTTTCACATTGTACCATAGATGAGATATCTCAAAATGGTGCAGTGATTGAAACTGCTGGGGGTCCTGCATGTTATTGCGGATTGACTGCAAAAAATATGAAATTTGAAATTGATCTTCATACAAAAGTAGGCGCTGATTTTACATTCAAATCTGAACTTGAAAAAAAAGGAATTTTTATTTCGCAAAATTCGGTATCTGAAACACCCACCACTAGATTCTTGTTGAATGTGTTTGGGACAGAACGTGATCTCTATCTCAAAGCAAAATGCGACCCAATTGAATCAATAAAGTCTGATGCAGACGGTGCAATTGTAAGCCCTGTCTTTGATGAAATATCAGAAGATACGTTGGATGACATAAAAGAAAACTTTGACTTTACGTTGCTTGATCCTCAAGGATATCTGCGTCGAGTGGCAAGTGACAACAAAGTCTTTTTTGAAAAGACTCTACTTGATCTATCTCACATAACTGCAATCAAGGCAGATCCTGATGAGGCGTTTTATCTTACTGGTCTAAAAGAAAAAGAAGCAATGCTTGCGTTGCAAAAAAAAGGTGTCAAACATGTACTTTACACCAACAAACAAAACATCACAATGCTTGTAAAAGACAGAATGTATCACTTGAAAATTCCAAATATGACAATTGCTGATACTACTGGAGTTGGTGATATCTTCTGTGCCGCTTTTACTTGCTCTTACTTGAAAGAAAATGATCCTATCTGGGCAATCTGTTTTGCAGTAGGTGCCGCACAAGCAGCACTTGAGGTTCGTACTACTGGTCTTGACAAGGTTCCTGCTGGTGGAGATACTGAGAGAAACGCGGCATATCTTTACAACCTGATGCAGTTTTCAAGTGTCTAAGCTTTTATTGTGTGAGAGGTGAATCAAATCTGTGAAAGTTGCAATCTATAGTCAAGACCAAGAGCAGACTGTAAAATCCATAAAACTCTCACTTGACAGTCATGGAATAGAATCGATAAATGTCGGAAAAAAACCTCTTGGCAAAGATGTTGATTATGTGATAGTAACTGGCGGAGACCGTGGAGTTCGAAAATATTTTCATCATGTTACAGATTCCACAATTCCGGTTCTTGGAATAAACGAATACGAGTCTAGCGGATTTTTAGCCCAGACTGATCTCAAACAATTTCCAACATATCTTAACAGATTAAAAAAAGGTGATTTTTCAATTGAGGCATTACCGCGAGTTGGTGTAAAAATTGACGGAAAACAAATCTATCCTGCACTAAATGATGTTGCAATTTTTTCTTCAAAGAGTGCTACATTGGTTGAACATGTCATGCGCGTAAATGGTGAAGAACTATGGCATGATAGCAGTGATGGTCTTATCATATCCACACCAATTGGCTCTTCTGCATATTCAATGTCTGCAGGTGGTCCTGCGATATATCAAAACTCTAAGGTTTTTTGTATCGTATCAGTAAACTCACTTGATATTACAAGACGTCCACTCATAGTTCCAGAAGGTGCTTTTATTGAGATTGATGATATTTCTTCCAGTCTTCGATGTGAAGTTGTGATTGATGGAAAGGACAGATTCAAAGTTGACAAGACTGTAGTCTGCACAAAGTTCCCATTACCTGCAAGTGTGATCCGTATGAAAAAAGATTCTGCAACAGTTTCTGCTTTGGCTAAAAAAGTAAAACTTGCAGACGAGCTTTTGAACATGCCTCCAAGCTCCAAGCTGTTACTCAAAACTTTAGAGTATGAAGGCTCTCTTACTCAAAAGGAACTAGCAGAAAAGACACTACTTCCTGACAGAACTGTGAGACTGGCACTAAGCCATTTGCTTGAAAAAGGATATGTCAAAAGAAGAGTCTCACTTCGTGATACTAGACAGAGAATATATGAAATTCCAAAATAGATTCTAAGCGTTTGCGGATGCTTTGATGAATGCCTCAAAAGACTCTTCAGGGTATCCTGGTCTGCTGCTAAATTCAGGATGATATTGGACCCCTAGATAGAATTTGTGATTTGGAATCTCTAATACTTCCATACGTTTCTTGTTATCGCTATATCCTGAAAACTTCATGCCTTTTGAAGAAAACATTTCCAAATATTTTTGATTGAACTCAAATCTATGTCTGTGTCTTTTGTGAATCTTTGTGGATTTGTAAAGCTTGAATGCCATGCTGTTTTCTTCGACTGTAATCTCATGTGATCCTAAACGCAAAGAGCCACCCAAGTTTTCAACTAATTTTTGTTCTGGCAATAGGTCGATTACAGGATTATCCGTATTTGGAACAATCTCTGTAGAATTGGCATTTGTCAGTCCACACACATGTCTCCCAAATGCTACTGCAGCAAGCTGAAAACCAAAACAGATTCCAAGATATGGGATATTTTTCTCTCTTGCATAATTTGCAGTACTAACTATGCCTTCTGCACCTCTGTCTCCAAATCCACCTGGGACAATTATTCCATTGTATATCGCAAGTCTATTCAAATCACCGTTTAATTCTTCAGAATCAATCCAGTCAATTATCACGTCTTTTCCAATTTTGGCACCTGCATGTTTTAGCGCATGATTTACACTTACATAACTATCTGCAAGTTTCACATATTTTCCAATCATTGCAATTCGTACTGATTCTTTTGCGTTTTGAAATGAATTTATGATTGTGTTCCATCTGTCCCAATTTGCTGAAGTGTTTACAAGACCCACTTTACCAAATTTTTTGAATATGACATCAATTATGCCCTGGTCATACAACATTTGAGGAACCAATAGAATTGATTCTGCGTCATGACATGAAAATACGTCTCGTTCTGTTACGTTTGAAAATAAAGAAATCTTTTTTCTTGCAGCTGTCTCAAGTGGTCTTGTACATCTAACTGCTAACAAGTCTGGCTGGATACCAATTCTTCGTAGTTCTTGTACACTGTGTTGAGTTGGTTTTGTCTTTTGTTCTCCTACTACTTCAAGAGATGGAGCAAGTGTGACATGAACAAAAATTACATTTTCTGGTCCTTCTTCAAGTCTCATCTGTCTCAAGGCTTCCAAAAATGGAAGGCTCTCAATGTCTCCAACTGTTCCTCCACACTCTATTACAAGCATGTCAAGATTCTCACTTTTCACTATGTGTCTTATTCTCTCCTTGATTGCATCTGTAACATGAGGAATAATCTGAACACAGGCTCCAAGATATTCTCCTCGTCTCTCTGCGTCTATTACACTTGAATAAATTTGGGCAGTGGTAATGTTGTGAGTCTTTAACATGTTTTGGTTGAGGAATCTCTCATAGTTTCCAATGTCCATGTCACACTCTCCTCCGTCTTCCGTAACGTAGACCTCGCCATGTGCAATGGGGTTCATTGTACCTGCATCATAGTTCAGATATGGATCAAATTTTACACAAGAAACCTTTTGATTAGAAAGCTGAAGTAACTTTGCAATTGATGATGAAACAACGCCCTTTCCAAGACCCGACATAACTCCGCCTGTCACAAAAATGTATTTTGTAGATTCTGCCTGCATATCCATGATGGATTTGAGATCCTTTTATTTCTTATTCTGTAATTGTGGCTTTTTTTAGACTGGATGTAAACTGGCCAATCTTACTTTCGATCTTTTCTGAAGATGTGTTATCCATCAGTCTCAAAAATGCACTTCCCACAATTATTGCATCAGCTCCTGATTTTATTATGAATCTTGCCTGATCTGGGTTGCTGACGCCAAATCCAACACCCAATGGAATTTTTCCACCCAGTATCTTTTTGGTGTTTTTAATTGCATGTGTTGTATAGTTTTGGAATTGTTGTTGTCCTCCAGTGGTCCCAAATATTGATACTAGATATAGAAAACCTGATGACGAATCTGCAATTTTTTTAATTCTATCTTGGGCAGTGTTTGGAGAGATTAAAAATATGACATCCATCTTGTTTTTCTTGGCTGCTTGTAGAAACTCTTTTGATTCATTGATTGACATGTCAGGAAGTATCAATCCGTCAATTCCAGCATTTTTTACTGTAGATATGAATTTGTCATATCCGTGTCTATACAAGATGTTTGTATATGTCATCAAAACTAGTGGGAGGTCTGTCTCTTTACGAATCTTCTTTACTAACAAAAGAAATTTGTCAAAATTCATGCCTTTTTGTAATGCCTGAAATCCTGCATGTTGAATTACAGGTCCATCTGCCAAGGGGTCTGAAAATGGCATTCCGAGTTCTATGATATCCGCGCCGCCTTTTACTAATCCCTTCACAGCTGAAAGAGTATCTTTCTCACTTGGAAATCCTGCCATGACATATGTTATCAGGGCTTTTTGGTTCTTTGACCTGAGGTCTTGGAACTTAATTTTTATTCTTGACATTTTTATTCAAATATCTCCCGACTTCTTCAACATCCTTGTCTCCTCTACCTGATAATGTTACAACGATGCTTTCACTCTTTGGCATGTTTTTTGCAATTTTTATTGCATATGCAATTGCATGAGCCGATTCTAACGCTGGTATGATTCCTTCATGTTTTGAGAGTAAGAGAAATGCATCTATTGCTTCCTTGTCATTTACTGCATCATATTTGACTCTCTTTGCATCTTTTAGATACGAATGTTCTGGACCAACTCCTGGATAGTCTAGTCCTGCAGACACACTGTGTGTCTCACTAATTTGTCCTTCACCGTCTTGTAAAAGATATGTTAGCATACCGTGGAGAACTCCTTTTGATCCTCCAACTAGAGTTGCAGAATGGTGACCACTTTTGATTCCCTCGCCTCCTGCTTCGACACCAAACATTTTGGTATCTTCATCAATTAATGGATAAAATGTTCCAATTGCATTAGACCCTCCACCGACACATGCTACGACAGAGTCTGGAGATTTCTTTTCAAGTTTTTTCATTTGTACAAGAATTTCATCTCCGATAACTGATTGGAAATCTCTTACCATTACTGGATATGGGTGCGGGCCTACTGCAGATCCTAGAAGATAGTATGTCGATTTTACATTTGTAATCCAATCTCGTATTGCTTCATTAATAGCATCTTTCAAAGTTTGAGTTCCTTCTTTTACTGGGTGCACTTTGGAGCCAAGTAAATTCATTCTAAATACATTTAGTTTTTGTCTCTGGGTGTCCTTGTAACCCATGTATACTTCACCGCTCATTCCAAGTACGGAACATGCCATGGCAGTTGCAACACCGTGTTGTCCAGCCCCTGTTTCTGCAATGATTCTTTTCTTTTTCATTCTCTTTGCAAGAAGGCCTTGACCTAGAGTGTTGTTGATTTTATGAGCTCCTCCATGCAGTAGATCTTCTCTTTTTAGGTAGATCTTTGCACCACCTGCAAATTTTGTTAAATTCTTGGCCAAGTATAGCGGTGTGGGTCTTCCGGCATATTGGGTCAAGTAGTATTGTAATTCTTTCTTGAATTCTACATCGTCTTTGTATTTTAGATATGCCTGTTCTAACTCCTCTACTGCTGGAACTAGGGTTTCAGGAATGTAGCTTCCACCAAACTCTCCAAATTTACCATTCTTGGGATACTTGAGTTTCATATTGCTGACACCAACTCTGACACTAGTCCCTTGATATCTTTACTCTTCATTATGCTGCTGCCAACCAAGAAAGCATCTGCGCCACATTTATCAAGAAATTTGATATCTTTTGGGGATTCTACACCACTTTCTGATATTATGATTCGTTTTTCATCTCTATCTTCTAGTATGGATTTGGTTGTATCAAGATCAATCTCAAGGGTGTCTAAATTTCGATTGTTTATTCCAAGTATGTCTGCATGTGTTTTTGTAGAATCTGCAAATTCTTTTTTTGTATGAGACTCGAGTAACACTAATAGATTCTTCTTGTGTGCATATGACACAAACTCATCAATATCTTTTGCAAATTTCTTGTCAAATATTGCCTGAATCAAAAGAACAACATCTGCACCTAGTTTTTCAGCAGCATCAATTTGTATTTTATCTACTACGATATCTTTCATCAGTAGTGGAACCTTGATCTTTTTTCTAATCTTTGTAAAATAATCTGGTGAACCGTTAAACAAGTATGGTTGTGTCAGAACTGATAATCCCATTGCACCACCTTCCACCATCTGGGTTGCGATGATTACAGGATCTGATACGTCTCGTATGTTTCCAAGTGATGGTGATGAAAATTTTACTTCGGTAATCAATGATGCATGTTTGTTGTTTTTGATTTGACTGACTAGATTTTGTTTTGACTTGGGGGTCTTGTAATCTATTTCATACGTTCCATCTTTTATTGCCTTTTGTGAATTATTGGCAAGTTTTTCTAGCATGTCTTTCATTTTTTCTCAAAAGCCTCCAACTTTGTTACATCTCCGCAATGTTTTACAAAGTCTTTGAAAAGATTGTATGCCTTACCATTTTTAATTGATTGGAGTGAAATCTCTAATGCCTCATCGAATTTCTCTGAAAATCCCCCTACAATCAATCCTGCTGCTGCATTGAGTGCAGTTATGTCCATCATTGTTTTTTTGGCAGTTCCATTGAGAACTGTAACAAAGGCGTTGATTGCCTCATCTTTTGTTGAAATTTGAAAGTCGACAAGTTTTGCCTTGCTCAAACCCAGTTCTGCAGGGTCTAACACAGAGCTTGTGATTTCACCCTTGTTTAGTTGATAAATGTGATTTTTGGATGTTGTAGACAACTCATCAAGACCGTCTTCAGAGATTACGGCCATCACGTTTGTGGCTCCTCTTGATTCTAAAAGAGATGTGACACGACTAAGGTATTCCTTTGAATATACCCCCACAAGCTGGTGCCTTACTTGGGCTGGATTACACAATGGCCCAAGCAAATTAAATGCAGTTCTCTTACCTAGTTGTTTTCTTGCTTCTGCAACGTTTTTCATGGCAGGGTGAAACTTGGGGGCAAACATGAATCCAATTCCAAATTTTTCAATTATTTCTTGAACTTGTTTTGGTTCCATGTTAAGGTCATATCCAAAATATTCGAAAATGTCCGCACTTCCACTTGTACCAGAAACTGACCTGTTTCCATGTTTTGCAACTACAACTCCTGATGCTGCAATGACAAATGATGAGGTAGTTGAAATGTTAAATGTGTGCATTTTGTCGCCCCCGGTTCCACACACATCTATGATGTTCTGATTTATCTTTGGGTGTATGTGTATTGCATTTTGTTGCATCTTGTCAAGCATTGCACCAAGTTCTTGATCAGTCTCTCCTTTTTTTGTTAATGCTTCAAGAAAACTTGTAGTCTCATCAACAGAAACTTTTCCAGTCAATATCTCCTCCATGACTTGAGACATTTCATCATGGGTGAGGTTTTTGCTTGACATTTCTGTGATGTATTCTGTGATCATTTTTGCACCAATTTGATAAAGTTACTTAGAATCTTTTTGCCTTCACTAGTCATTATTGATTCTGGATGGAATTGGACTCCCTCAATTAGATATTTTTTGTGACTGATTGCCATTATCTCCTTGTCATCCTGTGCAATGGCAGTTACCTGAAGGTCATCTGGAATTATTGTCTTGTCTCCTACAAGTGAATGGTATCTGGTTGCTCGAAATGGATTTTGAACTCCGTCAAAGAGCGGCGATGTGGTGTGCTCTACGGGGCTTGTCTTTCCATGTCTTACATTTCCAGCATTGACAACTTTGCCACCAAATGCATGTATGATTCCTTGATGACCCAAGCATACGCCAAGTATCGGTTTTGTAGGTCCTAATTCCTTGATTACTTTGGTACATATTCCAAAATATTTCTCATCTTCTGGTGTTCCAGGTCCTGGGGAAATTATTATTGCGTCATAGTTTCCTTTGTTGATGTCATCAATTGTCACCTTATCATTTCTGATTACGTCTGATTCGACATTTAATTCGCCAAGCAATTGGGCAATGTTGTATACAAATGAATCATAATTGTCAATTATCAAGAATTTCATCTTGTTGCCTCCTTTAGGGCTGTTATCATTGCATTTGCCTTGTGTTCTGTCTCCATCCATTCATTTTGTGGTATGGAATCAGTCACAATGCCTGCTCCTGTCTGGACAAAACCCTTTGAACCATTCATGAATATGCTTCTTATTCCAATTGCAAAATCGCAGCAACCATTGAATGAGAAATAGCCTATTGCTCCAGCATAAGGTCCTCTTCCATCTGGTTCCAATTCATCGATTATCTCCATTGCTCGTATCTTTGGTGCACCTGATACGGTTCCTGCTGGGAAAACTGCTTTCATGGCATCATACATGTCATATTTTTTATCCAAAGTTCCAACTACGTGAGTCACGATGTGTTGTACATGACTGAATTTTTTTACAGCCATCAGTTCTTTGACATGTACTGAACCGTATTTGCATACTCTACCAATATCATTTCTGCCAAGGTCAACTAACATGGTGTGTTCTGCAAGTTCTTTTTCATCGTGTAGTAATTCGTTTTTTAGCTCTTCATTTCTTCTCTCATCATTTGTAATTGGTCTTGTACCTGCAATGGGAAACGTCTCAACTTGACTTCCTGTAATACGTAACAACATTTCTGGGCTGGAACCAATTATTGTTCTCTTTCCTAGTTTCATGTGATACAAATATGGTGATGGGTTTATCTGGCGCAGAATTTTGTATACTTTAAGATAATCTCCATCTGCATCAAAATTGAATTTTCTTGAGAGTACCACCTGGAAAATATCTCCATCATGAATGTATTTTTTTGCTTGTTTTATCATCTCGGAGAATTTGTCTTGATTTAGATTTTCAGAAATTTCTGAAACAGAAAACTTGCCACAATCTACATTGGCATATGATATTTGGTCAATTCTATTTTTATCATAATAAAAATAGAATGATTTTTTTTCTTTGTTATCGTAGAGAATTCCATCCGTATAGATTCCAAACTCCATTAGAGGCTCGTCTGAATCCTTGTGGGAGTCTGGAATATTTTCCCATAGTCTGATTGCATCATAGTTGATAATCCCAACTGCACCGCCTACATACCTGTATTTCTGATCAGGTACTTTGTATACCAGCTTCTTGATCTCAGCCAAGGGATCGCTTGTCTGAATAGTAATCGAGCCTCCACTTTTGTAATGTAGTACAACTTTGTCAAAATACCCCTTGATGATTACTGATGGATCAAAACCAATTAGGGATGTCTCTGCTAATTCTTCTGGACCTGTAAGTGATTCAAAGAAGAATGAATGTTCAAATTCACGTGATATCTTGTTGTATAGATCAAATTGAGAGCCAGTGTAGTCTAGAGGTATTATCTTAAGGCTTGAATGCCCAAATGTGGCCACCCATGAACACACTCATCCAACATCTCTATTTAAAATTAAGCCACGCATGAGATTTGGCATATTACGGTATAGTACGGTACCTTTATATGCGATCGGGTGTATATCTAACCATGTCTCAGATCCTAATTCCAGACTTTGACCGGAGTAAATCACTACTGTTTCAGGACCTGTATTTTGCAAAGAAAAAGCCGATAGTGCACACTACTGTAACTGAGGCAGTCTGCACTGTATGTAAAAAGGGATTAGATGATGGAATGTCTGTAACTGCGAAAAGGATAGGCTTGAACATGAGACTTTTCTGTCAGTACCACATTCCACAAGAATGATTTTTTAAAATCAATATTTTACCAGATTGGTCTTGTTATTGCGCCCTCTGCTGCAGAAGACACCAGTGATGCAAATTTTGCAAGAGCCCCGGTTTCATAGTTTGGCTTTCTTGGCTTCCATTCTTTTCTTCTTTGCATCATCTCATTTTCTGGAACCATCATGTCAATGGAATTTCTCTCAAGGTTGATGATGATTTCATCACCCTCTTTTACAAGTGCAATGTTTCCTCCCACTGCGGCTTCTGGTGCCACATGGCCTATCATGAATCCTCTTGTCGCACCTGAAAATCTTCCATCTGTTATCAGTGCAACTTTTTCACCAAGGTTTTGTCCAACAAGTGCTGCAGTGACTCCCAACATCTCTCGCATTCCCGGTCCGCCCTTTGGACCTTCATATCTTATTATGACAATATCTTGTTCTTTTATTTGTCGTTTAGATATTGCATCAAATGCATCTTCTTCTCTGTCAAACACTTTGGCTTTTCCTTTGAATTCTTTTGTGTGAACCCCTGCAACTTTTACTACTGCGCCATCTGGAGCAAGTGAGCCTCGAAGTATTGTGAGAGTTCCAACATCATGAATTGGAGACTCGATTGATTTTAACACTTTTTGATTTGCATCAAATGGTATCTGCATTGAATCAAGATTCTGTTTGACTGTTTTACCTGTTACAGTCATTGCATTCTCATGAATGAGATTTTTCGTTTGCAAGCTCTTCATCAACAATGGAATTCCACCTATCTTGTCAAGATCTAGCATGACATATGTTCCTCCTGGTCTCATGTCTGCAATGTGTGGTGTCTTTCTTCTGATTCTTTCAAAATCATCTAGTGTAAGTTTTACTCCTATCTCACGAGATAGTGCAAGCAAGTGC
>CAYWWR010000039.1:0-13243 GCA_964462165.1 uncultured Nitrosopumilaceae archaeon
TGGTGCAGCTCCCGCAGCAAAACCTGCTGCAGCGGAAAAGAAAAAGTAGGTGTAGCAGATGGGAGATCATCCAAAGAATTCACGCAAAATGTGGAGAAAACCAAAACGTCCTCTCAATTATGATTTACTAAATGAAGAATTACATGTCTTAGGTACTTTTGGACTCAAAAATAAGAGAGAGTTATGGAAGGCACATACAGAACTTTCAAGAATAAGAAATCAAGCAAGATCACTTTTGGCATTAACTCAGGATGTCAGAAGTACAAAGGAACCAATATTGATGAAATCACTTGCAAGAGTTGGATTAGTTAAAGAAAATTCTACATTAGATGATGTACTCAATCTAAAGGTGACTGATTTTTTATCTAGACGACTACAGACAATCATTCAGAAAAAAGAATCGATAAAAAGCCCATATCTTGCAAGACAGATAGTAGTACACGGACATGTGATGATAGGGGAGAGAGTAGTTACAGTTCCTTCATACACAGTGAAAGTTGAAGAAGAAGATCAGATTTGCTTATCACCAGAATTAGATCTTAACAAGGGAAAACAACAACCAGTTCAAGAAGTAAAGGCCGAACAACCAACCGAGTAAAACACACGCAATCATTATTTATCAAGAATATGCATATGATATCAACATGTGTTCAATTATAGGATATTTAGGCATCAATTCTGCCGCACCGATAATAGTCAAGGGATTGAAAAGAATGGAATATCGTGGATATGACAGTGTAGGAGTAGCAACTTTTTCCGAGCAACAAATCAGCGTCAGAAAGGGAGTTGGTAAAGTTTTAGAAGTAAACAAAACAGCAAAACTAGATGAGCTTTCCGGGACCACAGGTATTGGGCATACAAGATGGGCCACTCATGGAATGGTAACTGACACAAATGCTCATCCACATTCATCAAGTTCAGGGGAGATAGCTATTGTGCACAATGGAATAATTGAGAATCATGAAGAATTAAAAAAAGAACTCCAAGAACATGGTTATACTTTTAAAAGTCAAACAGATAGCGAAGTAATTGCAAATCTTCTTCAATATAATTATGACAAGACTAGAGAAATTAAGAAATCTGTTGTAGACACAGTGGCAGAATTAAAAGGAAATTATGCTTTTGTTGCAGTCTTTCAAGATGGTACACTATCTGCTGCTAGACTACACGAGCCATTAATAATAGGAGTAGGAAAAGAAGGATATTTTATTTCAAGTGACGTATTAGGATTTGTAGAATACACTGATGAAGTTATTTACCCAGATAACAAAGAATTTGTGATCATTGACAAAGAAGGATTGAAGATCTTTGATTTTGATGCAAATCCAGTACATCATCAGATAACCAAAGTATCAAAAGAATTTGCAGATGTATACAAAGGCCAATATGCTCATTACACTTTGAAAGAAATTTCAGAACAACCATCAACAGTATTGAATGCTGGGAATAATACCAAACTTGAGATTGACTTGGTTTCTGATCTAATAAAACATGCAAGAAATGTATACATTACTGGAAGTGGAACAAGTTACAATGCAGCATTAATTGCAAAATTTCTTTTTTCAAAATATGCAAAGATAAAGATTGATCCATTAATTTCTAGCGAAGCACAGTTTTCTCCCGACATGTTTGAAGAAAAATCAATTTTAATTGCAATATCACAAAGTGGAGAAAGTGCAGATGTATTAGAAGCTGTAGGCATTGCCAAAAATACAGGGTCTAAAATCATATCAATTGTAAACATGATGACATCCTCATTAGTTCATCAATCATCCATTTCAATGGGACTTAATTGTGGTCCAGAAATAGGAGTTGCTGCAACTAAAAGTTTCACATCACAACTTGTTGTACTATACAAAATAATTGATAAAATATGCGATGGTTGTATAGAACTGGATCTTACAAAAGTATCAGAGGCAATCAAGAAGATACTCACCAATGATTCAAAAATCAAAGATGTTGCAAAGAGATTGAAGAATGTTTCAGATATTTACGTATTAGGAAGAGGCATACATTATCCGATTGCTTCAGAAGGATCATTGAAGTTAAAGGAACTTACATACATACATGCAGAAGGACTTCCAGGAGGAGAATTAAAACACGGTCCTTTGGCATTGATGGATTCTGATTCATATGTTTTAATCATAAATCCCAATGATTCTACCTATAATGACACACTAACATCAGCTAGAGAAATAAAAGCAAGAGGAGCCAAGATAATAGGAATTTCTGATAAACCAAGTGATGTATACGATTATTGGATAGACATACCCAGTATCAACGAGCCACTATATCCGCTTGTAGAAATAGTACCAATACAACTTCTTGCATATTATGCTGCAATTGATAAAGACTTTGATCCAGACTATCCAAGAAATCTAGCAAAATCAGTGACAGTCAAGTAATTTTCGAATATTCTTTTTCAGTCAAAGTTAGAAGACCGTTTGCATCAATTCCGGTTTTCAACATGCAACCAATAGATGCACCTCCTGCACCTGCACCTTCTTTTACAAATCCTTCAGCGTATGCACTTAACCCAGAGATTTTTGATTCTGCAAGTTTGAGTTTGGCAACCAATATGGGCACATCCAGTATCTGCGATATGATATCAGTTAGATTTGCAGATTTATCTTCAGATACATAAGAAGTAGTTCCAACAGCAGTATTCTTCCCTTCAAATCCAATACTTTTTGCAAAAGCAAGTACAGCAGCCATCTGCGTTCCACCAGCTAATAGAACTCTAGAAATTTCAGAAGCAGTACTAAGAATACCCGCAACTGTTGGAATCATTGGATCACCTAATTGAGATATAATTTCAAAGGGATCTTTTGATTGAAGTCTGTTCAATGCCTCCTTTACTGTTTGAATTTTGAGATCTATTGGATTTTGAGGCATACTGCTGCTAACAGATCCTGTAATTCCAAATCCTTCAAGCACTCCAAGAGCTGTAGTAGTGCCACCCGGAATGCTCTCACCAACTATAACACAGTCAGTCGAAGCCCCAAGAAATCGTCCAATTATTCTGCCATATTCAACTGCTTTTCCAACATCATCAAGACTAAGAGCTTGCTCTTTTCCAATATTTTTTCCATAATTCAAATTCATATCAATAAATGGAAGTTTTGGAGACACTTTGCTACCAGCATTTACAACAATACTAGGGATACTTGCTGCTTCCAGTGCAGTTTTTGTCAACAATGCAGGAGTTGGTTTTCCATCAGGAGTCATTGGGATTACAGAAATACTTCTACAATATCCATAGTGAATGAATTCAGCATCAGCGGGTCCTGTAAATTTTATCAGATCCGGATGCTCTCCAGCCATGGTTATTCCAGGTATTTCAGATGTTTCAGTATAGGATATAACTAGAGAAAAGATAAATTTTTTTTGTTCAGTTTGTTTTATGAATTCTAAACCTTTTTGTTTATTTCCAAGTATTTCTATGTCTTGCAATAATTAATCACTGCCCATAAAATTTACAAACTCAGATTCTGTTCTAGGTTGCAATACAAAATTTGTCTTTTTTTCTTTATCTATAGTTGAATTTGGGGAGCTTCCATAATTGTGTCCGGGATATAATACTAGATTACCATCAAGCTTGTAAATGATATCAAATAGACTATGATAGAGCTCTTTTGCACTTCCTCCAGGTAAATCTGTTCTACCACAGTTCCCTACAAAAAGTGCATCACCTGAAAAGATTTTTCCATCACCAATTAGACAGATACTATCTTTTGAGTGTCCAGGGGTGTGTAATACAGTAAGTTCGGACTTGCCAAACATTATTTTATCACCATCAGATAAACGTACATCATTTTTTAGAGTAGAAGATTCATGCTGCAAGATTTTAGATTTTGTATGTTCTACCATTGCATTGTTTCCTATGGTGTGATCAAAATGATGATGTGTGTTGATGATATATTTGACTTTTAGATCATTTTTCTCTATTATTTCCATTACTAGCTCTAGATCCCATGAAGGATCAATAATAACAGATTCTTTAGTTTCCTCATCCTCAAGAACATAAGTAAAGTTTTGCATATTTCCCACTTGGAGCTGATGTACTTTCATGACAACACTCCAATCTCCGCTTCAGGAGGGATTCCTATTTTTTCAACTATTATTTTACCACACATGTCTTGTCCTTTTGGCATTCCAATTTTCATCTTGTGAAAAGTTATGGTAATATCGGTTTTTACACATTTGTCATGTACCATTCCAGTATCAGGATCAAGACCTGACGGTACATCAACAGCAAATTTGAAAGCATTTGATTGATTTATCAAATCTATCGCTGAAGAATATGGCTCTCTAATTTTTCCAGACATTCCAGTTCCCAAGATTCCATCCACTATTACATCTGCATCATTAACAATTTCATTAATTGTAGATGTAAGTACAAGATTTACAGAATTCATTTTTTCCAGAATTTTCCAGTTAGATCGAGCTTCTTCTGTTTTTATCTTATCGGGATGTCCTAAAAGTACTACGGTGGAAGCATAACCAAACGCAGCCAAATGTCTGGCCACAACAAATGCATCGCCTCCATTATTTCCCAGTCCAGCAAAAACTGTTATCTTTTTTGATATTAAATCACTGCAATGTTCTACAATGTGTCTTGCAGTAGCAGCACCAGCATTTTCCATCATTAGTTTTCTAAAAAAACCCATTTGATGTCCATTCTCTTCAATTTGCATCATTTGTTTTACAGTAATTTCCATAACAATACAAGATTTTATGTCAAATAAGGGCTTTACCAAAACACATATCCATCTCAAACATAGAACAAATAGAGTTTGAAAGAATATGAAATTAATGAATAGTTTTGTAGAATGCCAGTAGAAATTCTAATGTTACATCTCACAATAAAACTAGTACCATATTGAAAATTATTCAAATAGAAAAGGAGTTGATTTGTATGCCATTGAGAATTCATCCACGGGACATGTAAATTTTTGACATGTCGTTATGAAATCATTAATGCGGGAGAAGGGATTTGAACCCTCGAAATCCTAAGATACTAGCCCCTCAAGCTAGCGCCTTTGACCAGGCTGGGCGACTCCCGCAATTGGTTTTACCCATGTATGGTTTTTATAAGCCTTGATTACTTTTTGTGACTGTGCTAATTCCTGTTAGGTGTTTTACTTGTGGAAATTTGATTGCTGATAAATTTAAGGAATATCAAAATCGCGTCAAGGGTGGAGAGGATCCAGGAAAAGTTTTAGATTCATTTGGCTTTAAGAGATATTGTTGTAGAGCAATGATTTTGACATCTGTTGAGACAATTCATCAAGTCATTCCGTTTTATGAAGCCATCAGAAGAAGAGAACAAGAAGTAAGATCTGAACTAGAATAGAATGCCAAAGATTACATCAATTAAAGGCAGGATACTTTACAATAGCAGAGGAAGTCAAACTATAGAAATTGATGTAACATCAGATAATGAACATGTAGGACGAGTTTGTGCTCCGTCAGGTGCAAGTGTAGGAAAACATGAAGCTCAGAGCTTTCCACAGAACAAACCAGAGAAAAGTTTAGACATATTAAAAAAAAATGTAAAGAAATTTTTGGGCCTCGATCCATCAAATCTGAAAACAATTCATGAAACCCTGAGAGAGATTGACGCATCTCCGAATTATTCAAAAGTTGGAGGTTCACTTGCATTCGCATTAACCATTGCATCAATTGAATCGGCTTCAAAATCATTACAGATTCCAATGTTCAAGATATTATCAAAAGATTCAACATTTAGAAATCCGTTTCCGCTTGGAAATATCTTAGGAGGAGGAGCACATGCAGGACCAGGCACCCCAGACATTCAAGAGATTCTAGTCTGTGCTACAGGTTCCAAAACCATCCGTGATACAATAGAAGTTAATTTGATGGTTCATAAAGAAGTAGGAAAAATTTTAGCAAAGAAGGATCCAAGTTTTACCAATGGAAGAGGAGACGAAGGAGGATGGGCTCCAAAATTAAAAAATGACGAAGCTTTAGAAATATCTGCAAAAGCTTGTGAGCAGCTAGGTTTTACATTAGGAAAAGAAGTTTCTTTAGGAGTAGATTTTGCGTCATCTACACAATGGGATGAAAAGAAAAGAAAATATGTATACAACAGAGCTGGTTTTGAAAATACTCCAGAAAAACAGATTGAGTTCGCATCAGAAATAATAAAGAAATACAAACTTGTTTATGCGGAAGATGCAGTTCATGAGGAAGCATTTGAAGACATGGCAGTTTTGACTAGAAAGTTTCCGCGTGTTCTCATAACTGGAGATGATCTATTGGTAACAAATACAAAAATTCTCAAAAAAGCAATAAAAATGAGAGCCTGTAGTGGAGCGATATTAAAAGTAAATCAAGCCGGAAGTCTTTATGACGCACTTGAATTTGCCAAAGAGGCAAACAGTAACAATGTGAAACTGATTACATCACATCGATCTGGTGAATCAACAGATTCTCACATATCACATATTGGACTTGCTACCAAATCTAAGATGCTCAAAGTTGGCATAGTAGGTGGAGAAAGGATGGCCAAACTCAATGAACTGCTACGACTCTCAGAGTATGATTTAATACGTGGAATGGCCGAAATTTAAAAACACAGAATGAGCAAACAAGAAGATTTCGAACACATGGAAAAGTATGTACTTTCCACAGGAATAAGGGTAGGAACACAAGTAAAAACAAAATTCATGACACCATTTGTTACCAAGGCAACAAATGAAGGACTATACATTATTGATAGCAAGAAAACATTATCCAGAATTCAAACAGCTGCTAAATTTATCAACAGAGCAGACATTACAAAAATTTTAGTTTGTTCTGGCAGAGAATATGCCAGTACTCCGGTTGAGAAATTCTGTGAGGTCACTGGTGCAACCCCCATGCTTGGAAGATTTATGCCAGGAACTCTAACAAATCCATCATTACCTTATTACAGAGAACCAGAACTAGTTTTCGTATCAGATCCTCAAGTAGATGAACAAGCCGTTGTAGAAGCTACTAATGCAGGAATTCCAGTGATAGGAATTTCCAATACAGACAATGTTACCTCAAAAATTGATCTAGTAATTCCTGCAAACAATAGAGGAAGAAAATCCCTAGCTGCTGCATATTGGCTTTTAGCAAGAGAGATACTAATGCAAAAAGGTAAATTAAAAAATGCAGAATCTATGAAATACCAAATAGATGACTTTGAGACTAAAATAACAGAAGAAGAATTAGAAGAAGAAACCGAAAGGATGCCTCCTTCAAGAATGAGATCACAGAGGCAATAACACAATGCAGGTAAGGACACCAGCTGTTGCTGGGATGTTCTATCCAAAAACAAATCAAGAGTTAAAATCAAGCATAAAAAATTGTTTTTTACATAAATATGGCCCTGGCGCATCACCCCCTTCTACACAAGATAAAAAAATCATGGGCGCCATATGCCCGCATGCAGGATATGAGTACTCTGGACCCATAGCTGCAAATTCATACCATGCAATATCATCACAAAGACCTGAACTTGTAATAATCATAGGACCAAATCATTGGGGAGTGGGAAGAGATGTTGCAACAATGAAGGAAGGAGTATGGAGAACGCCCATTGGAGACATTGAGGTAGATACAGATTCTGCAATTCAGATTAATAAGATTTCAAAGATGATAGAGTTCGACGTATTTTCTCATACCAGAGATCATTGTTTAGAAGTACAACTTCCGATGCTCCAGGAAACATTTTCATACAAATTCAAGATTTTACCAATAATCTTAATTGACCAGAGTTACCATACTGCAATCGAAATTGGTGAATCAATAGCAATGATTGCAAAAATTAAGAATACCATAATAATTGGTTCTTCAGATTTTACTCATTACGAATCAAATGATTTTGCACATGAGCAGGACAAATCTTTGATAGATACAATAGTGAATTTAGATGTAGACGCATTTTATGATATACTGCAAGAAAAAAAGATTAGTGCATGCGGTTATGGAGCGATTGCTTCCACCATGATAGCTTGTAAGAAACTTGGAGCAACCAAGGGAACCTTGATCAAATATGCAACTAGTGGAGACATATTAGAAAGTAACAAGGATTCAGTGGTAGGATATGCATCGATAGTGTTTTCATGAAATCTATTGCTTCTGCCCCTGGTAAGATCATTCTTTTCGGAGAACATTTTGTCATATATGGCATAAAAGCTGTGCTATGTTCCACAGACAAGAAAATAACTGCAACTTCACAATTTGTGGATGAGAAAATAGTCAGGATAAGATCTTCTTTAGGAGAATCAGAAATGAGAATAGAGTCACTAGATAATTTAGAAAATGTACAACAAAAATTTATGAAACCTTTTTTCCACATAGCAAAAAAAACATTAATGGAAAATTCAACAAAACAAGGAATAGAGATAATCATAGAATCTGAGATACCGCCAGGAGTTGGGCTTGGTTCATCATCTGCCGCTTGCGTAGCAGTTACTGCTTCAGTTAATGGGCTGTTTCACAGATTGTCAAAGGAAGAAGTAGTAAAATTATCTGTAGAAGCAGAACGGACAATATTTGAACAGAATTCAGGGGCTGATTCCTCAGTCTCTACATTTGGCGGACTTGTATCATATGATCTACAGGATGGATTTCAACGAATTCCATCAAGAAATGATCTGAGTTTTATAATATCAAATTCTGCACAAGTTCACAATACCCAAGATGTTGTAAGACAAGTCAGACAATTCAAAGAGAAAAATGAAGATCTTTTCAACAAGTTATGCAGAGAAGAAATTGACATAGTTGATAATGCAATTACATCTTTGAAGGAAAACGACTTGAATAAACTAGGCTCACTAATGTTAAGAAATTATGAATTATTAAAACAGATTGGAGTTTCAACAGAAAAAATAGATATCTTGATCAAAGAAGCAAGAAAGACATCTTATGGTGCCAAGATAACAGGAGCAGGTGGCGGTGGATGTATTATTGCCCTTGTGGACAATTCCAATGCCAAAGACACGTTGAATAATTTAGGAAAAATTTCAGATTGTTTTATCACGAAAATAGATCATAACGGACTCCAGTATGCATAGAATACAGAAATTTTGTTCTAATTAAAAACTCAATAATTTACAGATATCATTTAAAAATAAAAAAGGCATGTTGGCATCTCACTCAAATAACACATCACTACTTCAGTGAGATACTTTTTAAAACCGTTCATAGCATTGTTAAAAATCATGATCTTGATGAAACTGGGAGGTTCAATAATTACCAACAAGGAGAAACCATTAACACCAAACAGAAATTCAATAAGAAAAATTGCTGTAAGTCTCAAAAATGTAAACGAACCACTTGTCATAATACATGGAGGAGGTTCATTTGGACATTATTGGTCTGTAAAGTATGACATGCATACAAAACCAGAAAGACATGGGGCCAAAGGAGTTTCAGTTGTCAAGAATTCAATGATAGAACTAAACAGTATTGTGCTTGAATCATTTTCAGAATCCGGTCTAAAACCATATTGTTTGCCCCCAAGTGATTTTATGATAGGTGATAAACCATTAACCAACAAAGTCAAGGAAATTCCCAAGATTGCAAAGACAGGATTAACACCAATTTCCTATGGAGATGTAATGTGGTATGGAAAAAATAAATTTTACATTTTATCAGGAGACAGGATCATGGGAATTTTGTCCAAACTATTACATCCTCGCCTAGCAATTTTTGTTACAAATGTAGATGGAGTGTATTCAGATATGAAAAGCAAGAAGCTTTTGAATGAAATCACAACAGAGAAACCAATCACAACAGAAGTATCAATGGATGTCACTGGAGGCATGTCTCGTAAAATAAAAGAGGCATTTAGCATATCAAAACATGGAACAGATGTTTTCTTTGTAAATGGAAACATTCCAAAGAGAATAACAAATGCGATAAATAACAAGAGTTTTGAAGGAACAATATTTAGAGGATAATTATGGAACACCTCATTCTTGTGAACAGCAATGATAATCAAATAGGAACTGAAGAAAAAGTAAAATGCCACCTACCAGATGGAAAGCTACACAGAGCGTTTACCATATTTTTGTTCAACAAAGAAGGAAAACTTTTGCTTACACAAAGAAGTATGAACAAGATGTTATGGCCAGGAGACTGGGATGGAACAGTAGCCAGTCACCCAAGACAATCAGAGGACTATATTTCATCCGCAGAAAGAAGATTACCAGAAGAATTGGGAGTTACATGCAAATTAGATTATTTGTACAAGTTTGAGTATCACGTACCTTACAAAAACATTGGATCAGAAAACGAAGTTTGTGGCACCTTGATTGGAATGTTAGATGATCCTTCAAAAATAAAGCTTGTAGAAGACGAAATTTCAGATATTCGATGGGTTACACTGGAACAAGTATTATCAGAGATTAAAAAAACACCTCAAATTTTCTGTCCATGGATGCTAGTAGCGCTGTATTTCATATCAGAGTCAAGCCACAACATAAGTGACACACACAAAGAAATTCTCAAGATGTGGAATAAAGACAACATCAAGAGCCATCTAGAAGAATCATTAAAGTATCATTTTCCAGATCACAGATGGGAGCTAAAAAAATAATGAAGCTAGAAAAACTCGCAAAAACAGCATCCAAGATAGACTCATTTCTGTCATCAAGACTCTCTGGAGAACCCAGTAACTTGTACCAAGCAGCAAGCTATTTGATTGATCACGGAGGAAAAAGATTGAGACCATACATGGTCATAAAGAGCTGCCAACTTTTAGGAGGAACCACAAAGCAGGCAATACCTGCGGCTGCAGCAATTGAAATGGTGCACAATTTCACATTGGTGCACGATGACATCATGGATAATGATGAGGTAAGACATGGTGTACCTACGGTTCATGTAAGATTTGGAATGCCTATCGGAATTCTTGCTGGAGATTTATTGTTCTCAAGAGCATTTGAAACCATTTCAAAACCTTATCTTCACAAATCAGGAAATGCAGGTTTGAATCTTGTTACTACATTGGCAAAGGCCTGTACTGACGTGTGTGAAGGTCAAGCATTGGATATCAACATGGCAAAATCAAGTAAGATACCAAATGAAGATCAATACATAAAGATGATTGAGAAAAAAACATCATCATTATTTGTAGCATCATGTGCAATGGGAGCAATATCAGCGAACAAAGATTTTGCAGATGTGACAAGATTATCTACATTTGGAAGAAATTTGGGAATTGCTTTTCAGATAATTGATGATTTAATTGGAGTGATAGGAGATCCGAAGATTACAAAAAAACCGGTTGGCAACGATATCAGGGAGGGAAAGAAGTCATTACCAATTTTGATGGCAATCAAAAAAGCAGATAACCAAGAAAAAAAGATAATCCTGAATGCATTTGGTAATTCATCTGTTTCAAAGAGCGAGGTAGAGAAAGCCATTTCTACAATTTCTGCTCTCGGAATAGAAAATACAATAAAACAAAAGGCAACATACCACTCCAATGCAGCCAAAAAATCAATATCGATATACGATGGACCTGCAAAAAATGAATTACTTTCTTTGCTTGATTTTGTGGTAGAGAGGAGTCTTTAGTTGGATGATGAATTAAAAAAGGTAATTCGCGGAATTGCTCTTTTAAATGCATCAGAACACGATGGAAAAACCAGAAATGATTCAATCATATCCAAAGTAATTGGTACCAAACCAGAACTTCGTTCCAGAATTAAAGATATCATTCCACTTATTTCTCAGACAGTGATTGATGTTAACAAATTATCAGTAGGATCACAAAAAGAAGAAATTGCAAGTAAATATGCAGAACTTTTGATAGTAAAGCCAAAACAAGATAGAATCGGTCTCCCACCACTTGAAGGAGCAGAGCAAAATAATGTAATTACGCGCTTTCCCCCAGAACCTAACGGTTATCCACACATTGGTCATGCAAAGGCATCAATAATTGATGAGGAATATGCAAAGATGTACGGAGGAAAGATCATACTAAGATTTGATGACACAAATCCAGAAAAAGAACGCTTAGAATATTATGCAGCAATCAAGGTTGGACTAGATTGGCTGGGTGTAAAATATGATCTCATAAAAAATACCTCAGATGACATGGAGATAATCTACAAGAAAGCCAAGGAACTCATTGATTTAGACAATGCATATGTGTGTACATGTGACAAGGAGACAATTAGTAAGAATAGAAGAGAAATGTTACCCTGTAAATGCAGAGCAGGAAATCTTGATCAAAATAATATCCGTTGGAATAAGATGTTTGACAAATTCAAACCTGGAGAAGCCATAGTGAGATTTCGAGGTGATATGAGTTCAGAGAATACAGTCATGCGAGATCCAACCTTGCTTAGAATAATAGATGAGCCACACCCAATCCACAAAGACAAATACAGAGTTTGGCCAAACTATGACTTGGCAGTCGCTATAGAAGACAGCATTGATGGAATCACCCATGCGTTTAGAACCAAAGAATATGAATTACGCACTGAACTCTACTATGCACTTTTAGATAAACTGAATATGCGTAAACCAAAGATGCTAGAGTTTTCAAGGTTAGAATTTGAAGGAATGCCAGTCTCCAAGAGAGTACTAAAACCTCTAGTAGAGGAAGGAAAAGTATCAGGATTTGATGATCCCAGACTTCCAACTCTTGAGGGATTACGTAGAAGAGGCATAGTTCCAGAAGCTATTCGGAAATTTGTTCTTTCTCTTGGTTTTACCAAGTCTGATACCATGCCACCATTTGAAACACTTGAATCATTTAATAGAAAAATAATTGATCCAAAAAGTGTAAGACTGTTCATTGTTCTTGATCCAGTAAAATTAACAGTTACTAACAACAATCTTACCGAAATTGAAATTTCTAATCATCCACAAAACGACATGGGTAAAAGACGAATTACAATAGATGGAAATTTCTACATACCCGGCAATGATACCAAGACATTGAAGATAGGGGACGAGATAAGATTGCTAGAATTATACAACATAAGAATAACAAAGATTGGTTCAGAGATAGAAGGAGAGATCACTGGAACTGGTTACAAACCAGACATTCCCAAAATTCAATGGATTTCAAGAAAGAACCCTGTAAACATAGAGGTCCTAATGTCAGATGTATTGTTCATAAATGACCAGTTTAATGAGAATAGTTTACAAATCAAGCAAGCTATCACAGAACAATACTACTTAGAGTTAAATGTGGGAGCAGAAATCCAGTTCGTAAGATTCGGATATT
>CAYWWR010000040.1:0-12867 GCA_964462165.1 uncultured Nitrosopumilaceae archaeon
ATCCATATGTTTGATAATATGCACTAAGATAATCCTCAACTGCAAGTTTTGTTGCGCCATATGGAGAATACGGTCTGCATATCTGCTCTTCAGACGCTCGCCCCTTTATGACTCCATATACCGCAGCAGATGATGCAAAAACTAGTCTACGTATTTTTTTTGCTACACAGAAATTCATTATTTCAAGAGACATGTTTACATTGACATCGTGAACTACCATTGGTTCTGAAATTGACCGTGTTATGCTTGCAATAGCTGCCTCATGAAATACAACATCAATACCAGAAACATCAGCCAATAGAGTTGCAATGTTTTTTGCATCACCCATTACCACATGTAACAAACTATTACCATCATGTTGACGCAAGTTGTCAAGTGAGCCAGTACTAAGATTATCTATTACAAATGTTTCAATTTTTCTTTTGAGTAATTCATCCACAATGTGACTTCCAATAAATCCTGCTCCGCCAGTCACTATTGCTTTTTGAGTCATTGAACAAGTACCTCTTCAAGTTTTTTTGTATCATTTTCCACACAAGATCCAGTAAGATTTTCATATTCTTTTTTAAAATTCGCTACACATCTTTCCAGAGTAAATTCAGCATGAACTTTTTTTATTGCGGCTTTTTCAAACTGTTGTCTGAGGTTGTCATCTTTTAACAGCTTAACCATACCTTGTGCAAGATCATGTGGCCTTCTGCTTCGTACAAGTAATCCACATCCATCTAATGCCTCTCTTACACCTCCAACATCTGATGCAATTACAGCTTTGCCACAAGCCATTGCTTCAATTATAGTAAATGGAAATCCTTCTGTAATGCTACTAATTGCAATAATGTCTGCTTCGTTGTATACTCTTTCAGGCTCTTTTGTACCACCCATGAATTTTACATTGTCTTCAAGTTGTAGATCCTTTACCGTTTTGATACATCGTAGTGAATAATCAAGATCGCTTGAAGTGCCATAAATTAGACATTGAATATCAGGAATCTGCATCTTTGCATACCCTATGGCTTGAATCAGGCACACAATATCCTTGAAAACATCTACTCTTGCTACAGTAACAACCGTAGGCCGGTTGTTTTCTCTTTTGACTTGCATTGGCTTGAATCGTGATGTGTTAACCCCATTGTAGATGACCTTTATTTTGGAAGGATCGGCTCCAAGGCTTTTCTCCCAGTTTTTATTTGCCTCGCAGACAGGAGTGATTACATCAGCAATTGAATATATTGCGCGCACAATATTATGTGAGAAAACCTTCCAGAAAATTTTAGAAGGCTCGTCAAACAAATATGCATTGTAATACAGCAACAATTCCCTAAATGCCACACCATGCTCTGTAATTATCACAGGACAATTGCTTTCCTTCTTTGCATATACTGCAACTAGTGATGGAAGCCACGCAAGTGAACAATGTATGACATCTACTTTTGGTACTTGAATTGAAAAAAGCTGTATGTTTCTTTGTATCAATTGAAAAGCTGTCAGAGCTTCCTTGAATGTCATGTTGCTATAGATTGGTTCTCTGTTAAGACATTCGATGAAAATATCCCACGTTAATGGATGCTCTAGGCATTTTTTTGCATCATATTTGACAAGCAAGTCATGCAGTTTGATGACAGAATCTGTTAGGACATTAGTATTACAACGATCAGATAACACGGACCTAATAAATTCATCATAAAGAGGGATGAATTTTTCTTTTATTACTTTTTGTGTAGTTTTGAGAATTCTTATTTGTAAAATATCATCTCGTTTACAAAATTCTTCATATCGTGTAGCACCAAAAATTGGAACTTCGATTACAGTTGTTACATTTTTTGGAACAGTGTATATGCCATTACTATTTGGGTTTGACAGTTCATTGATGACTGCAAATTCATATTCAGGCATGGAGTCAATCAGTGTCTTTGTCCAAGTATAGACCCCCCCTGTTGCAAAATTTGGATAACAATCCCAGTTGATTATCAAAACTTTTTTCATATTTTCTCCTCTGAAATTTTATCGAAAATACGCTGAAAGATGTGTGGATTAGATTTATCATCAACTGGCATCAGGTCATTTAGAAAATTTTTGATAGCATTATCAACATCTGCAGATACTTGCATGTTTGTCGTATGTGTCCCAGAATGCGATTCGGTGTTTGTTTTTCGTATTCGCAAGGATTCCATTGCTTCCTTTTCGCCAAAAAATGGGTTTATTTTTCTTGAAAGAGATACATATTTTTCATAAATATGCTGAGCCTTGTGATTTTCACATGCCAAATTAAAGTACTCATATGCTTCCTGATACGACCAGAGTGCTTCTCGCACAGAATTCCCAATCACATGCACCGCATTATTTTCATAAAGAGTGGCAGCCTGCAGATATAATTGTCGTGCCCCAGCCAGGTTACCAACTAAGGTAAGGCAGTTTGCAGCACATGAACAGCTAAGTGCAGCCCTAACCAGTGAATTTTGTTTTACACAATCTGCCGAGTCTTTTAAATAAAAAAGAAATGCTTTGAGATAATCCCCTCCATCTTCCATTTTAATTGCGTTGAGCCACAGATTAGATTCATTAGTAATTCTATCCATCCATGTCTCCAGTTTTTTCAATCTGATTGAATTTCAATCTCGTATTTTTTAAGACAAAAGTAAATTTGTACAGGTAAAATCATGTAGTGAAAAGTTCTAGAATGACCTAGTGAGAGACTTTTCGCTAATGTACTTAAGATTCAAAACAATTAGAAGATAAGATGTGCTCGATCATAGGATACCTCGGAGACATATCTGCAACAAAAATTCTTGTGAGCGGATTAAAGCGTATGGAGTACAGGGGGTATGACAGTGCAGGAGTAGCAACTTTTTCAGACAGTCAAATTCAAGTTAGAAAAGGAGTGGGCAAAGTGGAACAAGTGAACAATAATACAAATTTGCAGACACTACCAGGCAACATAGGAATTGGTCATACTAGATGGGCAACTCATGGAGGAGTCAATGAAACAAATGCACATCCACATCTATCAAGTTCAGGACAGATTGCAATTGTTCATAATGGAATAATTGATAACTATAAAGAACTAAAAGAAATTCTTCAAAATCGAAAATATTTTTTCAAAAGCGAAACAGACAGCGAAATCATTGCCAACCTTTTACAATATCATTATGATTCTACAAAAGATATCAAACGATCTATTATCAAAACAGTAAACGAGTTAAAGGGTGATTATTCATTTGTAGCAGTTTTTCCAAATGGAACTCTCGGAGCCGCCAGATTCCATGAGCCGCTCATAATAGGCGTTGGAAAAAAAGGATATTTCATATCTAGTGATGTTTTGGGATTCATAGAACACGCAGATGATGCAATTTATCCAGATAATGGAGAAATTGTAATAATAAATTTCGAGGGCATTGAATTGTTTGATTTCACAGGCATACCAGTAAGACATCAAGTAACAAAGATATCAAAAGAATTTGCAGACGCATACAAAGGAGATTATGCCCACTTTACACTAAAAGAGATTTTCGAACAGCCTCTAGCAGTATTGCGCGCAGGAGAAAATACAAAAAAAGAACTAGAAGCATTTGCAAATTCCATAAAAGATGTAAAGCAACTATACATTACAGGAAGCGGTACAAGCTATAACGCCGCACTTGTGGCAAAACATCTATTTCTAAAATATGGCAAAAAAAAGATAGAAACAATAATTTCAAGTGAGGCACGTTTCTATCCAGATTATTTTGATAACCAATCAGTCCTCATAGCTCTGTCCCAAAGCGGAGAGAGTGCAGACGTGATCGAGGCAGTCAAGATTGCAAAAAACAACGGTAGTGATATTTTTTCAATTATAAATTCAATGACTTCATCTCTTGCACAGATCTCTTCTATTTCTGTTGGACTAAATTGCGGCCCCGAGATAGGTGTAGCCGCGACTAAAAGTTTCACATCGCAATTATCTGTCATATACAAGATTGCAGAAATTGTTTGTGATACACAAATAGAATTTGATCTGCAAGAAATATCTTCATCCATGAACAAAATTCTCGGATCGCATTTGGAGATTCAAAAAGTTGCAAGAGCCATCAAATATGCTTCAGACATTTACATAATTGGAAGAGGAATACATTATCCAATTGCATTAGAGGCAGCACTAAAGTTGAAAGAATTGACATACATACATGCAGAAGGATTACCAGGTGGAGAGCTAAAACATGGGCCATTGGCCCTAATGGATTCGAATTCTTTTGTAATTGTTGTAAATCCTAATGATTCTACATATACAGATACATTGACTTCGGCAAGAGAAATTAAAGCAAGAGGAGCAAAGATAATAGGAATTTCAGATATTCCAAGTGACGTGTATAATCATTGGATTGAGATACCTAAAATCAATGAATCATCATATCCATTTGTCGAGATAGTACCAATACAGATTCTTGCATATTATGCAGCATTAGAAAAAGATACAGACCCTGACTATCCAAGAAATTTAGCAAAATCAGTAACAGTCAAGTAAATAGTATTCAGACTAGTGCCTAATCTTATAGAACATTTTGAGCAAATCAAGATAACTCGGGCCACAAAGATATGTATGATGTCCATAACAATTTACACCACAAAAGAATATCACATCTTAGAATCATGCAAAAAAGAATCAATTACGTCTAATTTCATAGGAGGTGAAAGTTATTCATCAAATTCATGATTCTTCCCACATGGAACATACAAGTTTCCACAGTCCCACATGCGTGGCATGTAAAAAGACCATACACTTTGATGCAGGCGATACAATCTACGGTAGTACATGGTATCATAGTGCATGTTGGAATTCAGTAGAGAAGGAACACCAAATTATTTGCCAAAACTAGAGCAAATATTGTAGGCACATCTTGTCTCACAGTATTTTCCTTATCCGATATTATCATATATTAGCTAGATAAATAATAACAATTAATGTCACGTTTACCACACATTCAATCCAATTGCATAGATGGTAGAATTCCTGATGAGCTAGTAAATTTTCTCAAACAGGAAACATATTCACTAATAATAAAGGGTTATGCAGGAACCGGTAAAACTACTCTTGCTCTAACAATTCTACACGAGTTACAAATCAAAACAAATTGTCTATACATATCCACCAGAATATCCCCAGAACAGATGTTTCAATATTATCCATGGCTTGGAAGATCTTTTACTGATTCAAGAAAAACTAAACTAACTGATGCCGCACATGTCGAAGATGGCTCACTTGTTTTTGTTGATGCAAGACTTGATGAACCTGGTTCTCTTTTTGAACGAATAACAAACGAATTGATGGATGTCAAGGCACCAACAATAATTATTGACACATGGGATGCGATAGGATTTTTCATGGACAAGGAAGCTTTGATGAACAATGCACGAGTGTTACAAACATGGAGAGAGAGAGCTGGCGCAAAATTAATTTTTGTGACAGAGACTCCAGAGGATCACACATTTGATTTCTTGGCAGATGGTGTAATAGAATTAAAACAAGGATATCACAATAATAGAAAAATTAGAGAGATCTTTTTATCAAAATTGCGAGGAATTAGGATAAACAGACCATCATGTATTTTCTCGCTAAATGATGGAATATTTCGAAGTTATGGACATTATAGACCAAAAGAATTTTCCAATATGCACATTTCAAAAGAACATATCAAGACAACAGATCAAAACACTATAAAAAATTCACATGTTCCATCAGGATATAGAGAATTAGACGAGTTATTTCAAGGAGGTTTGCCAAATGATGGAATCATAACTTTGGAACTTGATGCTCATGTAAACACTCGAGTTGTGATGGCATTTCTTGACAAAATCATTGCAGGTTTCATGCATCGTGGTAATCCAGTTGTATTCGAGCCATTTGAGGGTGCAGAGTCAGAACACATAGATCACCTTCTCAGATCATATCAAAATTTGAAACTAAAAAGTACTATCGAAGTATTGCCAAATGGCAGTAAAACAAGGATTGTAGACTATCTATCCAGTAGTCCCAAGCATGATGAAAGCAAAAAAAGATTGCAACAGTTACAAAATACAATACGCAGACTAAAGATCAAATACAAAAAGGCACCACTAAGCATAATTGGCTCGAACATGGTAAGCGGATTTTCAGATGTCAAAGAAGGCAGTCAAGGAATCAAAAACCTAGTATCATTTATCAAATCAAATTCAGCGCTATCTGTCTTTGTTTTAAGACAGTCAAATCATTCCCTTCTAGAATATCTATCTGAAATTTCAGACATTCATTTGAAGATATTAGAAATAAATGGCTCGCTATTTCTCCAGTCTGAGATTCCATGGTCAAACTTGTATGCAATAATTGCAAAAAGCCATGATAATCATAGTGAAGTCGTAATAGAGCCAATAGTATAAAGCATCGAACGTTATGTATCGTTAATTAATTCTACAGAGACTATTATTTCGTATAGAACAATCTTCCATATTCTTTAAATTAATTATAGAAGAACGATACAATACTTGTTAATTGAGAGATGTGATGATATTGATAGTAGTGAACTCGAAAAATACTTTACGCCACAGAATCATGCTCAAACAGAGTTTACAAACATAGCAAGTCATGAAATGAAGACTTCAATTCAGGCCATATTGACATATTCAGAACTTTTACAAAACAAGCATGATGAGTTTAGAGAGAGTTATGTCAAGGCAATTTTAAGAAATGCATTGAGACTCAAGGTGCTTTCAAATAATTTGAGTAATTTAACAAGAATTGATGGAAAGATTTTGAAATTAAAAAAAGAACAAGTTGATTTGAATCTACTTGTATCTTCAATAGCAAATGACTTTGAGAACATGAATAGATATCATGACTGTAAACAAGAGATAAAGGTACTAGTCATCTCATCCAAGCACATTTTTGTAGAGGCAGACAAGGAAAGATTGGAGCAAGTTATTTTCAATCTTTTAGACAATGCAATAAAATTTACCAATGAAGGAACCATACAAATCAAATTAGAAAATATTTCAGATGAAAATTGGACAGAAATAACTATAACAGATACAGGTCCCGGCATAGAGGATACAATAATGCCAAATCTATTCAACAAGTTTGTTACATCATCATACCATGGCACAGGATTAGGCTTGTACATATGTAAAAACATCATAGAGGCACATAATGGAAGAATTTGGGCGAAGAACAACGCCAACAAAAAGGGAGCATCGATCACATGTAGAATTCCGACAAGCCAGGAACTTACGAATAGAGATTATACTAAATTCTTAAATTTGGAAACGGTGTCATAGTTAAGATGACAAAAATCCTAGTGGTCGATGATGAACCCGACATTACAGCATCATTAAAAAACGGATTACAGCGAAAGGGGTTCGAAGTTGACGTATACAACGATCCAACAGATGCACTCTCAAATTTCATACCTGATGTATACGATTTGCTCCTAATAGACATAAGAATGCCAAAGATGAACGGTTTTGAGTTATACCGAGAAGTAAAAAAGAAAAGTAACAATGTCAAGATTTGTTTTTTCACAGCCTTTGAAGTGTATTATGATGAATTCAGAAAGATGTTTCCAAATCTAGAGGTCAAGTGTTTCATTAGAAAACCCATCACCATCAGTGATCTAGTAATTCATATAAACACAGAATTAGACAAATAATTCTATTTTATTAGAGTCACAGAAGCTTGTTTTACTTCATCCACAAAAAATGATGGAAGATTATAATATGAATCACCATAGACATACACTGTTCCAATTCCTTTAGATGCAACCTCTGTTAATTTTGATATCATTTCATCGCTGGAGGTTACATTGCCAAGTATTACACTCAACTTTGTGGGAGATAATTGATCATTAATGGAAATGTGCTGTGACTTGTCAGATTCTATTTCATGTATGTTTGCAATATCAGTACTACCACTTGTTATGTAATCAGTGACTTGTGGATAATTATAACCCGGGTTTATGTATACAATACCTCCCAAACTATGTACATAGTTTGAAAACTGCCTGAAATTTTCCAAGTTATCAGTGCTACTTTCATTATCAAAAAATATTCCATCGGTTGGCACTTGAGACTTCATGTAATAGTCAATGTTTGCCAGACTTTCTGAAGTATTGAAGATATATCCAAGTGTCTTTATTCCGCGATTTTTTAGATTAGAAATTACTTGCTTCCAGTTTTCTGACAAGGAAGTTCCACACGGACCACTGCACGGGTTAATGATGACATATTTTATGGTATTTGGATACTTGTCAGCAACTGCGTATATCTCATTCCATTGAGGATCAGTAGGATCAAAATATGGAACAACAATCATCTTGATGGTATTAGTATTATTCATCGTATTTCCAATTTCAGATTCGTGAACAGTGCCATCATGTGTTTTAAGTGTAAAAAATAAAACAAATGATAACGTAATTGCTACAAGTACGGCAGATAGAATCTTTTTCAATCAATGAATAATCACAGTAATGTTTTAAATAATGACATCTAACATTTTGCTATAAAATCAGACCCATTTTTTACTTTGAGCGCATTATTCAGAAAAACAGGTAACTACAATATAGAACAATGTACCATAGTATCTTATATCTAAGAATTCCAGTGTACAATTGTCTAGAATATGTCACAACAACAAATGTACAGACCAATGCTTAACATCTACGATCTAGTTGATCGTGTCTTAGACAAAGGTCTAGTTATTGATGCAAACCTCTCAGTTTCACTAGTAGGCATAGAAATTCTTGTGATAAGAGCAAGAATTGTAGTATCCGGAATTGATACATTCCTAAGATATGCATCTGCGCTTGGACTTGCCGCGCCACCGGGATTACCCCAAAAATAAACGCGAGCTGATCTAAATTGGCAGTATGTCTAGTGTGCGGTAAGTTTGAAGAAGTAGATCTTAAGAAAGCAATGAGTGGTGGCTGGGTCTTTATGAGATGTCCAGAGTGTCACAGAGGCACTCCACTTGATATCATCATGGCACATTTGTTAAAGACTGTCACTGAACAATATCTCGATGGATTTTGCCCACGTCATTGGTTCAAAGATAGTGGAATATGCGGTTATTGTAAAATTAGAAGAGAGGGTGTGAGTGAGGATGTCACTTAGTCAACGCCAACTTACACCAGGCCAGCTTACAATAGTAGATCTTGTGGATAGAATTTTAGACAAGGGAGTAGTAATAACAGGAGACATTACAGTTTCAATTGTAGGTGTCGATTTACTTTCTTTGAAGATAAATCTAGTAATAGCATCACTTGAGACAGCAAAACGTTATGGAATAAAATTACCATGGGAAAAATGGGAAAAGGAACAAAAACGCATACCACAAAAAAACAACACAACAAAAAATATCAAGAGGTAAAAATTCTTGATGAAACAAGATATTCATAGATCCAAAAAAACACCAGTCCAGCAGATAAATCTGGATGGAGAAAATTTACAGAAAGGACTTGCTAAACTTGTACTAGTTGTAATAGAATTGCTCAGACAAGTGTTGGAAAGACAAGCACAGCGAAGAATTTCAACTGGAACATTAACAACAGAAGAGATTGAAAGATTAGGTCTTGCATTCATCCAGATAAAACAAACAATAAACACAATCTCCGACCAATTTGGATTTTCACCCCAAGAATTTGAGATAAAATTAGGCCATGCAAGCAGCAAAATAGTAGGAACCGAACCCAAGACCACTCTAGTTGATTTGGTTGATCATCTTTTAGAAAAAGGAGTTTTGGTTAGTGGACAAGTTAAGATCTCTGTTGCAGATATTGATTTGGTAATTTTGGATCTTCTCGGTGTGCTATCAGCAGTACACGGTATCAAGAAACCAAACAGGAGAAAGATATCAAAATGAAGACATTTGGTAAATACATCTATTGTATAATGGAGGGTGGAAAAGGTGAAAATTTTGGAAATATCGGTCTTGAAAATAACGAAGTATATACAATCAATCACAAAGACATAAGCGCAGTTGTAAGCAAAATAACATTCAAGGAAATACCGCCAGATGTAGATAGTATTATCACACATCAAAAAGTTGTAGAAAGTTCCAGAAGTATTAGCACCACACTTCCGGTAAGGTTTGGTATCATGTTCAAAACAGATGAAGGAGTAAAACAGCTTCTAGTCAAGTCATATAACGACTATAAATCAAAGATAGGCAAGTTACATGGTAAAGAAGAGTTTGGTATCAAGGTTATTTTAGAAAAATCAGGGATGGAAAAAATCCAAGAAAAAATAAGAGAGAGTTCAAAAGAAATCAAAAAAATGCAAAAAGAGATCTCAAAATCTGGAGAAGGTACATCATATTTTCTCAAGATGCAAATGGATGAGTCTATCAAACATGAGACGTTGAAAAAAATAGATGAAATGACAGGAGAGATTCATCAAGAACTTGCAAGCATAGTAATAGATAGCACTGTATTAAAATCAGATGTGCAGGAGATAGTTCTCAATACAGCATACCTTATAGACAAATATAACATTTCAAAATTTATTGACAGTGTGGAGAAGATAAAAATAAAATGCAAAAAAGACGGATTTGTCATTCACCAGAGCGGACCATGGGCACCATATTCATTTTGTTGAGGCAGGATGTATGATCATAACATTTTTGATTATGAAATTAACATTTGGATCAATTCTAAATGAATGCAATAAACTTGCGTTAGAAGCAGACAAAGCAGAACGTGCAAGATGGATAAAAACAAGATTAATCAGGCTACGAACCGATTATGAAAAAGGAATCATAGATCTCAACACATATGCAGCAAGAGAACAAGAAATTCTAAATGATTTGCGTACGGGGATGACCTAATGAGCATTTATGATGAAAATGACAGAGCCATAATGCATGCATTACAGGTAAAAAAAATTCAAAACCATATCAAAGAACAAGTCGAAAAAGTAAAGATGGATGCATTTACTGCTCGTGAAGAACTCATACAAAGAAGAGCAGAAAAAATAGAGCAAGTTAGGCAGAAATTAAACGATACAACGCTATCCATAATCAAAAAACATGAATTGATAAAAGAAAGACTAAATCAAGAAGCAGTATTCAGAGAGGCAAACATTCGTGTGAATCGTGGGCTTGAGGCACTAGAAAAATTCATCCAGATTCTACGTGATACAGAAATGGAAGATGAGATGCTCAAAAAAGCAATTCGCGACCCAATAATATCCAGCAGCATGAAATCAGAGGCAAGAAAAATAATAACATCAGAGTTTTTCCAATCAATCCAAAAACAGCTTATCATGCAGACAGAATTTATCAACATAGCAGCACATGAGCTTCGTACCCCAATCATGCCAATATTGGTAAACGTCGAGTTACTTACAGATAGACTTGGAAGTGATAATGATGAAATCAAGATAATTGTACGCAATGCAAAGAGACTCCAGAGACTTACTGAGAACATTCTAAGTGTGACAAGAATAGAAAGTAAATCACTTGCTCTGAAAAAAGAAGTATTTGACATTAACGCATTAATTGAAAATGTAATAAAAGATGAGAGCGCCCACATTGAAAACAATAAAGTCAACATCATTGTAAAAAATGACGGTCAGCCCATGAACATAGAAGCAGACAGAGATAGGATGGCCCAAGTTATATCTAATTTTCTGAACAATGCAATCAAGTTTACAAAAGATGGTACCATCACTATATCATCAAGAGTACAGGATGGAAATGTCATTGTCAACATAAAAGATAATGGCCCAGGCATAGATCGTCAAATAATTCCAATATTATTTTCCAAGTTTGTCACAAAGTCAGACAAGGGAACAGGACTTGGATTATACATTTGTAAGAGCATCATAGAGGTACACGGAGGTGTTATTGGTGCAGAAAATAGTCCTGATGGAATAGGGGCAATTTTTTCATTTAGCTTGCCAATAAAAATATGAATAAAATAAAAAATCAATTTTACAGAAAAAATAACTAGAACAATATTTTTTATTTCACATCATTTGTGACAATATTATCACACCAACCCACATGAAGAAACTGTAATGGTCTTATGTAATTTCAACCGGGATGATTTTTCCATACCAATATGCGCATAGCTGAAAATATGATGCGTTCGATATCAAAATAGAAATGGCGTATACGAGGATAGAATTTGATTAAACATAATGTTACTGCAATATTTTCAATATTGCTACTTGTTCTAACGGGAATGATGATACCCACAATGAATACTGCAAGTGCAACTAGTTCCATCAGCAAAATACAATCAGGCCTTGTTGTCTCAGACTCCCTTACCACAGGAAATATGGATTCTTGGACATTTGGAGGAACTGCAGCATCATACAATTACTATGAAGACTCTCAAGGATTACACCTAGGCGTCCAGTCACCACAAAGCGGTCAATGGGTTAACTACTATGCTCACCTACCCCAGCCCAATGCGCGTCTTTTTCATTCAGTCATTACCATTCCAGATAAGAAAGTACCAGATGGAGTATCAAATGCAGGCTTGTATGTAGAAGGATCAGACTATATTCCTCACGTAGGTTGCGAGGCATATGCAGATTCTACAGGATACTATTGGGATGTAGAACAATCAAGTGATGCGGGTAACACATACCAGATTTTGTACATATCTCAACCAAGCAGTATGCCTCAAACACAGGATTGCACAATCATAACAAACGGAAGTAATTATCTCAAAGTCTACATTGGCAGCAATCTTGTTTTTTCAAGTACTAGCATGAACCTTGGAATGTCTGGTCCTTTTATCGCATTTGTTCAAGATGATACATCATCAAATTCCATGCGTTACGGAATTTACAGTAATTATTATGTTACAACTGATGAAAACATCCAAGTCACAGGCAATCCATCAAATGCTGCAACGGTAT
>CAYWWR010000041.1:0-12025 GCA_964462165.1 uncultured Nitrosopumilaceae archaeon
GATGATTGGGTATTCTGATATCATTTGATGAATTATACCTGGGGTATCTGACTGCTTGAAAAATATAAGACAAGACTCAAGAATTAAATCCTAAATGGTGCAATAGTAGAGTCGTTGGAACCACAAAATGATCCATGGAAAGACAAACTTACCTCGGACCAATATTTTGTGTGTAGAATGAAGGGTACAGAGCCTGCATTTACTGGAGTATATCATGACACAAAGGAAAAAGGGATTTACAAATGCCTATGCTGTGGAACCGAACTATTTAGCTCCGAGACAAAGTTTGATTCTGGAACTGGATGGCCAAGCTTCTGGGAGTCAATTGGAGATAACGTGAAAGCAGAAGAAGATACTAGTCATGGCATGTTAAGAGTAGAGGTACTATGCAAGAAATGTGGAGCCCATTTGGGACATGTTTTTGATGATGGTCCAAATCCCACAGGCCTACGATATTGTATAAATTCTATTTCGCTGAAACTTGAAAAATAAATCAGATTACAGGGTAATAGCAAAGTTACCTCGTTATTAATAGTACCGTATGATACCGTAATATATGTTAAATTGCGAATTTTGTCCAAAACAGTTCTTTGAAACTGCAAACGGGTTGGTAGCAAAGACATTTCATGAAAGTCTTCACGATCCAGAATTAGTGAACCACTAAATCTGGTTCTTTTTTTGTACCACACAAAATTAAATCCTAACTCTTTTATCGGCTGCCCTCATTCTAATTTAAAGTGGCTAAAGCAAAACGTGCAGAATCAAAACCAAAAGATTCTACACATGATGTTGTCAAAAAAATGTCTTCAATTTCAGATGCTACCAAGACTCTAGCTTCTGAAGTAAAAACAATGTCAAAAATATTTGCAGAAAATCAAAAGATTCTAGTCTCCCTTAAAGATATGATATCATCAGTAAACTCTTCATTAGATCAGATTCAGAAAAACTCTAGACAAATAAACATAATTGAAGAAGATACACAGCGACTGTTTTCTGGAATGACTCAGGTCAAAGCACATTCCAACTTGATAGACAAAATAAATAGTCAAATAAACAAACTTCAAGACCACGTAGAGAAAATTCGAGACAAACAAGAATCCATGCCAGATACCAACAAAATCATGCAAAGTATTGCTGACAACTTGGATTCTACTAGAAACAATACCAAAATGATAATGCATGTATCAGAAAAAACTGAGAAGGTACGTGAAGAGATTAAAAATGTCATGTCTAGTTCAGAATCATTATCAAATATCACTAGTGAAATAGGAGAGTTACGAAAAAATACAAACGACATATCAACCAAAACACAATCACTTTCTAACATACATCAAGAGATTGAAGAAGTAAGGCAGAGTACTAGAGAAATAGCCTCAAAAACTGGAAAAATGTCAGAATTAGAGGATAGTATATCTAATTTGAAAGGCGAGATTGGTACCATATCCACAAAGACAGATTCCATATCCAGTCTTAGTTCTCAGATAAGAAATGTAGGTTCAGAGATTGATTCACTGATAAAGAAAACAGAGTCTTTGTCTTCGTTTGGAAATGACATTAGAAACATCAATTCAGAGTTTATCAATTTCAAAGAAAGCATGATAAACAAAAACAAGAATCTTGACGAAAAGATATCAGATTTTACAGAATTATTAAATAAAAACTCGGCATCGATATCAGAGTTTAACAAGAAAACATACGAAATTGCACAGCAACTAGAGGATGTTCGTAGTGTGACCCACAAGACATCTCAAAACACCTCACATGAGGTCATGGGTCTTCTTCGTTTGTCAGAATTCCAGTCAAACATCAGAATGCGCTCTGAATCAAAGTATGGTACACTAGAGGACATTGAAAAGATGACAGGCCAAACTAAAGACATGGTGAATTTGTTTGACAGAATTTCAATAGAAGTAGAATCAAAGATGCCATTACCTTTAGAAGTAAAACAATGGAGCATATCCAAAATTTTGGACTGTGTAGACAAGTGGGAGATACGATTTACAGATGTATTCAGACTTTTGATTACAGAACTTGGTTCTGACATTGTAAAAGAAGCAATCAGAATTGAACAGGTTCGGGATCTTTTTGGAATACGGGCAGTTGATGAAATAAGACGTGAACTAAATATTACTTAATCTTCATCGTCTTTGTCAAGGGCTTGCTTTTTCTTTTTCAAGAGTGCAAAGATTCCAATAATTACTGCAACCCACACAACACCGAACAACATGTTTGAGATACTGACGTACATGTACGGTGTAGCATCAAGCAAATTGAATGTTATAGTAGTAGCTTGAGAGTGAATGTTTAGCATACCGGTATGAAATGCTGCAGTATCTTCAGAAGTAGTTGAAACTTTGTCAAGTGTAGACGACATTGTACCAAGGTCTCTTTGCATCATTCCAAAGTCAGTATCTTGTGTAGGAAATATCCAAACAGGGTTACCAGATTTTGGAAGTAGTTGTTGGACTGTTTTGATATCATCACCAATGGTTTGAGGATCAGATGTGGCTTGGATTCTGCTTAAAATTCCTCTTGATTGATCAAGTGGATAAATTGTACTTCCATATTCCTCAAAGGCCATGAACACACCCACTGCAATTAATGCAATTATGCCTGCCAATGCTACTTTATAGTAATTATTTGCCATTTTTTCTGCCTTTGATTCGACTCTACCTCTTGATTTGCCTTTTTTAAATGTTGAATGAGAGATGCTAAGATATGCGATGTAAAGAAACCCAGCTACCTGAATTCCTATTATTGGCACAAATACCGGATTATTAGAAAATATTGCAACAAACATACCAACTATTCCATATACACCAAAAAATATCTCAAGAAGAGTAGTTTTTGTAAATGGAAGAGCATACGCCTTGTCCCTCCAATCATCATCATTTTTTATTATTCCAAACTTTGGTGTACGCAAAAACTCGTTTCTTTTTCCAAAGAGTGCATCAAAAACTGCTACCGTGTTATTGACAGACATGCCAGCAGAATAGACTATCAAATACAGATAGGAAAGTGTCTTTGACCGCCATTTTTTTGCATACATTTGTTGAATAACCAAGATGTATGCCACAGGTCCCATTGCCAAGTAAGCAACTATTGTAAGTGCAGGTAATCCACTTATCACATAGAGATTTATTTTTGAAGCCAAAAGTATTGGTAAAATTAAAAATTGCGCCAGAACTAGAGGATGTACAATATGTCGTGTAAGTTGAACAAATGCTTGAATTTTTGTGTCAACAGGTATTTTCTTTAGTGCAACATCACCAAGTAATTTTACTGCACATTGAATTGAGCCTTTTGCCCATCGAAATTGTTGTCTTTTTGCAGAATTCATCTGCACTGGAAGTTCTGCATCCACTACAATATCAGGAATAAAGACACATTTCCAACCTTTCATCTGTGCTCTATAACTCAGATCCAGATCTTCAACCAAAGTAGCAGTATGCCACCCTCCAGAATCCTCAATGCATTTGGTTCTCCATATACCAGCAGTGCCATTAAAACTCATAAAGAGATGCGAATTGCTTTTTGCTTTTTGTTCTACCAAGAAATGAAAATCAAGACTGAGTGCTTGAGCCTTTGTCAGAGGAGAATATCTCTCGTTAATATGGCCCCACCTGCATTGAACCAACCCAACATTTGGACTAGAAAAGTATGACAGGGCTTTTTTGAGAAACCAAGTAGGAGGAATAAAATCAGCATCAAAAATTGCAACAAAGTCACCCTTTGCAAACTTCATTGCATTTCGAAGTGCACCGGCCTTGTACCCTTTTCTGTCTGATCTTCTTATATGATGTATGTCAAATCCTTTACTTTTGTAGTCTGCAACTAGACTCTCAAGCAGATCATAGGTTTCATCAGTGGAATCATCTAGCACCTGAATACACAATTTGTCTTTTGGATAATCAAGTGCACAAACTGCATCCACCAATCTAGAAGCAACATATTTTTCGTTGTATATTGGAAGTTGAAGTGTAACAGTTGGAATTTCTTTTAGTTCAATGGAACGACTTTTTTTATGACGTCGAGCAACTACAACAAGATAGTAAAAGTTGCATGTATAGAGTGTGATTATCATTGCCATTCCAATGAAAAGATTCCAGAGAAATTGTGTTAGAGTATTAGGAAGAACATGTGTGAGCATTTGGAGTTTTTCAACTCTCGAGTCTTTATAGCCGTACCGCTAAAATTTTATCCTTTCTTGGATATTTTTATTGCTTGAACTGGGCATACGTTTTCACAAGCTAGACAAAATATACAATCAGGTTCTCGTGCCATCAATGGTTTTTTCTCAGAAGCTGGATTTCCTGCAAACTCGGCCCACTCGTAAACTTTTACAGGACATGCATCAATGCATGCACCATCACCTACACAGATATCATAATCAACTGAAACAAACTCTCCCCAAATTCCAAGTATTTCATTGCCCTTTCTTTGACCAAACACTTTGATCTTGTGACTAGATGGTGCAGTGAATGTTTCAACAACTTTGAGTTTTGATTTAAAGTCAACATCGATTGGACCAGGCTTGGCTCCAGATGGTGTCTCAAGTTCTTCAACTTGTGCCACTTGTTGTCCTGGTTGAGGAGCAGCTGGTTTTGGTTTTGGTTTTGCATTAGGAACTATCTGAGCTAATGGAGTCATCTCTTCCAATGTCTTCAGAGCTTGCTCTGGTGACATTTGTTTTATTTTTACATCATGCTCTAACATTTTATCAGCAAGAACACTATTTCGTAAAATTGTATCAATTACCATCTTTGCATTTGCATCAGCTTTCTTTCTGTAATCTTTAACCCAAAGACCATCACCGTATTTTTCAACTGGATATATTTGATAGATCATATCCACCACTTCACCAGTTACTATCTCAACTTGAACTTCAAGATCTATTGACTTGTATCCAGAATCATCTGGATCTGGCAAGTTCTCTTCTTTCCAGCGATATGTAGCATAAACTCTATCAGCAAATTTATCCATTTCAAAGACTTTTTTGAATCCAGAAACAATAGAATCAATTTCATAAGTATCTTCAAGTTTTATTGGAAGACGATAGAGACCAAGTTTGTAGCTGTGTAAAGGATAGACTCCTCTTTTGGATGTAGCCGATTGAACTGTATACACTTTATCCTTTAACAGGAGTGACATCTATCTAGTCTAATGAAAAAGAGTTTAAAAATGCTTCCTAATAATCAGGACAAGTCTCTTCTCGGATCTTTCGATATCTCTGTTCCATCTCAGCTGCATGTTCAAGTACGTTGTCAAAACTATACTTGTCCTTTGGAAAATACCATTTGATCCCTACCTTGTGTCCTATTCCATCCATATCATAGATCATCCCTTTGTCAGAATGGACATTGTATTTTTCGTCAATCGATCTTTGTTGCACAGTAAGACCGCGTTTAGTCTTGTCTTCCATTATAAAGTAAATTGGATCGTCAAGTATGGCATAGAATATACCTTTTTTTAGAATTGCTAGTTCTTGACCTGTTTCGTTATTTTTCGATGGGGTTTCCAATCATATTACCCCATTCAGTCCATGAGCCATCATAGTTTCTAACTTGAGGATATCCAAGTAAATATTTTAGAACAAACCAAGTATGTGAAGATCTTTCTCCAATCCTACAGTAACATATGACATCCTTGTCTGGTGTGACGCCTTTTGTTTCATAAATTTTCTTTAGTTCTTCAACTGATTTGAAAGTACCATCAATGTCATTTACTGCACTAGCCCATGGAATATTATTTGCATTTGGAATGTGTCCGCCTCTTTGAGCATGTTCCATAGGATATTCTGCAGGAGCAGTTATCTCGCCTGAAAATTCTTTTGGTGAGCGGACATCAACTAGAACAGTATCTTTCTTATCAAGTGCTCTTCTTACATCAAAGAGATATGCACGTAGTCCTTCATGTGGTGGTTGTGCAACATAGTTTGTTTTTTGTATTTGTGGTTCATCTTTTGTATATGATCTATTCTCAATCTCCCATTTTTTTCTTCCACCATTCATTATTTTGACATTCTCATGTCCATAATACTTGAATATCCAAAATACAAATGCTGCAAACCAATTATTGAAATCACCATACAAAATAACTTCAGATTGTGTTGTTATTCCATTTCTTGACAGTAAATCCTCAAATTGTGATTTACTGATGATATCTCTGGTTATCGGATCATTAATGTCTCGTTTCCACCAGATAAGACTAGCCCCCTGTAGATGTCCTGCCCTGTAAGCATTTTCAGGATCATAGTCAACTTCTACAATTTTCAAAGAGTTGTTACCTAGATTTTTTGAGACGGTTTCTGTATCAACTAAAACTTGTTGGGCATAATTCATTTTGTCTCTACACATTAAACTCAAAGGGTTCTTAATATTTTATACTCATCAGATGCTTTTTAAGTGAAATTAAAATTAGTAATTTCTATTGGAACTTCACAATGTTGCGCTAATAAGCAAAGTAGGTTCAAAGGACTCGGAAGATGCAGTAAAAAAAGTTGCAAAAAAACTACTTGCAAAAAAAATCAAGGTATACACTGTTTCACCGGGAAATGTAGATGGAGCTAAAAAAATCAACGATCTGGCAGATCTCAAGACCACAAAATTGGATTTGACAATCACTCTGGGGGGAGATGGAACAACTTTACGAACTTTTAGAGATTTAGAAAACGAGGTTCCAAATCTTGCAATAAATGTAGGAGGAAACAGAGGCATATTATCAGAAATAACACTTCCCCAAATTGATACTGCTATTGAACAAATTATTGCAGGTAAGGTTTTTTTTGACAAGCGAACTAGAGTGGTTGCTTCTTGTGGAGGACAAGATTTTCCTCCAGCACTAAATGAAATCTACATCAATAGACAGAACTTGACAAAGACATCATTGTTTGAAATCAAGTTTCAAAGCGATACAGTAACACAAAAAATGGACGGTGTGATTGTTGCAACTCCAAGCGGTTCAACTGGTCACTCATATTCGTTAGGAGGTCCAATTCTTCATGAGAGTTTAGATGTTCTCATCATAACACCAGTTGCTCCAGTCAACAAATTACCATCAATTGTGGTTCCTGATGAAAAAATTGAGATCATAAGTAACCACGATTCAAACATAATCATGGATGCCCAGGTGATCAAAACTGCTAGATTTGATGAAGTGATAACTATAAGAAAATACAAGAAACATGCCGTATTTGTCAGACTGAAAAAACAAGGTCTGAGACAGATGAGTAAGCTTGGTTTCTAGAATCTTAGATGCCACCTCATTTTATGCAGGAGTACCATTCTCTTCACAGGAGCAAGGATTTACAACTCCTCTAGTTTTTGAAGAGATCAAGCATATTAAAAAAAGTCATGATGCTGTGCAAACTCTAATTGATTTGGGTAGATTAAAAATTGTAGAACCGGAAGAAAAATTCACTAATATCATTTTGGAAAAATCAAAACAAACAGGAGATTTTTCTGAATTATCAAAAGAAGACATATCAGTACTTGCATTATGTGTCCAGCTAAATGGAGAACTAGTGACTGATGATTATACCGTATCAAATGTTGCAAGACATTTGAATTTCAAAGTCATTCCAATAATGACCAAGGGAATATTCAAGGCGTTGGACAGTGTATATTCTTGTCCTGCCTGTAACAAGAACTTTGAGAAAATGTCAGATTGTCCAATATGCGGGAGCAAATTAAGGAAAAAATCATCCAAGAGGAAGTCTTCTTCCAACCCAGTCGGCAAAAGAGCCATCATATAGCTTTACGTTGTCATATCCAGCCAATCGTAATTGAGTAAAGACATTTGAAGCTCTATGACCAAGTGCGCAGTAGCATACCAATTCTTTGTCTTTAGGTATTTGTTGTTCATCAAAAATTCTCAAGAGTTCATCTTTTTCTTTATAGAGTAAACCTTGCTCCCCCACACCATCAGTAAAGGGAAAAAGTATTGCATTTGGTATTTTTCCTGCCATGAACTCTTGAAAAGATCTGGTATCAATAATGATACATGTATCAAGTTTTTTGTAAAGTTCCTCTGCTTCAATTCTTATCAAAGAATTTATTTTTGGAATAAATGTCAGAGGTACAGGTTTTGAAATTTCTCTGGTAACTGGAAGACCATTCTTTTGCCAGGTAGCCATTCCGACATCAAGAATTTTTGTCTTTTCATGTCCAAAATATAAAAATGTCCAAGCTATTCGTGCAGCAGATGGATCAAAATATTCTCCGTATATTATGACAGTCTTTGATTCGTCAATTCCAAGTGAACCAAATAGAGTTGCTGCTTGATCATTATCAATTACAAGATTTGCACCATACTGGTTAATTTTCACAACTTTTTCAATTCCCAAAGGTTGAGAATTTGGAATGTGAGCATAAGAATATGGAACATTTCCACGAGAATCTAATATCACAACATCAGGATCATTGTGGTGTTCTGCCAACCACTGATACGAAGATATCAATTATTTGGCTAGAATCAAGATGACATATTTGAATAATACTTTCAGTTCATTTCATCAATTTTTCAAAAATAGAGAGTTATAGAATTTTGTTTATCTGTTATAGAATGATCATACTGTGAAAATATACACCAATTTTTTAAATCAGATCAGTATTGTATATGTAGATTGAATGAAAAAATTTCCTTAGTAATTCTTGAAGCATATGAACGTGATGTCGGAAAAGGAATTGCTCGTGTAAGTTCAGATATTATGAAAATAATTGATGCGTCTAGTGGAGACATAATAGAATTAGCAGGACATAGAAAAACAGCTGTTAAACTTCTCCATCTTTATCCATCTGATGAGAAAATGGGCACGATACGAGTAGATGGTCTAATACGAAACAACGTAGGTGCAAATATCGGTGATAAAATAACGATTAGGAAAATATCTTACCAGAGAGCGGAAAAAGTAACTGTTTTTGCACTAGAATCCATTCCTCCAATAGATGATAGATATCTGGTAGATGCTTTAGATACATTTCCAGTAACAAAAGGTGATAACATTATGATTCCTTATTTTGGTACCCATCTAACATTGCAAATCTCAAATACAAAACCAGATTCTGTTGTAGTTATTGATAAAAAAACTATTTTTCACATAGAAAATAAAAATCCCGGATTTATACTCATGGAATCTCTATTTGCACATCCAAAGGATGTTTCCAATTCTGAAAAGTTGGGTGCGGATTAGTCTAGTAACACATCACACATCATGCAATGTTTTTTGATCAGTTTTTTTTGCATCCTTGTTTTGTGCATCAAGTATTTTGCGTATCTTTTGAGCACGGGCATCGCCCATTCCATTTATTTTGGATAATTCTACAGACGATGCATTCAGCGAATTACTTGTTGAACCAAATTTTTCCAACATTCGTGTAGCAAGTTTTTCTCCAACACCTGGCAAGCTGCACAAAATTGATAGCTGTTGTTGTTTTAGATCACCAGATTTTCTAATTTTTTTAAGGAATGGTCCTTTTACTGCACCTTGTCTTGCACACATTGATATCAATAATTTTGCAGTATGGGATGCATTAGGAGTTGGAATTACTGGTATTTTAAAATCCAGTACAACAGAAGACATGGCACCATAAAACACTAGAGGATTTTCCGTAATTTTGTCTATTTCGTCAACATTTCCTTCTATTACAATCGCAGGATGCTCAAAGTGTTCTTTTAGTCTGCTACATTGGTCAAATAATCGCCCGTCAAAAACTGACGATATGAAATCACTAACACTTTTTCTTTCCACAATAGTTTCAGGTGCAACGATGTAATCCCCAACAGGCAAATTCATCGTCTCAACTTTTACACCAATTTGTTTTATAAGATCAGGAATTCCGCTCTTTCGTTCTCTTTCATCAATTACCATTCGGAGATCTTCAATTTTCATTAAACCATTATGTTTCTGTAAAATATTTTATTTAGGAGTATCTGTCTTTTGTTGTCCGGAGGGCGGAGCGCCTGGACTTCTCAGCATTTCTCGTATCTTGGCTTCAGATTCTTTGAGGTTTTCTTTTATTCGAGTTTCTTGTTTGGACAAAACTGTAAGTCTTGTATTTGCAAGCTCTTTTTTTTCTTCCAATTCTGAAACCAATGTAGTTTTGTTAGATTTGACAAGAATTGATCCTGCTGCCCTGTAAACAGCATCATCATCACTTGTCTTTTGTAAAACCTCAAGTGCTCTTTCAGTTTCCAAATGTTCTGATTCAAGATGTTGTTTCTGCATCATAATAGACTGGAGATTTTGTTGTAATTGCTGCATTCGACCTACTTGTTCTTGTAACCACGGAGGAATTTGTTGTTCGCCTGCAGACATGACTGTCTGACTAGCTGTTTTGCTTATATCTTTACCGATTCGATCGAGTCATTACTTGTTTGCACAAGTCTCAATGTAGAATTCAAGTTGGCACGTAGATGTGAAATTTCTTGTGCATCAATTGTGATTATGATTTTTTTATCAAGTGAGAAATTTGTTTTTGTAGGATTTTCGTCATAAAATTTGTTATCAGTTTCAATAGAGTGAAAAATTGATTTTGTTTTTTTCCCGGCAGCGATTTCTATTTTAGCATTATAGTTTGACATCGTATGCCAAGCCAGCTACTTTAAAATTGCATTTTTTACAAGCCCATATTCCTACTGCTTCTCTTCCAAATCTCTCAGATCCACATTCTGGACATTTTCTCTGTGCCTTTAGTTGTCTATGTACTGAAGTGTATTTTTTTCTTGGTTTGAGACCATATTTCTGGCCAAGTCCTTTGAGTGAAGCAGTCTTACCTTTTACCATTTCTACATCAACTTCTCAAATTGCTTCCTTATTTTTCTTCCTACAGCAAGTGCCATTTCAGAACACTGTAAAAGTTGTTCAGCAGTAAATCCGTCGCTTCCTCCCTTTTGTACAGCACAGATGTTGCCATCAGAATTGGTTGTAATTGTAATTCTTGCATCCATACAAGATTCCTCATCTTTAGTAGGATCAACAACAATATGGTCACCAATTCTTGCCATGGTGACAGACACAGGTAGTGTCTTTATCGGAGGTTTGGATGTCACTCCTTCAACTAGAACAGGTGCCTCATTTTGTATGTCATATTTTGGAACAGTACAGGAAAGAATACCAGCTACAGATGCATAAGAACATGCATCAAACAGATTTCCGCCAGAATCTATCACACTGCTATCAATGAACATTCCAATTACAGATTTATTTTCAATTAAAACTAGTTGGTGTAAATCAATCATTTCAGTTTCACGTATTCCCCTATCAACAACTCGGGCAAGTTCTATGACTTCTTCATTTGGTGGTCCAGGTTCTGCATTTGGATCTGCCAATGGTAAAATCTCTGCAGTACAGATTAGAATTCCCTTGTCTCCAAGATCTGGAAATGGTTTATCAGGCTGGATTTTTACACCGGTTATAATTTCAGTATCGCCCAGTTTTACTCTAGCAGAACCATTTGCCTTTGGAATAACTCCGGTTTCAATAATCAATGGTCTTTGTTCATCAAGTGCTCTACCATCAATTCTTTTTCCAGTTTTAAGGAGATCGAGTATTTTATCTCGTTTTAGTTGATCTAGTATTAGAGAATTCAATTTTATTGCTCACCGTTTTGAAAGTATTTTTCCATTAATGCTTTTCGCTGAACTTCATAAACTCGTTTGCAACCTACCAAAGCAGTTTGCATACATGTTTTGAATTCCTCTGGCTTTAGCATACCATCAAGCTGTAAAAGTGTAATTTTTCCCATATTTGGCATCAATGCAACTGGCATATCAGCTTGGCCTTCCTGGTCTTCTTCATTGTTTACATCCAAGACTATTTTATCTGCCACCTTACCTGCAGCACAAGCAGATACCAAATCACGCATTGGTATACCTGCATCTGCAAGAGCAACAGCTGCTGCATCAAGTGCAGCACATCTTGAACCACCATCTGCTTGAAGAACTTCGATAAATACATCGATTACAGTACGAGGATAGTCTTTTAGTATTACAGCAGGTTGTAATGCTTCTTTGATAACTTTGGAAA
>CAYWWR010000042.1:0-11212 GCA_964462165.1 uncultured Nitrosopumilaceae archaeon
TTTGATCACGTACAATTGCATCATACAACCCTTGGAATATGACAGAGTTTACCTGCACCACAAGTATTGCAATTGCGACTGCAAGACTTGCTGCAATGAGACTGCCCCTGCGTCGTGTGATAAATCTAATACCGATTTGTGCTCTATAATCCACAGTCGATCAAGAATTAGTCTGATATTTAATGTTTTACAGGTTTATACTTACTATATTAGACAATAATATATAATACATGTTCGATTTGGTATAATTGATGGGGTAATACTATAACAAATGGACAAATTAGATATACAAATTCTCTCACACTTGCTCAATAATTGTAGAAAGCCTGACAGACAGATAGGAAGCGAGATTGGCATTTCAGGTGTTGCAGTTAAATCAAGAATTCAGAAAATGATTGAAAATAAAATAATTGAAAAATTTGCTCTAAAAATTGAACCACCCGTATTAGGATTTAGTGTCTTGTATTTTGTAGTAACTGGAAAAGAGATTGATGATATCATACAAAAAATAAGATTGGTGGGAGAGCCATTTTTTGTTGTGCCATGTGTTGGAGGAATTACTGTATGCAGTATTGTGGTAAAGGAAAATCCTGCAGAAAAGATGGAGCTTGCAAAAAACTTGTTACGAGATATCAGAGTGCTTAGCATCTTTGAGGCAAAAAATCCAGAGATACGTTCAGACCTTACAAAGACAGACATTGGAATAATCGACATTTTATTATTAGATCCACGATTAAAGATAGAAGAGATTGCAGAAAAATCTGGTTTTTCTACAAAGACTGTAGCTCGCTCACTTGAGAAATTACAAAATGATGAAGCAATACAGTTTACCTCTATTTACAATCCAAAAAACATGGGAGAGTTTATTCCATTTGCCATTTTGGTTGGTGTAAAGGGCGATATCAAAAAGACTCTGGCAAAACTTGACAAGACATTTTCTGGATCATTTTTACAAAAACCATTTGTGCACATGAACCAGATTGTTCTTTTCATGTACACTGATAATATATACAAGATGGATGACCTTTCTGCCAAGGTACCTCGTATAGAAGAGATAATTTCTGTAGACTTGTTTATTCCAAAAAAAATTACATTCCAGAACAAGTGGGTCCAAAATGCAATCATGATGGCCAAGAAATCAAAGAGATTGCATTTAATGTCTGAGATACATTCATAACATAATTGAGGTATAATTTTTTCAAATGAGAAAAAATGTCTTCAAGGGCAGAGTTCTCTCACTTAGTCTTTACACTTTATCTATCAACAAGAGAAAGGTTACACGTGAAGTAATAGAGCACCCAGGTGCTGCTGCAATACTTGCAATAGAGGACGGCAAGATATTACTTGTAAGACAACATAGATTTCCTCATGGATATGTGCTTGAAATCCCTGCAGGCACGCTTGAAAAGGGGGAAAAGCCTCTAAAATGTGCCCACAGAGAACTACGAGAAGAGACTGGATATACGGCAAAAAAGATGACACCTCTGATCAAGTACTATCCTTCCATTGGATACAACACTGAAATCATTCATTGCTATGTAGCATATGGAATAAAAAAAGCAGGAGACCTGCAACTTGACCAGGATGAAATAATGTCTGTTGTAAAAATTGATTTTAATAAAGTCCTCAAGATGATAACATCCGGAAAAATTACAGATTCTAAAACAATCTGTGCTGTCTTGACTTTTGCTATAAACAAAAAATATCAAGTATAGACTGGCTTGACCAGATCTGCAACATCTGCCCAACACCTTGATAGTTTTTCAAATGTAAATACCAAATTTAGCAATTGTATTGATCCTTGTTTTTTTGGATCAATTGACGAGCCCACAGTTGAGATCTTTTTTTGATATATTCTATGAAGCGTGATTGCCTCAATTGCTAATTTACGATTGTTTTCAATAAATGATGTGATTGCTTTTTCGTGTACATTTTCTATCTCTTTTGCTGCATCGTATAGTTTTTTCATGTCAGACTTTGGCAATTCAGATATTGAATGTGCAAGATCTGTAATGATGTCACCTGCAGTCTCTAGCAAGTTTGCTGCAACCCTGTAATCAAGTATGTCTATATTTCCCAAGTTTAGTGCGGTTGCAAGTTTCTTGTCAACCATTGCGCTTCGAATTAATCGTACTAGCAAGAAATATTGTCTATCTATTTCGTCATCTCTGCTTGTCATTGTTTGCAGTACAGAACGGTCATCTGATGTAAGACATGATATGGTATCACGAAACATTCCAAGTACAATTGAGCTCATTCTTTTTAGTATCTTGTCAGGGCTTAGTGTTGTTGCATCAAGAAGAAATTGGACGTTTACATTTGATGCGTCCTCTTCGACTATCTCCATTCCGACCAATCTTCGCATCAGCCCACGAATCTTTTCCCTGTCATCTACTGAAATTGTTGACCGTCCACTTATCTTGATGATATCATACCCAAGAAGATATGCACCAGTAACATAGGCGCTGATATTTTCTTGTTTTGATATTGGGTATGATATTACAACTTCATTTGGTGGCCTGCTTCCACCAGTTGGAGTAATAGAAATGCTGTTAGAGCCTGTCTCAATCTCGACCTCGTCACTTTTTTCAAGTTTGTTTGCTTGGACCCACTCTATTGGTAGTGAGACCAAGATGCTGCTTCCTATCCTTTGTAGGCGTCGAATGAATTTAGTCAATTTATACTAATTTATATAATTTAATGATCATTTTTATATTTTCTGACAAATTTAAGCTAAATATGCAGGCAGTAGCCTTTGCGCCAGGCCATATTACTGGATTTTTCAAGGCAGAAGTAGAGCCAAAAGAGCCAGAATACAAGGGGTCAATTGGTGCAGGATTTTGCATCAAGGAAGGAGTTACAACAAAGGTCAAGGTGACAAGCTCTGACAAGCCTGGATTTAAGATAACAGTTACAGGTTTCCAGTCAGATAACACACAGGTTTCAGAATTTGTAGTCAAGGAATTTTTTAAGATTGTAAAAGAAAATTATTTTTTAGAAATTGAGCACAGTACCACAATTCCTGTTGGATATGGTCTTGGTTCAAGCGGTGCTGTTGCACTGAGTTTGGCTTTTGCATTAAACAAGGCACTTGGAACAAATCTATCCAGAACTAAAATAGGACAAGTTGCACACAATGCAGAAATCTACTGCAAAACTGGTCTTGGAACTGTACTATCATCGTACCATGGCGGTTTTGAAATAAGAACAAAACATGGTGCTCCAGGAATTGGAAGTCTGCAAAAGATCCACACAGACCATACTGCAATTGTAATTTGCTTTTCTCCAATATCAACAAAACAATTCATCAAGACAGAGCTCTCAAAGATTAATGGTCTTGGCGGAAAGATGGTTACAAAATTATTAAAGTCAAGAGACCAAATGGAATTTTTGGACATGTCACTAGAGTTTGCAAGATATGTTCATGTAATTACGGAACAAATGCAGCAAGTGATTGATGACTTGGCCCAAAATGGATTCAAGTCAGGTGTTGCAATGTTTGGAGAGACTGTATTTACACTTGTACCAAAAACAAAAGAATCTGAAGTGATACAAATTTTGAAAAAATATGATGGAATGATAATCAAGACAGAGATAGACAAGAGCGGAGCTAGAGTCTCCTAGTGTTGATTCCAAAGACACATCCAAGAGCCTCATCTCTTTACATCCGGGAAAAACTTGTCCATGGATTCAGAGAAGGCCTTGTTGTAGAAGAAGGTCTCTTGGCTCATGGAAGAGGCGAGATGTTTGACTATCTAATAGGCGAAAAAACTACAAAAACCTCTCACAAGGCAATAAAAGCTGCTGCAAGGGCTCTTCTTGCAGCCAAATTACCTGTAATATCGGTAAATGGAAACTTTGCTGCCCTTTGTGCAAAAGAGATTGTGGAATTGTCAAAGGTCACTGGTGCAAAAATTGAGATAAACTTGTTTTATGCAAGCGAGAAGAGAAAGAGAGCCATTTCTAAAATTCTAAAGAAAAATGGTGCAAATGAAGTACTGGGAGTTGACTCTAAATTTGCAAAAAAGATTCCAAAACTTGACAGTGCAAGAAGAATAGTGGACAAGCGAGGAATATTTTCTGCAGATGTTGTAATGGTGCCACTAGAAGATGGAGACAGGACAATTGCACTAAAGAAATTTGGAAAAGATGTGATTACGTTTGACTTGAACCCCATGTCACGCACTGCACAGACTGCAGACATTACCATTGTTGATAACGTAATTCGTGGAATGAAGATACTGATTGTCGTTTGTAAAAAACTATCAAAAGAAGATCTAGAAGAGAAACCAAAATTTGACAACAAGAAGAACCTGAAAAAATCTATTCTAATCATAAGAAAAAACTTGAGGAAGATGGCAAATGCCTAAGTCTGTCAGAGATATCTTATCAATGAAAAATTCTAGGAAAGTTACTGTAATCACTGCATATGATTATACCACATCACAGCTTTGCGACAAGGCAGGAGTAGACATGTTACTTGTTGGAGACAGTGCAGGAATGGTGATGTTGGGATATGACAATACAATCCCTGTTACAATGGACCAGATGTGTCTTTTTACAGAGGCAGTTGCAAGAGGAAGACAGAATGCACTAGTTATTGCAGACATGCCGTTCATGTCATACCAATCCAGCAGATCACAGGCAATAGAGAATGCTGGGAGATTAATAAAATCAGGTGCAGATGCAGTAAAACTGGAAGGTGGAGTTGAGATCAAAGATACCATACATGCAATTGTAGAAATTGGCATACCAGTGATGGGGCATATTGGATTCCAGCCTCAAACTACAACACTCCAGGAAGGCTACAAGGTCCAGGCAAAGACAAAGGATGCTGCTGTGAAATTGCTCGACTCTGCAAAAACACTTGAAAAGGCCGGTGTGTTCAGTATCGCACTAGAAATGGTAACAAGGGAAACATCAAAAATTATTTCTGATACGATTGGTATTCCTACAATTGGAATTGGTTCTGGACCTGACTGTGATGGACAGGTGCTTGTAGTCCATGACGTTTTGGGATTATATGAAAAAATAAAACCCAAGTTTGCAAAAAGATATCTTGAATTGTCTTCTGAAATTGTAAAAGCGATAGAATCATACAAGAGTGATGTAACATCAGGCAAGTTTCCTGGAATAGAACACTCTTTTTCAATGGATACATCAGAACTTGAAAAGTTGGAAAAAGAAATTGGTTGAAAAACATCCTTCTTTAGATATAGTTGGCTCTGACGGTACTGGGCTTGCAGGAAAGAAAATTATTTTATGCATATCAGGAAGTGTTGCTGCATACAAGTCAATAGAGCTTGCAAGATTACTCATGCGACATGGTGCAGATGTCATCTGTGTTGCAAGCAAGGCTGCCACTGACTTGATACAACCAAGCTACTTCAAGTGGGCAACTGGAAACCAAGTAATTACAAAACTAACAGGCGACCTGGAACACATCAAAGTTGCAGACTACAAACAATCAGATGTGATAATAGTTTATCCGTGCACTGCAAATACACTAGGCAAACTTGCAAATGGAATTGATGACACTCCAATATCTACAGTACTAAGTGTTGGACTTGGCTCCAAAATTCCAATTGTTATAGCACTTGCAATGCACCAGGCAATGTATGAAAATCCTGCAGTAGTGAAAAATATAGAATTTCTAAAAAACAAAGTTGACTTTATTTCTCCAAAATTTATCGAAGGCAAGGCAAAGGCTGCTGAACCTGAAGAGATACTGGATACGATACTGCAAAAATTTGGCTTGTCAAATACTCTCAAGGAGAAAAAAGTGCTCATTACTGCAGGCCCTACAATAGAGCATATCGACCCTGTGAGAGTAATCACAAATCAGAGCACAGGTAAGACAGGTGTCTTGCTTGCATCAGAATTTGTCTCAGCCGGGTGCCAAGTCACCTTGATTTATGGTCCTGGAACAGAGGTTCCACCAAAGGGCGCCAAGGTGATACGTGTCAACACAAGTGGTGAGATGAGCAATGCACTACGAAAAGAGATGAAGCAGAAATTAGACATTGTAATACTTGCAGCTGCAGCTTCAGACTATACTCTAGAAAAGCAATACAAGACTAAACTTGATAGCAATCTTTCTACAATTTCTCTAAAACTAAAGCGTGTACCCAAGATGATAAATGACGTCAAAAAGATCCAAAAGGATGTTTTTCTTGTGGGATTCAAGGCAGAGACCAATGTATCCAAAAGAGATTTGATAGGAAAAGCAAGAGAGAAAATAACACAATCAAGTTGTGATCTTGTCATTGCAAATGACATTGGTACCAAGAGATACAAAAAAAATCCTGATTACAACAATGTGATATCTGTTGATTCGAAAACTTTCAAGGAATCTGGATGGAAAACAAAATCCAAAGTTGTAAAATTTATCAGAAATGAAATTGAGAAACGAATAGACTAGAGTTTATTTTCTTCAGAACTAGTTTTTGTATCACGATGTAATTGTTGTTTTTTTCTTGTTGCAAAACCATATCCAAAACAGATTGCAATTATTGATACTGCCAAGGCTGGTCCTGCCCATTCTGGAAGTACATCGACATTAGTTATTGTTGAATACGATTCAAATGAAGCTACCATAATTGCCACACCACTCAATGCATATGCCATGTATCTGAAACCTTTGGTATCAAATATTCGAGAAAATGCAGAACGAAGCACAACACTGTCTAATGTATCAATTGGGATCATTCCAAGTGCGAAAAATCCTGAAAGAATCAATGCTGTTTGAATTCCTGCAGTAGCTGATGCTACGGCAGATATTGTTATTGCAGAAATTTGTGTTGCAGTATCAAAACCTAGACCAAAGACTAGGCCAGTTACAAAAGAAGAACCAACCGGACCCAATATTCCAACTCTGTTGAGAACCTTGCTTGCAAGTATTGCAGCACCACTTTTTCCCCATTTTTTTATTGCATAGATGTTGATGATACCAATTACACCTAATGCTATTGCGCCTACAATACCACCCCAAAACTGTAGGTTGCCCGAAGTTGTTAGGCTTCCAACTACGTATATGATAAAAATCATCTCTGCCAAGACGGAAATCATGTGGCCAGAACTAAATCCAGCCCCTACCAGTCTAGATTTTTTTGTAGCATTATGCATTCGAACTAGATTATCAATTGCTGTGATATGGTCAACATCAAGAGCATGACGCATACCAAATACTAGCATCACAGGTATTGATATTAGGATAAAAGACCAAGCATCTGCCATTTAGAAAATCTCCATGTTATGTATAATTACAGAATATTTGGAAAATAAGATCTGATAAATCATGAATGTAATGAATTACATTTGTATAAGAAATTTTCTATAACAAATTTTTATTTCATCATAGTATGATCAATTCTTTTGTAAACTTGTGCATGACCTCTACTTTATTGCCAACAATTACCGAATCTTCAATTCTTACACCAAACTTTCTTGGAATGTATATCCCAGGTTCTACTGTAACTGCCATGTTCTTTGATAGTATTGCCTTGCTTGATGGACCAAGGTTTGGTAATTCATGAACCTCCAATCCAATTCCATGACCTGTCGAGTGGATGAAATATCTTCCATACTTTTTCTTTTCTATCACTTTACGGCAAACATCATCGACTGACTTGCATGATACATTTGGTTTTACAGCTTCGAGCCCTGCCTCTTGTGATTGTCGTACAATTTCATAGACTTTTTTTGCCTCTGCAGATACAGAGCCAAGACCAAATGTTCTGGTTGCATCAGAGACATATCCCTTGTATCGTAAGGTAAGATCAACTACAACCATGTCACCATTTTTAAATTTTCTATCAGTTACTTGTGCATGTGGTAGGGAACTATTTGGACCGCCTGCAATAATCAATGGATTTAGTGTTGACTTGTATCCAGTTGCAAACATTTCTTGCTCCATCGCAAACTGCATCAATAGAGTCTGAAGCTGGGCCTCAGACTGGCCAATCACCATTTTGTCTACACACATTTCATACATCTTATCAAGTATTGATGATGCTTTTTTTAATACTAGAATCTCTTGTGAATCTTTTACTTCTCTTGCACGATAAAACGGATCAGTTGAAGATTTTACTTCGGGAAGAGACCTCTTGAGACTCTCTACGATATTGTAACTATCACTGTCTATGCACACCTTGTTTTTTTCTAGTATCTTGACTAGAGTGGCAAGAGAACCCTTTCCACGTTCAGATTTGACTACATTACAGTCAGTTGATTCTTCCTTTGCCCTACCCATCTCAAGCTCTGGAGATACAATTGTGCAACCATTTTTATCCAGTATACCAATTGCCTCGCCCCAAAACCCAGTCATGTAAAATAGATTTTCAGGCTCAAATGCAACTAGAGCATCATAGCCTAAATCATTGCAATATTTCAAAAGGTTTTTTCTGCGTTGGTTCAATACAACAATTCTAACTCTTTACTATTTTATATTTGCTGGAAGGTTTAGATATTGGAAAAAGACCTTCTGGTTTTGTGGAAGAGAAGAAGAAAGTTGTAGCATTATTGTCAGGTGGCCTTGATAGTAGACTAGCTGTAAAAATGATGCAGAAACAGGGATTTGATGTTACTGCTGTTGCAATCAAGACTCCATTTTGTGATTTTGATTGTGGTAGAGGTTGTGGATTTGAAATAAGAGAGACTGCAGACTCGCTAGGTGTTGAATTGAAAACTGTTTACTTGGGAGACGATTACATTGAGATGTTAAAACATCCAAAACACGGTTTTGGTTCTGGAATGAATCCATGTATTGATTGTAGATCAATGATGTTCAAGGCAGGCAAAAAAGTAATGGATGACATTGGTGCAGAATTTATCATATCAGGTGAAGTTTTGGGACAAAGACCAATGAGTCAATTTGCACCAGCACTAAAAACAATAGAAAAAGAGTCAGGACTTGAGGGAATTATTGTAAGACCATTATCTGCAGCACTGTTACCACCAACAAAACCAGAGATTGAGGGATTGATAAAAAGAGAAAATCTTGGAATGATCCGCGGTCGATCAAGAAAAGAACAGCTAAAGATGGCTCAAGAATTTGGTTTTGACAATCCACCAAACGCTGGAGGCGGTTGTTTGCTTACTGATCCTGCATTTTCAATTAGAGCAAAAGATCTTTTCCATCACACCGAGACACCAAACACAAACGACATTGATCTTCTAAAGATTGGAAGACATTTCAGATTTGATGAAAAAACAAAATTCATTGTAGGAAGACACCAGGATGAAAATGAAATGTTAAAGGCTCTTGCATTACCTGGCGATGTTTTGTTTGATGCAAAAGATCATGTCGGTCCAATCTCACTTTTGCGCGGAGAAGATTCTGAGAAAAATTTGAAATTAGCTGCAGCTATCGCAGTACGATATTCGGATGCACCAAAGGACCAACAGAGCATAGTATTGACAGAAAAGAATGGTACCAAATCAGAGATTTCTACTGGCTCGATTTTAGAATCAGAATACCTACAGTACAGAATTTAGTCACGCAAGCTAATCTGTGAATTGCAATTGACTAGAAAGACTTTTTGAGGGAGTTGATCGCTATCAAAGGTATGCAGCAGCAAAAGGCTCCCACCTACCTCAAGGCAATAACTTTGAGGGACTATAGTGATGTACATAGTGTAAAGGAGGATATCAAAAAGGGAATGATCCTAGTTCTCAGGGTAACCCCACTTGCACAAAAAAATGTGGATGAGCTTAGAAAGGCAGTTGAAGAAATTTACAGTATTGCAAAAAATGCAGATGCAGACATTGCAAGACTCGGTGAAGAAAGAATCATTGTAACTCCATCTGGCGTAAAGATTTGGAGAGCCGAGTACGATCTAAAGTAATCTAATTCCTTCTTGTACTTGAGGACAGGTTGTTGCAATTCTAAACATCCTGTGTACTGAGCTTGCCAAGTTTTCACACTTGCGTCGCTCACCGTGATTTACAATTACTCTTCTTAGTTTTGGTCTCAGCCTGTGAATATATGACATCAATTGATTGTAATCACTGTGACCACTGAATCCGTCAAGTTTTTCAGTTGAGCAGTTGATGTTGATAACTTCGATCTTTCCGTCCTTGCCAACAACAGAGACTTGTCTTGAACCATCAAGAACTCTTCTGCCAAGTGTTCCATTTACCTGATATGATACAAACAAGATCTTGTTTTTCTGGACTGGTGCAATATTTTTAAAGTATTCAAGCACTGGTCCACCCTCTAGCATACCAGATGTTGCCATGATAATTGATGGACCTTCTCGCAATGGTTCTTCTCTTGCATCAGAATGTTCAATGTTTGTGAAATATTCAGAATCAAATGGATTATCATCTGTCTCAAGGATCTTTTGTCGTAGTTCTCGTGCAAGATATTCTGGATATGATTCATGTATTGCAGTTGCCTCTGAGATCATTCCCTCTGTAAATACCGGTGCTTCCATTAGTTGTCCTTGCTTCATGTATTGATCGATTACCATCATCAGTTCCTGTGCACGACCTACTGCAGGAATTGGGATCAATACTTTTCCGCCGTTTCGTAATGTCTCGTTTACCGATCTAATGAAAGTGCCCTCAACTTCTTCTCTTGATGACTGGATGTCTTCTTTTGCACCATATGTACTCTCAATCAATAATGTTTCAACTCTTGGAAAGTTCCAAGATGCGCTCTCAAATAGCATGGACTTGCCATACTTTAGATCGCCTGTATAGACAAAGTTGTGATTACCGTTTCCGATGTGAAAGTGGCAGCTTGCAGAGCCCAAAATATGACCTGCATTTGAAAATACTAGTTTGATATCAGGTGAGATATCTGTGACTGTACCATAGGATAATGGAATGGTTTGTTTCATGACCTGCTTGACATCACGCTCAGAGTACATTGGGACTCGGCCCTGTGCTGCTGCGACTTTTATCGCATCAAGCTGGATTAGGTTCATCATTGGTAAGGTTGGCTCTGTACAATAGATTGGACCCTTGTAGCCATACTTGAACAAGACAGGTAAGAATCCTGTATGATCCAAGTGGGCATGACTGATTACTACGGCATCAAGCTCATCTAGTGTGATGTTTGGCCAGTCAAGTCGTGGAAATGCCTCTATTGGGTTCTTTGCACCAGGATTTATTCCACAGTCAATTAGGATTTTACTTTCATGAGTGGTAAGTAGCATACAAGATCTTCCTACCTGGCTAAAGCCTCCAAGTGTCATTAGTGAGACCT
>CAYWWR010000043.1:0-11199 GCA_964462165.1 uncultured Nitrosopumilaceae archaeon
GCAAGTTTCTCAAGGCAGGAGAGAAAAAAGTCCTACTTGTAAAACGTGTAGACCCAAGACGTTCTGAAATAGACTTGTCATTAAAACAAGTATCATCTGATCAAAAGAAGAAGAAACTTTTAGAGATAAAACGCGGCGAAAAAGAAGAAGCCCTCATTGAAAACCTGAAATCTCGTGTAAGCTTGTCCGCATCCGAGATGACAAAATTAGAAAATGTTTTGGTAGACAAGTTTGGTTCCGTATATGATGCATTTTCAGAAGTTTCAGCAAAAGGAATAACCATTTTAGATAATCTCAGTATTCCCCCAAAGGCATTAACCGTAATTGCAGAACTTGGCGCAAAGATTCAGGTTCCACATGTGGAAATACGCGGAATCTTTGAGCTTACATGTACCAAATCAAACGGCATTGAAATAATCAAGCATGCATTAATTGATTCCACTGCAAACAAGCAGGAGATCTCTGTTACATACATTGGAGCTCCAAAATATCGCATTACTCTTACTGCACCAAACTTCAAGGAGGCAGAAAAGGAACTAAAACCAATTCTTTCCTCCGTACAGGATGCCATAGAAAAGAAGGGAGGCACCTTCAAGTTTACAAGGGAAGAATCAAAGAAGACAAGAGAAGGCTAGTAGAATGCACTTTCAGATGAGAAAATGCACAGAATGTAAAAGATACACCCTAAAAGACCAGTGTCCCAAATGTGGACATCAAACTGTTACTGTACATCCAGGAAAATATTCTCCAGATGACAAGTATGCAAGATATCGAATTTCAGACAGATACAAGTAGATTAATTTTATTTTGAAGTAGAGTTTGATGACTCGATACTAATTTTGGATACACGTGCAGAGTCAGTATCTACTGGTTGGTTGTTGTCAGTAGTTGTCTTTAGTGCTGCAATTTGGTCAACAACATCTTGGCCAGATACAACTTGGCCAAATAGAGTATATTGACCATTTAGCCATGGAGCATCTCCAAGTGTGATAAAGAATTGTGAGCTTCCACTGTTTGGATCGCCACCTCGTGCCATACCCACCATGCCTTTTGTGAAATTCACACTGTTGGTAAATTCTGGAGGAATTGTGTATCCCGCATCTCCAAGTCCCCATGTACTCCTGTCACCTTTTATCGTATTAGGATCACCGCCCTGTATTACAAATCCCGGCATTATTCTATGGAATACAGTTCCATCATAGAAGCCAGAGTTTGCAAGCTTGACAAAGTTTGCCGTAGTCTTTGGTGCAATGTTATCAAATAATTTGAATTTTATCTCTCCAAACTTTGTATCAATCACTGCAATGTTTCCACCAGTACCTGCAGTAACTGCAGGTGTTATTGTAGTGGAATTATTTGCTTGTAATGTACTTGAGCTATTTCCTACCGTACTTGATGATATTCCTGATTGAGGCTTGTAATCTGGATTAACTTGGTAAATCAATACACCTGAAAAGACACCCGAGTCTTTTCTATCCAAGCTTGGTGATGAATATACCAGACGTAGTGGTCCAGTTCCATTTGCTGGATACTTGATAGTCTTTGAGTAAATTCCAGTATAGCCTGTAGTATAGGTAGGTGACTCGTTGTGAGTATTTGGATCATAGTATGTTACTGGAGCAAACGGGAACATTTGTCCAAGCAAAGTATTTTGCCAGAAATAGTCAGTTGGTGTAAAGTCATCATCTTGTAGATATTTTGTTGAATCAAGGCCACCTATTTTCATGAACCATTGTTTCTTGCTCTCGTCTCCTCCGCCTCCAAGTATGTAGAGGTCTTGGTTACTTGAGGTGAACTTTTGGCCTACAACATAAACTAGGACATAGTTTGCTCCTGCCTTGTTTAGCATGTTCCATGCCTGGTCAGGAGAGCTCATGAGAATTCTTGCGATATTTGCAATTACGTTTGTATCAATTGTAGCGTTATCAGCAAGTGTTGTTCTTCCTCCCAGGGTCTGGATCCAATATCCATAGTCCCACCAAGATGCAACTACAGAATTTGCAGGAGTGTTATTTTTTAGCCAGTTCATGGCATCAGGCCAGTCATCAGTAGCGATAGCAAAGTTTGATCCTCCGTTTAGAATTGTAGGAGGAGATTTTGTTATTGCTACCCAGTTTGCGTTGGCAGGATACAAAGCTGGAACAACTAGTAATGCTACAACTACTGCAACAAATGCTATCTTTGGAATTCTACCAAGTATGTCGACTGTAATCTTCTTTGTTGGAGCATCCTTTCTGCCTCCTTTCTTTGATGTCTCCACAACTTGGACTGGTTTTTTATCATCACGTTTGAAAACCTCTGCAACAAGTACTGAAAGACCAATTGATGAAAGTATGATTACAGAAGTTGCCGTAAGTAATTCTAATCTAGAGAAAGTTGATCCTGCATATGCACCGGCAATACCAATTATCAATGCAAAGATAATCATCTCATTTCTAAGTGAAAATCTTGATGCATCTTGGTCTCCATTCTTTTTTCTAAACACAAGCCAGATTCCAAGGCCTGCAAAGATCATCAGCACTGAAAAGTAGCTAAAGTTTTGTGCAAGTGTTGGAGTAGCATGCTCTGCAACAGAGTCAACCAGCGGATCTTCTGAAGTCAAAAATGGATTCATTGCATTAAGGTAACGGAAGCTTACAGAGCCAAAGGAAGTTTCAGCCAAGACTGCACCACCTATTATCAACAATGCAGCCATGACAAGCAGGCTGTTGCGCAGGCGATGTTGTTCTTTGCTATACTTTTGAACGAAAATTATTATGACAAGCAGTATGGTAGGGCCAGTCATTGCCAGTCCCCTTGCGCCAAATACAAAAGATGGTCCTGGTCTTGCAAACAGTCCTCCAGATATTATCATGGTTACTGCTACAAACAATGGAACTGCCCAGAGTAGGAAATTGTGATCTTTACGTAGGAAAGGCAGTGCAATAAAGAACAGACCTAGTGGGAGCAAGAAGAATTCTATTCCACCCCATGATGCAAAGCCTATTGCAAGAAAGAAACCACCACCAACTAATTTTGATATGGCAATTTTCTTGTTCTCTGATTTTATCGCACTAAGAAACAGGTAAACTCCCAATAACCCATAAAACAGACCAAGAGGTTCAGACTTGAACCATCCAATTGTTCCCCTTACTATGATTGGTGGAGATAGCGCAAAAAATAGTGATGCAAAGAGCCCCGCACTAGTACCAGCTAAGACTCGTACAAGAGCAAATATCACTATTGCAGTCATTGAACCAAAGACTACGGGAAAAATTATGGTAAAGTCATAGAGACTCATTCCACCGCCAAATATTTTGAACAAGACTGCATCTGTTATATGCAATGGAACTTGAGAAGTGGAAAAGACATCTCGTCCAGTTGGATACCAACTCATGGTGTCATGCCAATGGATGTATGCATTTAGCCCATTGTCAAGCAAGTATTGTGTTGCACGATAATTAAAGAACGGATCAAACTCGTTTAGTTGAAAACCATAATCAGCAGCCTGGGATCTGACCATTGCAGAAATAGAAAACGAAATTGCAAGAATTCCAATTACAAGAAGATGCCTCAAGTGGAAATCAAATTTTTTCACCCGGAACAGTTTGGCATCTTGGATCAAGTTAATTTTTGGGTGAATGTATTCTGTTTATAAATCCATGGCGAAGAGATCGAAAATTATTCGGAATAAACAACAGACCAGAGCATGAATTACAAGTCATGCCTGCAAAGATCTATGAAGCAAAATACCAGCAGATATGTTGTAGTTACTCTTTTGTAACAATTTGAACGTCACATGATTTTACCAATTGTTTAAAATCATGGGCATCTTTTTCGCTGCCAACAATTGTTCCATAATGCATCGGGATTGCAATCTTTGGTTTTATCTTCTCTATTGCATTGGCTGCCTCTTGTGCTGTCATAACATATGTTCCACTAACAGGTACAAGAGCAATGTCAGGCCTAAGATCAGACATTTCAGGAATCATGTCAGTGTCACCAGCATGGTATATCGTAACACCGTTCATTGATACCATAAAGCCTAGTTTGCCATCTTCTTTTGGATGGAATGGTTTTTTCGTGTCAGGATTTATCTTGTCCAAATTATATGCAGGAACTGATTTTATTGTAACTCCATGGATAGTCTTTTCTTGTCCTGGAGAGATGCCAATTTTTTCCTTAAAGGGAAATCCCTTCAACATGTCAATGCATTCATTTGCAGCAATGATGATAGTGTCATCCGTTGAGACGTTCGTGATACCATCTATGTTGCAGTGATCAAAGTGATTGTGTGATATTAAAATCAAGTCAGCTTTTTCGTATTTTGTTACTTTGAATGGATCAATTATTATCTTGACATTTCCAGCAAGCAGAAAAGAGTCATGGCCAAGCCATTGTATCTTTATTCCGTTATATTCAAACATGATTCCAGTTTTCGTTGTGCCAAAATTAAAGCTTACTTGGTTCAAGTACAATCTTGTCACTTGAGATAGAAAGAACCGAGCCGCCACTTTGTTTTATTCTAGACTTAAGCGCAGAATCAATTGTAGCAACTATACCACCATTTTCTTTTACATATGATACCAAAGCATCATCAACAGTTTTTCCTGAAATGATAACCGTTGGAAAATTTTTAATAATTTTTAGTGCATTCTGGGCAGAGCTTTTTTTTTATCATCAAGTGCTAGTCGTTCCAGTTCTTGTACAACCATGTTTGGTACAACGTATTCCAAGGCCCCAATCTCTGTCTCCACATTTGAGATATTTTTTATCCTCGTAGAGGCAACAAGTACAAGAAAACTAGAATCGCAAATTACCTTAACCACTTGATACACCAGCACCAATCAGTCGCCATCTTTCAGATATTCTTCGACTTATTGCCACCTTGCTGTTCTCAAAGATGCATACAGGTCTTTTGAACTGTAGTTCAACTGTCTTTCCCCTCACACTTGTTACTTTGGATAACAATGGTGCAGTACCAAGACTTAGTCTCAGGGACTCGCCTGTCTGGATTGCAGAGACCTTGACTTCTTCACCAGAACCCACTGCAGTATCAAACAAATTTACTTCAATTTTTGCATTGTAAGAATTTTCTGGTAGAGTACCTGGCTTTCCTATCACAGAGCCAATCAATGAATCACTTCGAGTCATTGTAGGATCAAGTTTAGTTGCAAGTGCAATTAATCCACCAGCCTTTACTTCTTTTACTATACCTGCACCAGTTCCAAGAGATGCAATCTCTGTAAAGATTGATTCGTATTTTCCAGTCTTTTCATTTGCAAGACCTGGCTTTATCTCAATTTCATCTCCTACCTTGAATATTCCTTGAATGATACTTCCTCCAATAACTCCGCCTCTGATGTCTTTGATCTTGGTTCCGGGCTTGTTGATATCAAATGACCTCAACACGTGCATTACAGTGTTTTTTTTATCATCACGTTCAGGAGTAGGTATTGCCTCTTCAATGGCACCAATTAATGCATCAATGTTTAGTTTTGATTGTGCCGAGATTGGAATGATTGGGGCCTTGGCAGCACTTGTTCCCTTGACAAATTTTGTAATATCTGCATAGTTTTCCATGGCTTGCTCATATGATATCAAGTCGACTTTGTTTTGAACAATAACAACTTGCTTTATCCCAAGTGTCTGCAATGCAAGCAAGTGTTCCTTTGTCTGTGGTTGCGGAACTTTTTCATTTGCTGCAACCAGAAGCATTGCGCCATCTATCAAGGCAGATCCAGACAACATGTTTGCCATCAGGCTTTCGTGGCCAGGACTATCTACAAAACTTACAACACGAGAAAGTTCACTTTCCTTTCCACAGTTGTTACATTTTGGTGTTACAGAATAACCAAGTGGAACTTCACAGCTCTTACACTTGTAAAATGCAGCATCAGCATATCCAACTTTAATTGTAATTCCTCGTTTGAGTTCTTCACTGTGTGCGCTGGTCCATACACCAGTCAAGGCTTGGATGAGAGTAGTCTTTCCATGATCGACATGACCTGCAGTTCCAATGTTTACACATGGTTGGTATCCATATTTTTTTACATACCAATCCGGAAGAGTTTCTTTCCAGTGCACGTACAAAGATAAAAAAAGCGAATATGTTAAGGTTCTGCCTACTTGTTGAGGTTTGTTAACCAAAGATCCTACGATATGACTATAACCGGGTATTTTTATTGTAAGCAATATAATTTTTCAAATTGCTTGTTGTCAAGTCAGTCAAACAACCACATAATTGTAATCTAGACAAATTAATGGAAGAGTTCAGATTTATGGTAAATGAGACAATAAGGATCGGGATCGAGAAGAAGATCACTTCAAAATTAAGACTTAGGAACGAGCTATATCCAAGGCTCAAGAGTGGCTTCCACACAAGTTACATCAGCATGGCAGTATTCAAGGCCCACGCATTACTCAAGGCATACAGAAAGATACTCAAGAATAATCCATGTGCAAGAAAACCATACATCGTGAAAAATTTTCTTATCGTTGACTCGTATGCATATAAAATACATCATGAGCACATCCAAATTCCAACCCGACCACGAAAGTTTGTAATGATACCACTCAACTGCTATACATCAAATATACTCTCAGAGCCTAACCTACGATTTGGTAATGTTACACTAACATTTGATACACTTTCCATATCATTTTCAAAGGAGATCAAGCCAAGGAAACCAATTGATTACATTGGAATGGACATGAACCTTGAGAATGCAACATGTATGGATGAATCAGGAAAAGTAACTGTTATTGACATGTCCAAAATTGCATCAATGAAGATAAAGTATAGAGAGGTATTATCGCACTTTACAAGAAACGATTCTAGAATACAGAAAAAACTCAAACAAAAGTATGGAACAAAACAAAGAAACAGAGAAGAGGCACTTCTACATCAGAAATCAAAGGAGATTGCATCAACAGGTAAACAGATCATTATGGAGGATCTTAAGGGAATACGAAGATTGTACAGGAAAAATAATGGCCAGGGAACAAGATTTCGATTCAGATTAAATTCATGGTCAAGATTCAAGTTACAAAAAATGCTGGATTACAAATCAATGTGGTATAATGGATTTCCAGTAATTCATGTAAACCCTAAGGGAACATCGTCCAAGTGTTCGATATGTGGGTCAAAAATGATACCCGAAGAGAACCGAATCGTACGATGTACTGGATGTGGCTTATGTATTGACCGCGATGTCAATGCAGCCAGAAATATACTAGGTAGAGGGATGCGGTTCGTCCCCAACGCAGTGCAATGTGAAGCAATGAAACAGTTCAAAGATGTAGAGCAGATTGCACCGAGCTTACTTTTGGTAAATCCCGAAAGTTAGTAGAACCTTAACCTATGCCTTTTTCTCGGCAGTTTCTTCAGCTGGTTTTTCTTCTATCTTGAGCTCTCCGTCAAAAAAGCAATTTAGTTGATAGACTTCTTCTGTTACAGTACCGCCTCTTACAAGTTTGCGAATTCGTTGTCCGTTTTCAGCATCACGCAATCCGACACCCTTTGATAATAAAATGTATTTTCTTGCACCACCGTGAATATCTCCTCTTAGTGGAACTCCTGACTTGTCACTGCCGCCAGTTATCTTTAGCTTACCTGCTTCACCTATCAATGCAGCATCAAGCTCAACACCTACTGTTACACCCAAAAATGGTCCTGCTTCCTTTTCCTTTACCTCTTTGGTGATAGTTCTTCCTTTTTTATCCGATATGTTTAGCTTGAATGTAGCCAAGTAGTAAAAAAAATCTTTAAACTATTAATTAATCTTTGTACCTAAATCTTTTAAAAATACAAACACGTTTGTTCAATCATTGAATGAATCAATCAAGTGTCCTCGTTGTGACAAGATAATGGTTTCAATGCAAGCCTGTCATATGATATGCACAAATTGTGGGGCACACTTGGATTGCTCAGACAAGGGCTCGTTTTGGTAAACTAAAAACCAGGTCTATCAAACTGGAAACTTTCTGCCATGTCTCCAACCTTTTCTCGCATCAAAACAAGATAGTCATCATATTTTGCCTCAAACCCACAGTGTGGACATTTGACACTTGTTATGTCGTCATCAAGTATTGCAACCTTGTCACATTCTGGACATTTTGCATCCATGAATTAATTTGCCAACCAAACTATATAATGTTCACGTGGTTAAGCCTGCAAATGAAAATAACTTCTAGTCTTGTTTACGTCTGGATCTTAAATGATATTATATCATCGCCGATTAGTTTTCAACATACAATAAAGATGATAAATTTTAGACACATACCAATCCAAGTATTGTAAAACCTAATTATGCTCTATTATCTCTACCATACAAATTCTTATGGTCATCCAAGTCTATCAGTATGATTGTGTCTTCCTTTGATAAATACATGTAAACCAGACTGTGATTTTTTGTGATATGTATTGCATAACAATTGGCATATAGACCATGCTTACGTTCTCCAATTTCTAGAGGGTCTGGAAAAGTTTCTAGTTCTTCTAATACTCTGTGATAACCCTCGATTATTGTTTTATCTGATTTGAATTTCTTTAATTTCTTGAGGAGTTTAGAAGATGGTTGAACAAGACGCAACTTATTCTTCTAGAATTTTTTTTACTTGTTTTTTATGTTCGTCAAACGTATAGCTCTTCAATTTCTCTTTTCCTTCTATGATTTTCTTTATGGTTTCATCTAATTCTGGACTTAGGTCGCTCTTTTTACTCTGTTTCTGCATATCCTATAATCTCCATTGGTCTTATTTAGGCTAACGCCAACTTTGAGGATCAGACTGGAATCATTATTACAAACTAAGAAAGATTGTCCCAAGTTGGCCGTTTTTAAATTCCGCAGGCTTGTGTTTTGAGCTCTCTACATTTTGTCTGCTCAGATGGATATTTTTTGTTATCATAGTATCATTATTTCATCTGAGAACAATGGTCTTTAAAATTAAAACAAGAGTTTGTTCATCAAGTTAAACATGAAATCGGATGTACCTATATAATGTTAGGCACCAAATTTTGTTCAAGCGGAGTTAGTCCAGCCTGGTAGGACGTCAGCTTCCCAAGCTGAAGGTCGCGGGTTCAATTCCCGCACTCCGCATTCATTTGTTTCCAATAATTTTTACAATCTTTTCAAATTCATCTTGATCAAGGGATGGTCTTGTTGAAAACATACTATGAACTGGTCCTGCACCATCAGATGCATTTCTTGGTATAAGGTGTACATGCACATGCGGTACTTCTTGTCCGCTTTCTTTTCCATTATGAATTGCAATCAATATCGATGAAGAGATGGACTCAAGTTTCCCAGTCATTATCTGTACTGCTTCAAAGAGACTCTTGTTGTCTTGCTCGCTCATCTGCTGGACCTTTTCATAGTGATTCTTTGGAATCACCAGAGTGTGTCCCCGTGCGAGTGGAAAGGCATCAAGAAACGCAAGAGAATTTTCTGTCTCGTATAGTTTTTTTGCAGGAATTGTTCCGTTTATGATATTGCAAAAAATGCATGTCATGCATTCCTTGATTGCAAAATGTGTGTTAAATCTTTTGTGAGTAAATTACAGTTCTGATATTGCCTGCTCAATTCCAGCCCTGTCACGTGCTTCAGGCATCTGTTCCAAATATTTTTGAAAATCTTGTTTTGCAGCACCAAGTTTTTGTTGTTCATATCTTACCAGTCCACGATTTTTGTAAATTGGTGCAAATCTTGTAGAGTCAACGTCTAGTGCAAGAGTATAGTATTTTTCTGCATTTGCATAGTCCTTTGTCTTGAGATAATAATTCCCAAGCCCCCTGTATGCAAGATAATATTTTGAATGAATTGCTATAGTTTTGTTATAGTAAGATACAGATTCGCTAGAGTTTTGGTCATTTAGTATTCCTGCCAAGAGACACATTGCAGTAGAGTTTGACTTGTTAATCTCAAGTGCTTGTCGTAGTGCATCCATTGCCTCACCAGTCTTGCCCTGTAGTCGTAGTTTTTCTCCGTCAAAACACAGCCTGTTTGATTTTATTTTTTTCTCATCAAATGTATTGATATCTGGCAGTATGTCTTGTGGAACAAGCAAGATCATCAGCCTGTCATCTTCGTTCCACTGTTCATCAAATATCTTCTCAGGTATTGCCCCAATCTTTTCAGGCTCTGGTATATAGTGAAAGATTGTCTTTTCGGTATCATCGTATCCCACAATCAGTGATGCATGCTGTACCACATCTTTTACTCCAGGCAAGATGACAATCGGTGGGACGCCAACGTCAATCATTTTTTTGAGTTCTTTTAGAGTAGAATTTACTATAATACCAGCAAGGCCATGTCTTTCTGCAAGCTCAACTCCCTCTATGAGTATGCTTCCTTTCATGTTTTGATATTTTTTTGCAATCTCTGCAGCTTCTTTTAGCGGCAAGTCCACTCCCCAGTATTTTGATACGGCACTTACAACAAGCGGCAGACAAATGTTTTCCTCTTGTACAAGCGGTATCTCTAGTGTGTGGGTTGGATCCATCAAGGAACCAATAATTTATGTGGTATTAATACCATTAATGAAAGAAAATTTTTTCAAAAGAGATCTTCCGTCTGCACTCATCTCGGGATGAAATTGTGTTCCAAAAATATTCTTGTCCCCATACCGAAATATCTCAAACTTGCAATCATCAGATGATGCTAACTGGATAAACGGAGAACCAAGTTTTGATATCATGTAAGAGTGACTCTCAAAGGCATCAATCTTTCCAGTTACAAGAGGATTGTTTTCCATGATTTCCACCTTATACAACCCATGGCGAGAAGACGTCATTTTTTTTATTGTACCGCCCAGAGTTAGTGCAAGAATTTCTGCGCCATAGCAAATACCAAGCAATGGCGTGTTTGTATCTAGCGAGTACTTGACCAATTTTGAGTTTATTGCATTCATTTGCGGATTGTTTTTTCGCCTTCCAGATAATATCACAGATGAATATTTTTCCACATCAGTCAAGGATACATTAGAAAATACACGAGATTCAAATGATATCCCAAGATCTCGTATGCAGTCAAGTAGTGAAGAAGTGTAGACAGAGCCATTGTCTACAACTAGCAGCAAACTATCTTACACCTATTCGGATATAGTGCAGTTCTGGTACGCTGTTATCTACTGTTACAGCTCCGAGTTTGACCGTACCGTTTTCCTGCCAGAACAATATCTTACCACCGCTTTGTGGCAAAAAGTCCTTGACAAATTCTG
>CAYWWR010000044.1:0-11007 GCA_964462165.1 uncultured Nitrosopumilaceae archaeon
GGAATAAAAGAGAAAGGCAAGTATGCACTCAAGGTAACATAGGTTGCAATCAAGTACAAAAAAACAACTAGAAAGATTTCTTGCGGAAGATATCAAAAGCGGTGACATTACAAGTAAATTACTTGAAAGAAAAAAAATTACTGGGACCATAATATCTCGTGAAGATGGCATAGTTGCAGGAGTATCATATGCAAAGGAAATTTTTTCATCAAGAGGTTGCAAGGTTACAATACACAAAAAAGACGGGCAGGCTGTAACCCCAAACCAAAAGATAATGACAATTTTAGGCGATACATATCCAGTATTATCATGTGAGAGAACTGCATTGAATTTAATGTCAAGAATGAGTGGTATTGCAACCCAGACAAACCAGTATGCAAAAAAAATCCGTGCTGTCAACCCCAAGGTAGGATTATACTCTACAAGAAAGACTGCACCAGGTCTTAGAATATTTGATAAAGACGCAGTAGCTATGGGCGGAGGACACAAGCACAGAATGTCCCTTGATCAAATGGTCATGATAAAGGACAACCACATTGCAGCATCAGACTCTCTTTTTGAATTAATCCAGCGCGCAAAATGCAAGCATGAAAAAATCGAGGTTGAAGTAGAGAGCCTAGAAAATGCAATTACTGCGTCAATAGAAGGTGCACAGATAATCATGCTAGATAACATGTCACCACCAAAAATAAAAAAGATAATTCAAGAACTCAAGCGTCTGGGCTTGCGGGATAGAGTAAAGATAGAGGCATCAGGAGGAATAAATCACTCAAACATAACACAGTATGCAAAATCAGGAGTAGACATGATATCCATCGGAAAACTGACAAGTGTGGTCACAGGTCTTGATCTAAGCCTAGAAATTAGTTGATTGCAAGCATTCGCTCGATTGCAAGATGAGCCTTTTCTGCAATGTTTTTTGGAACTTTGACTTGGTACTTGTTTTCTTGCAATGATGCATATACCTTGTCTAGTGTAATCATCTTCATGTATTTGCATACTGCATTTTCAGACATGGGTATGAATTTTTTATCAGGATTTTGTTTTTGCATCCTGTACAATATTCCAGTCTCTGTTGCCACTACAAATTCTTTAGACTGGGAATTTTTGGCATGATTCATCATTCCTTCAGTGGATAAAATCTGGACTTGTCTTGAACCATAATCACCTGATGCAACATCATACATTACTGACGATGTACAACTACATTCAGGATGAACTAGAAATTCTGCATTTGCATGTTCTCTGAGTTTTTCCTGTACATCTTGAGAGCGAATACCTGCATGAACGTGACATTCGCCCGCCCAGATGAACATGTTACTTCTGTTTGTCACCTTTGCAACGTATGAACCAAGAAACATGTCTGGCAAGAATAAAACTTCCTTGTCTTCTGGAATAGATTTTACAACATTTACAGCATTAGAAGAGGTGCAACAATAATCAAGCTCTGCCTTGACCTCTGCAGATGTGTTGACATAGCCCACGGTAATTGCTTGTGGGTGCTCTGACTTCCACTTTCTCAATTCTTCGGCATTGATAGTATCTGCAAGTGAGCATCCAGCCCCAAGATCTGGAATTAGTACAGTTTTATCAGGACATGTTATTGCAGCAGTCTCGGCCATAAAATGAACACCACAGAAAAGAATTGTCTTTTGTCCAGTCTTTGCAGCCTGTCTTGAGAGCCCTAACGAGTCCCCTACATAATCTGCAACATCTTGTACATCAGGTAGTTGATAATTATGAGCAAGAATTAGTACATCTTTTTCTTTTTTGAGTTTTAGTATTTCAGACTTGATATCCATGTACGAACTTACTTGGATTGATTCATCTTTAAAGCGTCATGATGTTGACAAATTTATCGGCAACAACCTAATCAGACGGCAAAATTTACCAATCAGGTGCCAATGTTCAAAGGAGTGCCACAAATCTTTCTGAGACACTCTATTGCGGCAAGCGTTGCAAGTCTGCTTGTCTTTGGATTATTAGAACTGGGCACATTTTCCACCTTGATTGAGAACTTGCCAAATTTCCCTTCAGCCTGTATTTCATGAGTGTTCTTGCTAGTGCCAGGGTCTGCAATTATCTTGACCCTAGTCTTTTCACTGCCAATTCCTGCAAGGCTGAGAAGTGCAGCGACATTGATGTTTGCAGGAAACAACCGTACTGCTTCTTGTGCGCTGCCTTCGAATATCACAGTCAATTGCGTGATTTTATCAGGGTCAATATTTGATGTCTCAAAAAACTTGGCGCCTTTCAGTGCTTTCGGATTTTTTGTAGTTACCAAGGTTACCAAGTCAAGTTCATCTTGCACAGCCCTAATTCCATCCAGTCCCATTATTGCACCAGATGGAAGATAGACTCGTTTATTGAAATCCTTGCAACCATCCATCACAATATCAAATATTGATTCATCAAGCAGTGCACCTACACTCATTATCATCACATCTTTTCTATTTTGTAGTATACTTAGTATGTCATCCCTTACTGCATCTTGTGATGCAGCCTCTATTATCAGATCTACTGGTGACGCTGCAAGCAAACCAACATTTTCTGTCACAACCGGTTTATTTTGTAATTTGTCAACAAGTTTGCTAGAAGTATCTTTTGAAAAATCATAGACATGAGTAAGTTTTGCAGAAATTTTTCCAGAATCTATTGCAAGTGCGATCTCTGATCCTATTGCTCCGCATCCAAGTAATCCCACTCGTTTCAATCTAATTTCTCAACAGCTTGTCCTCGTTAAATCTGTTATTAGGTTTTGAATTAACAAAATATTGAATTATCAAAGTAACTAATACAAGTTGTACAAATTGGAAAAACACGAATCGGCATTAATTGAAAAAGTCCTGTTCAAGATAGCAAAACAGTGGATTGCAGGAGATACAATGGATGATGCTCTAAAGTCAGCGCGTCAGGCAAATGCACATGGAATGAATGCAATTTTGAACAAGTTGGGTGAACACATGACATCCAAAACACAGGTCAGTCAGACTGTTTCAGATTACCTCACACTTGTTTCAAACTTGCGAAGATCAAAGATAACTGGAGGATTGTCCATAAAACCAACTCAGATAGGACTTGCCGTCAGTACAAAAGAGTGCATTTTAAATCTTGACACCATAATAGAAAAAGCCTTCCAGTCCCAGTCTTTTGTTTGGATAGATATGAAGTCATCAGAGTATACAGATGCCACATTCAAGATATACCAAAATCTTTTTGAAAAATATGAAAGACTAGGCATAGTCATACAAGCCAACCTAAAACGTACGTTGAATGACTTGAACATGCTTTTGAAAAAAGGTGCCAAGATTCGCCTTGTCAAGGGAGCATATCACGAAAATTCAGAAAACGCATACAGAACAAGACATGCAGTAGATGAGAACTATGGAAAATTGATGAATGTTTTATTTGAACAAGGAAATGAGTTTGCAATTGCAACACATGATTCCAAGCTAATTGATACCGCAATCAATTTATCAAAAAAACATGAACGAAAATTTGAATTTCAAATGCTAAAGGGAATACGTGATGAGATAAAGCCGGTTTTGGTAAAAAGCGGATTTTCTGTTTCAGAGTACATTCCATATGGAACTAACTGGCTACCTTATTCAATTAGAAGATTAAAGGAAAGAAAGCGCAACATACTTCTTCTTGGAAGTTCGTTTATTCACTCACATCGAGTCTGAGTCTGCTCTCGCAAGAATTGTAAAAGATAGTATGCACCGCCTGCACCCTTGCCAGATATTCCAGAGTCTTTCCATCCCACAAACGGTTGTGCTCCAACCATCGCACCCGTAGTTGCACTGGCCGCTCTATTGGCATACGTAACACCAGCCTCTATTTTTTCAAAAAACTTTTCAATCTCATTTTTGTCTTGGCTGAAGACTCCAGCTGTTAATCCATAACTGCTCTTGTTTGCCAAGGAAAGTGCCTCATCAAAGTTTTCAAATTCTTCCACACATAGAAATGGTAGGAACAACTCTTCACGTACCAATTCATGATCGTTTGGAAGATTTGCTACAATTGTTGGCATGACAAAGTTTCCATCTTTGTGTGATTCATCTGAAACAAGCGAACCACCGTACAATATCTTGCCATCTTTTTTTGCAATTTCAGAAGCCTGTTGGAATTTTTTTACCGCCGCATTATTTATGACAGGTCCAATGTACGCATCCCTTTCCCATGGTTTGCCAATTTTTAACACACTAGTTTTTGCAACAAGTCTTTCCAAAAACTTGGGTGCAATAGATTTGTGAACATAGACCCTAGAGCATGCACTACACTTTTGTCCACTAAAACCAAACGCTGCACGCATGACACCATCTGCAGCCTTGTCAATATCAGAAGATGAAGAGACTATTGTCGGATTTTTCCCTCCCATCTCAGAGATAAATGGTCTAGGATGACTTGATTCAAATGTAGAATATCCAGACATTCCAACCTCTTTTGAGCCAGTAAATGCAATACCATCAACCATGTTGCTTTCAAGTATTGTTTTTCCAACTATACTTCCAGCACCTGTTACAAAGTTTATTGCAGCTGGAGGAACCTTGCGATAGATCAATTCAACAAACTTGAATCCAGATATTGGTGCATCACTTGATGGTTTCAAGACAACGGTATTTCCAGTTATCAAAGCCCCAGATGTCATTCCTATCGCAATTGCAGAAGGAAAATTAAACGGAGAAATTATTCCCCAGACACCATATGGCTTGAGAGTGCTTCTTGTCTTTTCATTTGGAGAAGCGCTTTTGGTGTCTTTTGTAAAGCCTTCATTTACTTCAAGTTGTTCAGCGTAAAATCTCATAAAGTCAATTGACTCATCAAGGTCGCCCATTGCCTCAAGCCTGTTCTTTCCACTTTCAAAACTAAGAATTGCTGCAAGATTGAACTTGTCATGTGAAAAAAGATCCGCAATCTCTCGAAATATCTTGACCCTATTTTGATATGGTACTAACGACCATTTGTAAAATGATTCCTTTGCAGTTTCAATTGCATGTAAAGTGTCATCTTTTGTGGCAAGCGGAAAGTTTGCCAATATGAGAGTCTTGTCTGCAGGAGATCTAACTTGAAATTGATTACTTGAAAAGATCTCTTTGCCCCCTATTATCATGGGATAATTTTTTCCAAAGTCTTTGCGTATTTGATCTACGGCACTGTCAAATTTTTTGTGAAACTCGTCAATAGAATTGTTTTCAGCAAACCGTGCCCACGTTCGCTCATTTTCAAACATATCAGGTATTACATGATACTACCATTTTAACTAGTTAGATTTGTGTTGAATCTACGTTAGCTTGTGAACAAATCTATTTCAAACGAGAAACATTTTATCTCTGCAGGCAAAGGTGTTTTATGCTCAATACGGTATACCGTGACGCAATAAAGAAGCGCGAGGAAGCAAGGTCAATTTTCAAGGGTGAAAAATTTGATCAAATAATTAAAACTGCTAGGGAAAACTGGATTGAATATACGCCTCAGAAAAAAGACGCCGAGATTGCAGGAATAGACAGCAGCTATAACAGTACAAAATTTCAGGGGTTAGAATTATGGGTAGTAACTGGCGTATCAATCAAATCAGATGGTAAAATAATAACCGAAAATCACAATCAGGGACTAGGTCAACCCACGCCTGAGCTTGAGACACAAGCAAGTAAGATGGAGGTCGAGGCATGTATCAACTCGGTAGATAACGCAGATTTGGTGATATTGGATGGCTCACTCTACTCACAATTTCTTACTAGACAGACATCACTTGGAAACTCTATCACGTCTGCAATAAAAAAAAGAAACAATGTAATTTTCATATCAAAGACATCATCTGCAAGAAAACAATTTGAAAAATTCGGTTCCATGGCAGGAGATATTTTCTATTACAACCATGCAGTAAAAACACCAGGCTTTAGCAAAATATTTGTCGATACCAGTCTTGGACCTGGCAAAACAGTATCATATGTCTATGCAAGATTAAGAGATTCTACTCCGCTAATCAAGATAGAACTTTTAGGTTCAAACCACATGGAGACTGAAATAAAATCACTTCTTGACATGATAACAAAAAATAGTGTAGGCGGATATCCATATTCATTAAAACTGGCACATGAGAACTGTAAAATATCTAATTCAGATCTTGCAAGACTTGTTAGTCTATATGGACTAGGAAATGAAATTGGTTCAAGAGAGGTGTTGAGTTGACAATAGGTGTAGTAATAGGCGAATCAAGACCTACAGATGTTACGGCTCAATCATCAAAGCCGCTTTCAGTTGGAGAATATGTGATAATTGATTCACCAGATGGACAGATTCTAGGTCTTGTTGAAAAATCAATCATATCAAGTGAAGCGTTAACAGACATTAGAAATTTCGACGAAGCCGTAGAGAGTAAAGAAGTTGCAGATATCAATTCACGAGATAAAAACTATAAAGTAAAGATAGGAATACTTGGGTTTTTGGATAAATTGCAAAAGGGCCAAATGATTTTGCCTGCAGTACCTCCACTGCCGGGTACTTCAATTCTTGAAGCAACACAAAAAGATCTTGGTGTAATATTTGGGCCCACAACAGAAGAATGGGTAAGAATTGGTTCTCTTTTGAGAAACTCTAGTATCGAAGCCAAGATCAATATCAACAAAATTGTGTCAAGACACCTAGCCATACTTGCAATGACAGGCATGGGAAAGAGCAACCTAGTATCACTAATTGCAAGACATGTGGCATCACTAAATGGGACATTGATTATTTTTGACTATCACAATGATTATGAAAATCTGGATGTATCCAAGATGAACTACATGTTAGCAAAGATAAACCCCCGACTTTTACCTGCAGACAAGCTAGCAGAAGTAATCGAACTACGAGAGAATGCAGACAAACAACAAAGAGCATTACGAGAATCTCTTACAGAATCAGTGAAACAGTCAAAGGATTTCTGGCAAGCCCTAGAAGAGAGCACATCATCTTTTGGTCGTACTACCAAGGGCTATGCAGACAGTGCAAGCAGAGTTTTAGACAAGATAGATGATGCAAAACATAGATTCTCAGACATACTAGATCCAGATTGTGGAGACCCAGTAGACCTCATCAAAGAAGGCAGGGTCAATGTGTTGAACATATCAGAACTCAGCGAGAGACAGGCAAATGCAGGATTGGCATATTACTTACAAGAATTATTGCAACATAGAAAAGACGCAGTCTGGGAGAGAAAAGGCAAGTCTTCAAGTAAAAAAAGTAACAAGTTTCTTGCTCCAATATTTGTGATAATAGAGGAAGCTCATGTCTTCATTCCAAAAGGCGAACATACCGATACAAAGTACTGGGCATCAAAAGTAGCAAGGGAGGGTCGTAAATTTGGAATCGGTCTTGGAGTTGTATCTCAAAGACCACGAAACATTGATCCAAATGTACTAAGCCAAATGGGTTCACTTGCAATAATGAAAATAGTTCAAGATGATGATCAACAACAGATTGCATCTGCTGCAGAATCCCTTAGCAAAGATCTACTATCACAACTTTCATCTTTGAATATTGGTGACGCTGTTTTGATTGGACAGTGGGTAAATCTGCCATCAATTGTACACGTAGACGAGGTTAAGAGTAAGAAATCAGGTTCGGACTTGAATGCAGTATCAGAATGGAATCAGACTGATAAATTCAAACAGGTTGCAAAAGAATCTACCAAGTCAATGATTCAAAAAGATCTGCTATTAGATTGAGATGATCTTTTCACATATTTCAGACATACATCTTGGTTTTGTACAATATCATTCAGAAGAGCGTGAAAATGATGTGTATACTGCATTTGATGAAGCAATTGACACGTCAATAAAAGATCATGTTGATTTTGTAATATTGGCAGGAGACTTGTTTCATGTTCCAAACCCAAGCGGAAAGGCAATTGTCGTTCTAGCAAATGCATTAAAACGTCTAAAGAAAAACAATGTAGAATCGTTCTTCATATTAGGAGAACATGATATCAGTAGAATCAGAGCCACTCCAGTTCCTTGGGTGTACCATAACCTAGAATTCTCAAAGTATATTGGAAATGGCAAGTCAACCATCTACAAAGATGTTCTAATTACAGGATTTGACAAGCGCAGAAAGACAGAGATCGAATCATTTGAAAATGATTTTGTCCAGGCAGATGCAGAAGCAAAGAAACATCAAGGACATAAAATATTAGTTTTACATCAAGGAATTGCAGAAATTAACAAGTTTGCAGGCGAGTTAAATTCCACAGATCTTCCAAAGAATTTCACATATTATGCAATGGGTCATCTCCATGAGCAAGAGCTAAAACGCTTTTCCCATTTAGGAGGTCCCTTAGCATATCCAGGATCCACTGAACTTACATCAAGTGAGGGAATAAAAGAAACACAAAAGGGGTTTTACCAAGTAGATATTTCAGGATCCGAACCACAGCCAACATGGCTGAAACTTGACACCAGACCACAGTTTTCTATCAATACGTCAATGGATAACATTTCAAAGGATGTTGAAACGTTATCTGAAAAGATCAGGACACTTGTAAGAAAACCCGTGATAGAACTAAAGATCACAGGTGAGATTTCAGAGCCAGGACTTGTACAAGCACAGATTTCTAAATTGCTGGATCTGACATTACGTTGTTTTTGGAAACATGTTTCAAAGGAGCAGTCAGTTGGATCTGTCTTTGTGGATAAACCATTAAAGATAGAAGAGGAGATGCATCGCATTGCAAAAGAAATACTTGGCTCTAGCGACATGGCAAACTTTGCGATAAACGAACTCTTGCCATTGTTATCAAAAGGTAACACAGATGATGCAAATCAAGCAGTGATTGAGAATTTTGAAAGATTCAAGAAAGGAGTGAGAAATGTTACAGTCAGTTGAGATAGAGAATTTTTTATCTCATAAAAGTACAAAATTAACATTTGATAAAGGTGTAACAGTATTTGTTGGACAAAATGGTGCCGGAAAATCAAGCATCATAGATGCCATAACATTTGCATTATTTGGTGAGCACCTAAGAAAATCAACAAAAGGACTCTTACGAAGAGGAAACAACCAAGCATATGCCAAAGTAGAGTTTTCTATAGGAAATAGACAATTTGAGGCAGTACGAAAGATAGATTCCAAGGGAACGGTAGGCGCTGTGCTTCATGAAAAAATCAATGGTGAGACAATTCCTCTTGCAGCAGGAGAACGAAGACAGTTTGGAGAATCAATGACAAAAACAGTTGAAGATTTGATTGGATTAGATTTTGAAAAGCTCAAAGTTGCATCCATTGTACAGCAAGGTGAACTGCAAGCAATAATTGAGGCAGACCCGAAAAAATTCAAAGAACTAGTCAATGCAATAATTGGCATAGACAAACTAGACATCGCATATGAATCAATGAAAAGATCAATAGACAATTTTAGAGTTACAATTAGATCAAGACTAAATTATGATGATACAAACATTGATGCACTTCAGAATAGAATTGATACATTATCAAAAGACATAACATTGCTTGAACCACAAAAAAGAAAATTAGAGGCAGACAAAATATTACAAGAAAACGAGTTTGCCACTTTACAGCAAAATATAGAATCAAGCATACCTAAAGAACTAAAGATAAAAGAAATAGATAACAAAAAAGAAGATCTCCTCAGACACATAAGAGACTCCATAGTCAAAATGAAACAAGATCTTGTAGAGAAGGAAAAAAGACTTGCTGAATGTTCAAACAGCTTGTCAATTTCATCTGTCAAATCACAAGTAGAATCAGAGGCAGTGCAAGCGCAATCAGACATTGATAGAATCAATACAGAATTAAGACAAATGGGAGAGAAAATTGCATCAATACAAAGCCAACAAGACATTGCAAACAGACTTCACTTGGTTGACGGCAAATGTCCTGTCTGTGACTCTAAAGTTGAGAAGCTAAACCCCTTGTTTGACGAAAACCACATCACATTTGAACTTGACGTACTAAAAAAGAAAACAGAGACAATTACAAAAGAAAACACTGTAATTCAGACCAAGAAGAGAGAACTAGATGTAAAACTTCAACAAATTATAAAAGCAGAAGGAATCCTGTCTTCAAATAATATCAAAAGTCAAAGCGATTTGAGCAAATTAGAAGAAGAAATATCACGATTAAAGGCCAATACAAGAGACATCCCCCTTGAGATAAACACTGGAAATCTCATGCAATATGTAATTGATGAATATTCAACTAGTGTAATAAAATCAATATCAATACTAGCGGAAGAGACTAGAGATTTTAACATCAACTCTTTCAGAGAGCTAAAATTAAAGACTGAACAAAAAAGGAGAGAACTAAACACATTAGATCAAGAGATTGTTGCCGTAAATACCAAATTAAAGATATACCAAGACGATTCTGAAAAAATTTCTCAAGTGTTATTAGAATTACAAGAAGTAAAACAATATGTTTCAAACCTTGAGACAATACGTAATCATATTTACAACAGAGACGGCCCTGTTGCTACAAGCCTTCGTTCTTGGGCATTGAATACAATTTCACAAAAAGCCTCTGAATATCTTTCAACATTTAATGTAAAAATTCAGAGAATCACACTTGAAGACAAGGCAAGAGACATTGGAATCACATGTCATGCAGGGAATTTGGAACTTGATTTAGAATCATTGAGTGGAGGGGAGAAGGTAAGTGTAGCACTGGCATTACGCCTTGGAATGGCTCATTTCATGGGATCATCAAATTTGAATTTCATCATTCTTGATGAACCAACTACTCACTTGGACCAAGAGAGAAGAAAATCTCTTGTAAATGTACTTGCACAAGCATTTGAATCAAACATTGATGCAACTTCTCAATTCATCATAATCACGCATGACTCGGACATATTTGAGAATTCAAACATTGATGCAATCTATGATTTCAAGTCAACATCAGAAGGAACCGTCGTTACACCAATCTAGCCGCCAGTCATCTTGGCAAACTTTTCATTCTTGGATAGACTTTCCATAAATTTCAGATTTGACAGTGCAACCACTGCCGAGTC